>JABBZI010000150.1 GCA_012955965.1 Clostridioides difficile
TTTTAATACTCCCATTCTATTTTTAACATATTCAATTTTAATATTTTCTTTAGCTAGATTTATTATCTTATACTCATCTAAATTTAAAGATGGACAAGGGTAACAATCTCCATTTGCATCTATGTATAAACTATTTTCAAATGCATCACATGCACAGGTATTAATTCTTGTGCTATTTGTTTTAGATATATCATTATATATAATTGCAATTGACATAGGAAATTTCACCTCTCCATTATTAAATAACTCCTTAGTTTGATAACCTCTTCCCTTTGGAATAAATGCTCTAACGCTTGGAGTTGTCCCTAGTTTTTGGTTCAACTCTATAAAATCATCGTGCATATTAGTATTGTTCACGCCAAAAACCATAGAAAGAGAAATAG
>JABBZI010000151.1 GCA_012955965.1 Clostridioides difficile
CTGTTACTTCAACATTCGCTTTTACATCTCCATTTGTTACTGTTCCATTTGTTAATGTTAGTACATATTCATTATCTGATGGATCTACCATTTCATCACCTGATGCCATTTTTATTTGTTTATCTGTCGCATCAAAAGTTAATTGACCTACTGCTGGTGCTACATACTTTTTAACTTCAAATGTTGTATTTGCTACTGAGTCTGTAGCTCCTGTTCCAGATACTGCTCCTGCTTTAACTAATACACTTACATTATCTAAATCATTTTGTACTGCTGGATTTGCTGTTCCTGATACTGTTACTGTTATTGTATTCGCTGATGTATTCCCTACTGCTGTATAATCTAATCCTGATGGTAATCCTGTTACTTCAACATTCGCTT
>JABBZI010000152.1 GCA_012955965.1 Clostridioides difficile
AGGTTTTCATATTTATTTTTTAAATAAAATATATAAGAACTGTAAGCCCTTAACTTTTATCATTTTTGAGGTTGTCGTTCACATAAGTTCGCTACTACCTATGCAGTTCTCTTATGAACTTCTTACACTTTCATGCAAGCACAGACTATATCTTATCCTTCGGCGTTATCCGTTAAGGTCTACCCACTTCCACTACCAATAGCTTGTAGTGTACTTCCCTCAAGAGGAATAGTCGTTGAAGTTTCTCCTACTTAGGAGCTTACCTGCTGATTGCCCATTTTAAAGTACTTAGGGTTTAACCTTATACCATCTAACCAATTTTTTCTACTTTCGTAACTTTCACACTTAGGTTTATTTCATCCTTATGTTTTAGTTTGGTTA
>JABBZI010000153.1 GCA_012955965.1 Clostridioides difficile
AGAAATATAAGCAACTAGATAATAAATACATTCCAATTATATTACTGGTACTTGGTATAGTATTTTCAATATGGATGCTAGGATTTAATCCAAGTTCAATTTTACAAGGAATTTTATGTTGGGGAGTAGCAATAGGAGCTAATCAAGTTTATAAACAACTAAAGGATGGTGACAAATAATGAAAATTGCAATAGTGCCAGGTCACACACTAGCAGGAAAAGGAACAGGAGCAGTTGGTTATATAGATGAAGGTAAAGAAAATAGAATACTAACAGATTTAATAGTAAAATGGCTAAAATATGGCAACGCAACTATTTACACTGGTAAAATTGATAAGTCCGATAATTATCTTTCTGAGCAATGTCAAATAGCCAATAAAC
>JABBZI010000154.1 GCA_012955965.1 Clostridioides difficile
GATTATACAGCAGTAGGGAATACATCAGCGAATACAATAACAGTAACAGTATCAGGAACAGCAAATCCAGCAGTACAAAATGATTTAGACAATGTAAGTGTATTAGTTAAAGCAGGAGCAGTATCTGAAGCAACTGCTACAGATTCAACAGCAAATACAACATTTGAAGTTAAAAAATATGTGGCAGCTCCAGCAGTAGGTCAATTAACTTTTGATGCGACAGATAAACAAATAAAAATGGCATCAGGTGATGAAATGGTAGATCCATCAGATAATGAATATGTACTAACATTAACAAATGGAACAGTAACAAATGGAGATGTAAAAGCGAATGTTGAAGTAACAGGATTACCATCAGGATTAGATTATACAGCAGTAGG
>JABBZI010000155.1 GCA_012955965.1 Clostridioides difficile
AGGTTTTCATATTTATTTTTTAAATAAAATATATAAGAACTGTAAGCCCTTAACTTTTATCATTTTTGAGGTTGTCGTTCACATAAGTTCGCTACTACCTATGCAGTTCTCTTATGAACTTCTTACACTTTCATGCAAGCACAGACTATATCTTATCCTTCGGCATTATCCGTTAAGGTCTACCCACTTCCACTACCGATAACTTGTAGTGTACTTCCCTCAAGAGGAATAGTCGTTGAAGTTTCTCCTATTTGGAGCTTACCTGCTGATTGCCCATTTTAAAGTACTTAGGGTTTAACCTTATACCATCTAACCAATTTTTTCTACTTTCGTAACTTTCACACTTAGGTTTATTTCATCCTTATGTTTTAGTTTGGTTA
>JABBZI010000156.1 GCA_012955965.1 Clostridioides difficile
GAATTGAACCAGTCAGGTTTGAATTGGCAGCAGCAGGCATTAGATAATGTTCGTCAGTCAGCCTATTTCCACCGATACCGAAAAGACAATGTGGTTACGGGGCAGCCAGAATGGATTGCTTTTCTGGATGACGAAGACACTATCAGTTCCAGTAAAGTATTACTGCACTACGAACTTGAAAGAATATTTCCATCAGGCTACTCAGTGATCATTCCAGATAGAGCCTGCGGTATCGTGGTTTCAAATGAATGCTCTGATGAAACGCTTGCGGAGGTAGTGCAGATGGTGAGGAATATGTACAGCAGTGCTAGTACTCCTATGTCACAAACGTTCTTCAGCAGTTCAGCCTTTGCTTTGCCAACGGAATGGACGTTGCCATT
>JABBZI010000157.1 GCA_012955965.1 Clostridioides difficile
TTAATGAATATAAATATAAAGAAATTAAATTTACAACATAAAATGCAACAAAAATAACATCAAAAAACAAAAAATGTCAACAAATAGAAACTACAAAAGGATAAATTAAAGAAAAAAAGAAATAAGAAGGAAAAAAAAAAAGAAAAGAAAAAAAAAAAAAAAGAAAAAAAAAAAGAAAAAAAAAAAAAAAAAAAAAAAAAAAAAAAAAAAAAAAAAAGAAAAATTTAATAGAAAAAAAAAAAAAAAAAAAAAAGTTGTGTGTAGAAGAGTGTGAGATAGAGTATAATATAAAGAAATGATGGAGTATGTGAGACAAGTGGTAGATAATAAAAGAATAAAAAATGGGTATAATAAAAGGGAAAGAAACAAAAAAAGAAAGGCTTCT
>JABBZI010000158.1 GCA_012955965.1 Clostridioides difficile
TACTGCTGGATTTGCTGTTCCTGATACTGTTACTGTTATTGTATTCGCTGATGTATTCCCTACTGCTGTATAATCTAATCCTGATGGTAATCCTGTTACTTCAACATTCGCTTTTACATCTCCATTTGTTACTGTTCCATTTGTTAATGTTAGTACATATTCATTATCTGATGGATCTACCATTTCATCACCTGATGCCATTTTTATTTGTTTATCTGTTGCATCAAAAGTTAATTGACCTACTGCTGGTGCTACATACTTTTTAACTTCAAATGTTGTATTTGCTACTGAGTCTGTAGCTCCTGTTCCAGATACTGCTCCTGCTTTAACTAATACACTTACATTATCTAAATCATTTTGTACTGCTGGATTTGCT
>JABBZI010000159.1 GCA_012955965.1 Clostridioides difficile
ATGCAGAAGCTGATGACCACGGAGTAATGGTTCAAGATACAGCATGGGATGGATATGAAGAAATCCCAGCATGGATAATGCAAGGATATGGAACTATGGCTAAAGAAGCTATAGAGCAATTAAAAGAGTATGGAGTAGATAGACCAACACACGTATTTGTGCAAGCAGGAGTTGGTTCACTTGCTGGAGCAGTTCAAGGATATGTTGCTTCAATCTATGATGAATGCCCAATAACAGTAGTAGTAGAAGCTGATGAAGCTGATTGTTACTATAAATCAGCAGAAGCAGGAGATGGAAAACCAAGATTTGTTGGAGGAGATATGCCAACTATAATGGCTGGTCTTGCTTGTGGAGAGCCAAACACTATAGG
>JABBZI010000015.1 GCA_012955965.1 Clostridioides difficile
GACTTCAAGATAAGATTTCCCACCGCAAGGGTAAGACCCCAGAAAGACTATCTGGTTGATAGGTCGAAGGTGTAAGTGCAGCAATGTATTTAGCTTATCGATACTAATAGGTCGAGGACTTGACCAAATTATTTGATGTCCATTCAGTAAAATATATGTGCAGTTTTTAGAGTGTTAACTCTAAAGAAACTAGTATTACTAGATTCTAAAAACTTAATAGAGATATTAAGCATAAAGATTATGTGGTTACAATAGCAGAGAGGATACACCTGTTCCCATTCCGAACACAGAAGTTAAGCTCTCTAGCGCTGATGGTACTTGGTGGGAAACTGCCTGGGAGAGTAGGACGTAGCCACGTAATCTTTTTTATTTTTTGTAAAAAAAGACAAAAAATATGAATTTCTTTTTTCATTTCGGGAAAACTAAACACAGGAATTATGGACTATTATAAAAATTTAATTCTTGAGGAGTGATACAAATGAAAAAAGTTGCTTTAATTTTAGCTATAATCGGTGCTCTTAACTGGGGAGGAATTGGTATCCTAGGTACAGATTTAATAGGTAGCATTTTTGGTGGAACATATGAAATGGTAAGTAGAATAATATACTTCATTGTAGGTTTAGCTGGATTATACTTAATACCAAGCTTAATGTCTGATGATAGAGAATAATTTAATTTATACTTTTATATTAAATACCTCATCCTAAATATTTAGGATGAGGTATTTAATTTTATAAAAATCTTAATTTGTATCTTTTTTAATGGTAAAATAGATAAGAATTAAAGTTTTTAAAAAGACGTATTATGCAAAAAAGAAGTACTATGTAAAAAGGAGTATTATTAATATATGTTTATAATTAATGAATTAAGTAAAATTGTAGATGAAGAAGTAATATCTTTTCATATGCCTGGTCATAAAAAAGGTAGTATTTATGAGAAATTAGGATACAAAAATGCACTGGAAAATTTGTATAAAATGGATACTACTGAAATATTAGGAACAGATAACCTACATTCTCCAGAAGGAATTATAAAGCGCTCACAGGAGGAAGCATCAAGAGTATTTAAAAGCGATTATACATATTATCTAGTGAATGGGAGTAGTTGTGGAATACAGTCTGCAATAATGTCAGTGTGCACTCCTAAGAGCAAAATAATTGTAAATAGAGATTGTCACCAGTCTGTTATAAATGCATGTATTTTGGGAGATATAGATATAGAGTATATTTCTTGTGAAATAAGTGAAGATACAAATGTTTTAAAGGGAATATCTATAAATAATGTAATTGATGTAATAGATAAAAATTTAGATGCAAAAGCAGTGCTTCTTACATATCCTACATATTATGGGATGACATATGATTTAGAACATATTTGTAATTATGCACATAATAAAAAGATGGTGGTAATAATAGATGAAGCACATGGTGCTCATTTAGGTCTTAGTGAAAAACTTCCTAAAACAGCTCTTGAACAAGGTGCAGATATAGTTGTGCAGAGCACTCATAAAACACTTCCATCATTTACTCAATCATCAATGATACATACAAAAGGAAATCGAATTGACATAGATAAACTCTTAAATATGTTGAGAATTACAGAATCATCGAGTCCTTCATATCTATTGCTATCTTCTTTGGAGTTAGCAGTGGATATATATAAAAATAAGGGACAAGAACTAATGAAAGAGCTTTTAAATAAAATTAGAGTCTTTAAAGATAATATTAATGAAAATATTGAGATATATGATACAAATGATAAAACAAAGATATTTATATCTTCTAAAAATATAGGTATAACAGGTTATGAATTAGAAAATATCTTAAGAAATAAACACAACATACAAGTAGAATTATCTAATTATTATGGAGTCCTTTTAATATGTACAATAGGAAATAGTACTAAGGATTTCAATAGTTTAGAAACAGCATTGAACAATATTGTAAAAAAAGACTTTAAATTTACAAAGTTAGAAAATAAAAAATATCCTACTATTATTCCAAAGAAAATATTAACACCTAGAGAAGCATTTTATAAAACTAAAAAAAGTGTTAAAATATATGACAGCATAGGTAAAGTCTGTGGTGAATGTATAGTGCCATATCCACCTGGAATAAGCATAATATCTCCTGGTGAAATTATAAGCAAAGAAATAATAGATTATTTAATGTTCTGTAATTCTAAAGGTATGGTTGTAAGTGGATTAAAAGATGTAGGTTTAAATTTTATACAAGTAATAGATTTAGAAAGCATTTAAACTTATAATACAAAAGTAAAAAACTTATAATTGTAATGAGTAATAGATAGAATGTTTATATAAAGTTATAAAATTGTCCAAATAAAAATTATATTAAAAAGTAAAAAGTGTTTGCATGGAGGATATGAAAATGAAAGGTAAGTTAATAATTATAGAAAGTGGTTCAGATGCAAGTGGAAAGGCAACTCAGACAAAAAGATTATATGAAAGATTAAAAAAAGAAGGCTATATGATTAAGAAGGTAGAATATCCAAATTATGAGTCTCCATCATCTGCTTTGGTAAAAATGTATCTAAAAGGAGATTTTGGTAAAAATGCATCAGATGTAGACCCATATATAGCATCAACTTTTTTCACTGCAGATAGATACGCATCGTTTAAAACCGATTGGGAGGAGTTTTATAATGAAGGTGGAATAATTATCGCAGATAGATATACAACCTCTAATATGGTACACCAGGCTTCTAAAATGGACGTTTCTGATAGAGAAGCATATTTGAACTGGTTGGCTGACTATGAATTTAATTTATTTAAGATACCACAACCTGATTGTGTTATATTTCTAGACGTTCCTATTGAGTTTAGTGAGAAACTTATGGAAAATAGAAAAAACAAGATTACAGGAGAAGAAGAAAAAGATATTCATGAAAGTGATATAGAGTATTTGAAGAAATCTTACAATAACTCTTTATACATAGCAGATAAATATGATTGGAAAAAAATAAATTGTGTTTCAGATAACGAATTAAGAAGTATTGAAAGTATACATGATGAAGTTTATGAAATAGTTCTTGATTTAATAAAATCTATGGAGAGATAAATATGTATTTTGAAAATATTATAGGTCAAAATTTTGCAAAGAAATATTTAACAAATTCTATAAAAAAAAATAAACTTAATAATGCGTATATGTTTGAGGGAATAGATGGAATAGGAAAAAAGAAGTTTGCTGATGAACTATCAAAATTGTTGCTTGACTATGTAAATCTAGAAAATAGTCCAGACTATGTACTCATAAAGCCAGATGGAAATAGCATAAAAATAGCCCAAATCAGAAAATTACAATCAGACATAGTAATAAGACCTCATAAGGACTATAAAATATATATAATTAACAATGCTGAGAAAATGACTGTAGAAGCCCAGAATGCACTTTTAAAGACACTGGAGGAACCTCCTAATTATGCTATAATAATCTTAGTCACAAACAACAAAGAATCTTTATTAGAAACTATAAAATCTAGATGTGATATAATAAAGTTCTCACCTATACCAATGGAAGATCTAAAAAATTATTTGATAGATACAGGTATAGAGGAAGAAAGTGCCCAACTATTGGCTACTTTTTCAAGAGGAAGTATTGAGAATGCTTTGAATCTATCTCAGTCTACTGAGTTTTCTGTGATGAGGGAAGATATACAACAGTATATTCAGGTAATGTTGGATAAAAACATAGTAGAGATTCTGAACATACCAAATAATATGGAAAAATATAGAGGTAATATTATAAGTTTATTGGATATTATGATAAACTATTTTCGAGATATTATTCTGCTAAAAGAAAATGTAAACAAAAATATGTTAATAAATATAGATAAGCTAGTTTTTATTCAAAATATGAGTGGAAAAATTAGTTATTCTCAATTGTCCAAGATTATTGATATAATAGAAGATGCAAAGAGTAAAATAAAGAGCAATTGCAATTTTAATATAAGCATACAAGTTATGTCTTTAAATATATACGAGGTGATTAAATGATAAAAATAGTAGGTATAAGATTTAAAAGTGCAGGAAAAATATATTATTTTGACCCTGTTGATTTTAATATAGAGCAAGATATGGATGTAGTTGTAGAAACTGCAAGAGGTCTAGAGTATGGAAAAGTAGTAGTAGGACCAAAAGATATGGATGAAAGTGAGCTAGTTTCTCCTCTAAAACCAATCATAAGAATAGCTACAGAAGAAGATAAAAAAATATATCTAGAAAATAAGGAAAAGGCAAAAGAAACTTTTGAATTATGCCAACAAAAAATAAAAGAACATGAGTTAACAATGTTTCTAATAGATTGTGAGTATACATTTGATAGAAATAAATTAATTTTCTACTTTACAGCAGAAGGAAGAATAGATTTTAGAGAATTAGTAAAAGATTTAGCTGCTATATTTAAGACTAGAATAGAACTTAGACAAATTGGTGTTAGAGACGAAGCAAAATCTATAGGGGGTCTAGGCCCTTGTGGTAGAAAACTTTGTTGTTCTTCTTGGCTAGGAGATTTTCAACCAGTTTCAATAAAAATGGCAAAGGATCAAAGTTTATCTTTAAACCCAACAAAAATATCTGGAATATGTGGAAGATTGTTCTGTTGTTTAAAATATGAGCACGATGTATATAGTGAGGCAATAGAAAAAATGCCTATTGTAGGTGCACTAGTGCAATCGGATGATGGAAAAGGAAAAGTTGTAGAAGTAAATCCTCTATTAGAGCAAATTAAAGTAGAATTTCAGGATAAAACTGTAAAGATATACACGAGAGAAGATATAAAAATACTTAAAGAGCCTAGAAAATGTGATGGCTGTGGTGGTAAATGCAAAGATAATGATGGATTAGATGAAGCTACACTAAGAGAGTTGAAGAAATTAGAAGATTAAATTTAAGGTAGGGCTTTTCCTACCTTTTTTAAAGCAAATAATACTTGAAGTTATTAATATTTGAGGAGTGTTTATGAATATTCAATTAAAAGATTCAGAAAGAATAGATGATTTACAATTAAAAGGTCTTAAACTTATACAAGATACTAATGGATTTTGTTTTGGTATAGATGCAGTTTTATTAGCTAATTTCACTAAAATAAAAAAAGATGCTAAAGTTGTAGACCTAGGTACAGGAACAGGTATCATACCTATTTTGATAGCAGGTAAAAGTGAAGCTAAAAAAATTATTGGTGTAGAAATACAAGAAGATGTATATGAAATGGCAACTCGTTCTGTAAAATTAAATAGTTTGGAAGAAAGAGTTGAGATTATAAATGAAGATATAAAATTTATTGATAAAGTCTTGGATATAAATGGTTATCATGTAGTTACATCAAACCCTCCATATATGCATATTGATGGAATAAAAAATCCAAATGATAAAAAAGCAATATCAAGACATGAAGTAAAGTGTAATTTGGAAGATGTAATTAAAGCTGCATCTAGATTAGTTATGCCTAGAGGGAAGTTTTTTATGATACATAGACCAACAAGGCTGGTTGATATAATAACCTTAGGAAGAAAATATAAACTAGAGCCAAAAGTTATCCAATTTGTACATCCAAGACCTAAAAAAGCACCTAATTTGGTTTTGGTTCAATTTGTAAAAGATGGAAGACCAGAGCTTAAGATATTAGACCCATTGTATGTTTATGGAGAAGATGGGAATTATACAAAAGAATTAAAAGCAATATATAATAATGAAGATATAGGAGAGTTATAGATGAGTGGGAAATTGTACATATGTCCAACACCAATAGGAAACCTAGAGGATATAACATATAGAACTTTAAGAGTATTAAAAGAAGTAGATTTGATTGCAGCAGAAGATACAAGACATAGTATAAAACTTTTAAATCATTTTGAAATCTCAAAACCTTTAACTAGTTATCATGAACATAATAAAGATTCAAAGGGCGATTATTTAATAAATAAACTTATTGATGGTGAAAATATAGCTTTGATAAGTGATGCAGGTATGCCTGGTATATCTGACCCAGGAGAAGAGATAATAAAACAAGCCATACAAAACAATATAGAGATAGAAGTTTTACCAGGTGCAACAGCATTTGTAACTGCTTTAGTTGGTTCTGGTATGGATACACATAAATTTGTTTTTGAGGGCTTTTTAGATAGAGATAAAAAAGTTAGAAGAGGTCAATTAGAAGAAATAAAAGAAGAAAGTAGAACTATAATTTTCTATGAATCACCACATAGATTGAAGGATACACTAAAAGATATGTTTAAGATTCTTGGAAATAGAAAAATTTCCATAAATAGAGAACTTACAAAAAAATATCAAGAGATAATCAGAGAAGACATAGAAACTGTTATAAAAATATTTGATGAAAAAGAAGTAAGAGGAGAATTCGTATTAATAGTAGAAGGCTTTCATGGTGAAAAAACAAAAAAAGAAGATTATGATGATCTTACAGATAGAGAATATGTTTTAAAACTAATTGAAAGTGGTATGAACAAAAAAGATGCAATAAAAATAGTTTGTAAAGATAGAAAATTAAAAAAGGATGTAGTTTATAAACAAGTTCTGGATTTATAAAACCTGAATCTGAGGTGATTTTATGGAAATAGAAAAAATTATAATAGAGAGTTTAAAGAGAAAAGATACACATAAAACATTTATAGAGTTGGATGAAAAGGATGAATTAGAGAAAATAATACCTAAAGTAAAATGTATGAAATCTGTAGGAGAATGTAAATACCATGTTGTCAATTGCTTTGAACATTCTATAAATGCATTAAGAGAATTGGAAATAGTGCTAAATGAGAAAGATTTTTTCCCAATACATTTAAGAGAACATGTGTCAAATTATTTAAGTGTATATGTTGAGGATGGTATAAATAAATTACATGCACTAAAGTTGGGAATATTTTTACATGATATAGGTAAGCCTGATAGTATGACTTTAGATGAAACAGGAAGAGTCCATTTTACAAATCATGAAAAAATAGGTGCTCAAATAGTAGACAATATGGGGATAAAGTTAGATTTATCAACAGAAACATATAAACTTATAAGTAAATATGTAAGATATCACATGATACTTTTATCTTTGTATAAGAAAAATGATTTGAGTAGAAAAGAATTGATTAATGTATTTAATCTAGTTGATGAAGATACTATAGGCATAATACTACTTGGATATGCAGATATAGTTTCTACAATAAAACTATTAGATAAAAGCGAAGAAGTGAGTGTGTTAAAGACATATATGGAATACATTCTAACAAATTACTTGTATAAGAGTAATTATACACATGTATAAATTTAGTCAGTGCAATTAAAATTTAAAAGGTTAGTTAAAGTCTAGGCTATGTGAATTTCAAAAACATAAAAGAAGTTGTCTTTGTTATAAAATTATGAAAGACAACTTTTTTTATATCAAAAATTGGAATTTCATTAAGGATACTTAATGGTCTATTAATCAATAAACCATTAGTATTTAACTTATATTACAATATTGATTTTGCTTGTATTGGTGTTGATAGTATAACAGAGGTCTTAGTAGAGCCAATTTTCTTTATAGTATCAATCACATTTTCTAATTCGTACATATCTTTTACAATTACTTTTAAAAGTAAGCAATCATCACCTGTTATATGGTGACATTCTACAATTCTAGGGTCCTTTTCAGCTGACTCAATAAATTCTGTATATCCATTACTTGGAAGAGAAATATGAATAAATGCCTTTATAACCCTACCTAATGAATCTGGGTTAACAATAGCCTTATATCCTTCTATAACACCAGATTCTTCTAATCTTTTGACTCTTTCTGAAACTGCAGGAGAAGTTAAACCAACTATTTTTCCTAAGTCCTTCATAGAAATTCTCCCATCATCCTGTAAAATTTCTATGATTCTATAATCTGTAACATCCATAAATAAACAGTCCCCCTTAAATAAAAATAATTAATGCTATAAAACTTTTTTAGAATCTATCATTTTTGTTTTTAAATACCAAAGATCTTTAGATAAATCAACCTTATAAATGTGCGGTTTTGAAAGTCTTTTGTATTGTTCCCAGATAGTACTTAATTCATATTGTACATGATTTTTTATTTCAAGAACAGGTTTTTTATTATATTTGCATATTCCTTTTATATACAATGGTTTAAGAAGCTCTTTAACTTTATATTTTGTAAATGTCTTCGTTTTCCATGTATATGTAGGATGGAAGATTTCTAAAGGTTTAGATTCATCTATAACTTCATCATGTAACATAATTAAATCTGCCTCTGCTTTATTGTCTTCGTTATATATTCTTATAACTTTCTTGTAACCAGGATTATTTATTTTTTCTGGATTTTCAGAAATTTTTATCTTAGGTTCAAGAGTTCCATTTTCACAAGATGCAGCTAATTTGTAAACTCCTCCAAGAGAAGGTGAATCGAAAGACGTAATGAGCTTCGTACCTACTCCCCATGAATTTATAGTAGCTCCTTCTGCTTTAAGTGATGATATAGTGTATTCATCAAGGTCATTAGATGCAGTGATACTAATATCTGAAAAACCAGCACTATCTAATTGCTTTTTAGCTTCTTTAGATAAATAAGCTAAATCTCCAGAATCTAGTCTTATACCCATAGGCTTGTACCCTTTTTCAGAAATATTTTTAAATACTTTTATTGCATTAGGTACACCACTGTTTAATACATCATAAGTATCTACAAGAAGTAAGCATTTGTCTGGATAAACATCAGCATATGCTTGGAATGCATCAAGTTCAGTATCAAATTTTTGTACCCAACTATGAGCATGTGTACCAATTATAGGAATATCAAACATTTTCCCAGCTAATACATTTGCAGTCCCAGTACAACCACCAACTACAGCAGCTCTAGCTCCGTATATACCTGCATCTGGACCTTGTGCACGGCGTAATCCAAATTCAAATACAGGGTCTCCTTGAGCCGCAAAGCAAACTCTAGAGGCTTTAGTAGCAATAAGAGATTGAAAATTGACTATGGTCAACAATGCTGTTTCAATAAGTTGAGCTTGATATAGTGGTGCCTTAACAGTAATCAATGGCTCATTAGGAAACATGATAGTTCCTTCCTCAACAGCATATATATCTCCTGTGAACTTAAATTCTTTTAAAAACTTTAAAAATTTATCAGAAAATAAATTTAAGCTTTTTAAGTACTCTAAATCTTCATTTGAAAAATGAAGATTATCTATGTATTCAACAACCTGATCAATACCACAAACTATAGTATACCCTCCATCACAAGCGTTTTTTCTAAAAAACATATCGAATACAACAATGTCTTCGTGAATATTTTTTTCAAAATAGCCATTTAACATAGTAAGCTGATATAAATCAGTAAGAAGTGTTAGATTTCTCATTATTTCTCTCCTTAATTATTATTAAATATTAAAAATTATAAAAACTCCCACACTTATACTAAAACATAATATAGTACAACTTTCAAGTATAAAGTATTACCTAACTATCATAAAATTATTTAAAGAGGAGGATGATTAGCATAGGGAAAATATGGTTTTATATGGTATCGATAGGAATAATAGGAAGTTTGATTTCTAAAAATATGGGTGAATTAAATAAAGTTATATTGAGTGAGACATCTAAAGGTATAGAATTTGCAATAAGTCTAGCTGGTATAATGGCACTTTGGATGGGTGTAATGAATATTGCAAAAGAATCAGGTCTAATCGAAAAGATAGGTCAGAAATTAAATCCTATAATGAGAAGATTATTTCCTTCTATTCCAAAAGGTCACAAAGCAATGTCTTATATAGTTATGAATATTGCTTTAAATATGCTGGGTGCTGGAAATGGTGCAACAGCATTTGGTTTAAAGGCAATGGGTGAGCTTCAAACTTTAAATAACAAAAAAGATACAGCCACTAATGATATGATTATGTTTATGGTAATAAATATATCTTCTATACAGATAATTCCATTTACTATAATTAAACTAAGGATGGACATGGGAGCTCAAAATCCAAGTGAGATAATTTTTACAACTTTATTTGCAACCATTATATCTACAGCAATAGCGATAATAACATGTAAATTTTTTCAAAGAAGATATAGATAAAGGGGATGTAGATACATGGAAGTATTTTCAAACTTACTTATACCAATAATAATTTTGTACATAGTAGTTTATGGTAAATATAAAAAAATAGATGTATATGATAGCTTTGTAAAAGGAGCAATTGATGGACTAAAGGCAGCTTGGGATATTCTACCATATATAATAGGAATATTTTTGGCAATAGGAATATTCAAAACAGGTAAAGGTCTTGATATGTTAGAATGGCTATTTACACCAATAGCAAATGTGCTTAGTATACCAAAAGAATTAATAGGTCTAATAAGTGTAAAACCTTTATCTGGAAGTGGTGCCTTGGGTATGTATAGTGAACTTGCAAATAGGGTTGGAATAGGTAGTTTAGTGGAAAAAATGGGTGCTACAATTGTAGGCTCGTCTGAAACTATATTTTATACAATGGCAATATACTATGGAAGTCTAAAGATAAAGAATACTAGACATACATTGTCATGTGCTATGATTAGTCATGTTGCTGGTGTTATAGCAGCTGTTTTCATTTGCTATGTAATATTTGTATAATTTGTTGACAATGTGGGAAAAATTTTATAATATAATGATTATATAGAAATAAATAGTAATATAAATTATAAGCTATGAAAAGAAGAGTAAATAAAGGTTTTTTCTATCAGAGAGCTAGGTTAGGTGAAAGCTAGTGTCAAAAGCTTTATTGAAGATGGTCTTGGAGCTTTTTATCTGAGCATATATGCTAGGATAAAACGGTTGGGCACGTTATAGTCTACTAAGATGTCTGTAAATTAGTTTCTACATTTCATGTGAAACATAATTATTATAGATGAATTAGGGTGGTACCGTGAATAATCTCGCCCCTATGTTAACTCATAGGAGGCGATTTTTTATTATTTCAATGAAATATTTATAAAATTATGAACGATAAAAAAATAGGAGGTAAATAATATGAGCAAACCGAGTTTTTATGTAACAACACCAATATACTATCCAAGTGGAGGACTACACATAGGTCATACTTATTCAACAGTAGCAGCAGATACGATAGCTAGATTTAAGCGTTTTTGTGGATATGATGTAAAGTTCTTGACAGGAACAGATGAGCATGGTGAAAAAATTCAAAAAAAAGCTATAGAACAAGGAATGTCAGAGATAGAATATCTTGATGGGATGATAAAAGACATCAAGGATTTATGGAATACTATGGATATATCTTATGATGATTTTATAAGAACGACAGAAAAAAGACATACAGACATAATACAAAAGATATTTACTAAATTGTATGAGCAAGGTGATATATATAAAGGAGAATATGAAGGTAGATATTGTACTCCTTGTGAGAGTTTCTGGACAGAGTCTCAATTATTAGAAGGAAATAAATGCCCTGATTGTGGAAGAGAAACATACTTAGTAAAAGAAGAATCTTATTTCTTTAGATTATCTAAATATGAAGATAGATTAAAAGAGTTATTTAAGGATGATAGTTTCTGTTTTCCTGCTGCTAGAAAAAATGAAATGGTAGCAAATTTTTTAGATAAAGGATTAGAAGACTTAAGTGTAACAAGAACGACTTTTGACTGGGGTATAAAAGTTCCTTTTGATGAAAAACATGTAATTTATGTATGGGTAGATGCTTTATGTAATTATATAACAGCATTAGGATATATGACTGACAATGATGAAGAGTTTAAAAAATATTGGCCTGCCAATGTTCAAATAGTAGGTAAAGAAATAGTGAGATTCCACACAATAATATGGCCAGCACTTTTAATGGCTTTAGGTCTAGAAGTTCCAAAACAAGTATTTGGGCATGGATGGATACTATTTGCTGATGATAAGATGAGTAAATCAAAAGGTAATGTGGTTTATCCAGAACCTATAATAGAAAGATATGGAATAGATACACTTAAATACTTCTTATTAAGAGAGTTTGCATTTGGACAAGATGGAAGCTATACTCACAGAAACTTTGTAACAAGAATAAATTATGATTTAGCAAATGATTTAGGAAACTTAATAAGCAGAACTGTAGCTATGGTTGAAAAATACAATAATGGTATAATACCAACAGTAAAAGTTTCAACTGATTTTGATGCAGATTTAAAAGAACAAGCTGTATCAACTAGAGAAAATTTTGAAGCTGAAATGGATAAGATGCAATTTCATGAAGCATTAGAGAGTGTATGGAAATTAGTTAGAAGAACTAATAAATATATAGATGAGACTATGCCTTGGGCGCTAGCTAAAGATGAAACTAAGAAAGATGAATTAGATACAGTTTTATATAATTTATGTGAATCTATAAGAATAATTGCTACATTAATAAATCCTATAATGAATGAAACAGCTAATAAGATATATGAGCATATAGGAATAAAAGGTCAAGATGATATAACTACATGGGAAAGTACAAAAACATTTGGACTTATTGGAGAAAATGTAAAGGTATTTAAAGGTGAGCCTTTATTCCCAAGATTAGATGTAGAAAAAGAAATAGAAGAATTAACTAATATGTTTTCTGGGAAACCTCCAGTAGAGGAAAAGCCATTAGAGCATAAAGAAGAAATTACTATTGATGATTTAGACAAAATAGAGCTTAGAGTAGGAAAAATTATAAGTTGTGAAAAGCATCCAAAAGCAAATAAATTATTAGTGTCACAAGTTAAACTTGGGCCAGAA
Source organism: Clostridioides difficile (assembly GCA_012955965.1). GTDB lineage: Bacteria > Bacillota > Clostridia > Peptostreptococcales > Peptostreptococcaceae > Clostridioides > Clostridioides difficile_G. The sequence continues at coordinate 12,759 of JABBZI010000015.1, forward strand.
ACAAGACAAATAGTATCAGGAATAGCTGAATACTATAAGCCAGAAGACTTGGTAGGTAAGGAGGTTACAGTAGTATGTAACTTAAAGCCAGTTAAATTAAGAGGTGTAGAATCTCAAGGTATGATATTAGCAGCAGGTGATGATGGAGACCCATATGTTCTACCATTTACACAAGGAGCTAAAGATGGATGCGAGGTTCGTTAATAGGCAATTAAACAGTAAGGAGATTAAAAATGTTATTTGACTCACACGCACATTTAAATGATGAAAGTTTTGATGAAGATAGAGATGAACTTATTGGTTCATTAAAAGAAAAAGGTGTAGATTTAGTTGTGAATCCAGGTGCAGATATAGAGACATCAATAACAGCAATTGAGCTAGCAAAAAAGTATGATTTTATATACTCAGCAGTTGGAGTACATCCACATGATGTATCAAAGTTGGATGATACAGCAATAGATACTTTAAGAAAACTTGCAACTGAAAATGAAAAAGTTGTAGCTATTGGAGAAATCGGGTTAGATTATTATTATGATTATTCTCCAAGAGAAGAGCAAAAAGAGTGGTTTAAGAAGCAAATTGAGTTAGCTAATGAGTTAAAACTTCCAATAATAATACATGATAGAGATGCACATGGAGATACTTTTGAGATAATAAAAAGTACTAAAAGCCCTGAAATAGGATGTGTACTCCATTGTTATAGTGGTAATGTGGAATTAGCTAGAGAATATGTTAAAATGGGTTGTTATATATCAATTCCAGGAACAGTTACTTTTAAGAATAACAAGAAAACTAGAGAAGTAGTAAGAGAAATTCCTCTAGAAAGGCTGTTTATAGAGACTGATTCACCATATATGTCACCAGAACCACACAGAGGAAAGAGAAATAATCCTTCTCAAGTAGCTTTTGTTGCTGATAAAATAGCTCAAGAAAAAGGAATATCCTATGAAGAAGTATGCAGAGCTACAAAGGAAAATGCAAAGAAGTTTTTTAATATAGAATAAACAATTAAAATTTATAATGACTTATAAAATTAGAAATTTGTAAGTACAAGATGAGTATACCATTCAGTTTGAATGGTATACTTTTTTTATTTTTAGTGGATTATTTTATCTTTTAATATATATTTTCTTAACATTGTTAAAAAAGAATTTACAAGATATCCATTAGACTTAACTGAAACATAATATCTATTTAACTTAAGTTGTTTATTATATTCTTAGATAAGTAAACGAAAGGTAAATTAAGGAGGCAAAATCTTGTATACAGTTGATAGTACTAAGATATTGATAAATATGGATTTAGTGGAACTAGAAAAAATATATTCAATGATAAAAGATATATCAAGCATCTCTATAATCAAAGAACCTAACTTAGCTACAGTAATGGTAAGAGCTAATGAAAGTGTAAATAATACAACATTTAATTTAGGAGAGATATTAGTTACAGAATGTAGTGCAAAAGTGGATGAAAGTTTAGGTTATGGAATAGTTGCAGAAAATGATGATAAGAAAGTTGTTTATTTAGCAACTATAGATGCAGTTTTACATAGCAACAATACTAAATTTGATGAGTTAAAAAATTATATAAATAAAAGTGTATATGAAGAGAGCTTGAGATATGAGCAAAAGATTATTGATGAGTTTAGCTTGATTAATAAAACAAAGGTTCAATTCAATACTATGGATTAAATAGGAGGAGAGTCATGGTAAATTATACACAAGAAATATATAGAAAACTGCTAGATAGTGCTTCATTTCCTGGGAAATTAAATAATATAGATAATATAAATATAGAAAATAATACAAAATTATCAAATGGAGCAATTGGTATAGCAATTACTCTATTAGACCAAGAGGTTACTTTCTATGTAGAGAATCATACTCAAAAAGATATAAAAAATATAAGAGCACTTACAATGTCAAATCAAGTAGATTATAAAAAGTCAGATTATCTATTTTTGGATATTAATTCAGAAATAGATATACTACAAGTTAGAATAGGTTCTTTTGAATACCCTGATGAAAGTGCAACTATAATACATCAAGTAAATGATTTATCAATAGATTATCAAACTAAGTATATAAAGCTTGATTTAAGTGGCTCTGGTATAAAATCTAAAAATAGTCTCTATATAGATGGAGTTAAAAAAGAATTTTTAGAAAGATTATCTACTATAAATAAAGATTATCCAATAGGAGTAGATTTGATTTTAGTGGATAAAAAGGGAGAACTTGCTTTTATACCAAGGTCATCAAAATTAAGTTGGGAGGTACTATAACAATGGCTTATGTAGCAGTTAAAGGTGGAGAAGAAGCTATATTACAGGCTAAAAATATACTTGAATTTTATAGGGTAAAAGGAGAGAGTTTACCTATAGATGTAAAGCAAATTAAGGAACAAATGTCTTATGCTGTAGACAAAGTAATGTCTGAAGGAAGTTTATATAACAAGGAATTATCTGCATTAGCTATAAAACAAGCTCAAGGTGATATATTAGAAGCATCTTTCTATATAAGAGCTTTAAGGTCAACTATGCCTAGAGTTACATATTCACAACCTATAAACACAGAAGAAATGAGAATAAAGAGAAGAATATCAGCTACATTTAAAGACATACCAGGAGGACAATATCTTGGAGCAACTAGAGATTATGAGAATAGAATACTAAATGTAGAATTACTAGAAGAAGATGAAAAGAAGAATAGAGATTTTAAAAATAGTTTTATAAATGAATTAGAAAAGGTGGATGAAATACCTAAGTTTACAAAAATATCCAATATATTTAGAGAAGGAAATTTATTGCAAGAAAAAGTGTGTGAAGATAAATCAGAGGAAGTGATAGATGATATCACAAGAAATAGTCTAAGATTTCCAGTTTCTAGGTCGGCAAAATTACAGGCTTTAACTAGAGGTGAAAGTGGAGTAGTATCAGGGTTTGCTTATGCTATTGTAAGAGGATTTGGTGATGAACATCCATATATAAGTGAACTTAGAACAGGTAATGTATCTGTAAAAATAAAACATCCAATTTATGAAGATGAGCAAATAACAATAGGTGATATGTTGGTTACTGAATGTGAAATAGTTTCCAAAAGTTCACAGAATAAGACTGAAAATTCTAAAAAAAATTTGGAAGATAAAAATAAAATGTCTTTAGGATATGGTCTTTGTATGGGGAATAATGAGAATAAGGCTATATCTATGGCCATACTGGATAAATCTTTAGAACCAAATAGCGAAAAACTAGCACAAGATGAAGAATTTGTATTGCTTCATATAGATGGAATAGATTCATTAGGATTTATATCTCACTTTAAACTTCCTCATTATGTAGATTTTAAAGCGGATGTAGAAAGAATAAAATAGTTTATGGAGGTAAGTTTAGGTGATATATAACTATGGCTTTTTAGATGAAAACACAAAAAAGGAAATAAGAAGAAAAATATTAAAAGCAGTATCAATACCTGGTTATCAAGTTCCTTTTGGTTCAAGAGAGTTGCCTATAGCTAAGGGATGGGGTACTGGAGGTCTACAATTAACACTATCATTAATTGGTAAAAATGATGTAGTAAAAGTAATTGACCAGGGGAGTGATGATTCCACAAATGCTTGTAATATAAGAAGCTTTGTTTCAGGTGTAAGTAATGTAGAAACTACAAAAGACACTTTAGAAGCTACATTGATTCAAACAAGACATAGAATACCAGAAGAAAAACTAAAATCTAACCAAATACTGATATTTCAAGTACCAATACCAGAAACACTTAGAATAGTGGAACCTAGTGAAGTCGAAACGAGAAGAATGCATTCAGAAGAAGATTATAGTAGGATGTGGGTATATCTTTATGAAGATATAGTTAGATTTGATGATATATCAATAGCAGCGGAATATCCATGTAAAGTAAACGATAGATACTTAATGAATCCGTCTCCAATACCAAGATTTGACATAAAAAAATTAAACATGTCAGACAATTTATTCTTATTTGGCGCAGGAAGAGAAAAAAGGATATACGCAATTCCTCCATATACAAAAGTAGAACCTTTAGAATTTGAAGATTACAAATTTGAAGAGGAAAGATTTGAAGGAAAGCATTGTAGTTTATGTAAAAGTACGAATACATTTTTAGATGAAGTATATGATAGCGATACCAATGAAAAGTACTATAGTTGCTCAGACACAAGTTATTGTGAAAAAGTTAGATTAAAAAATAACGGTATAGATGTGACAATTGGAGGTGCTTGGAATGAATAATATAAATAAAACTAAAAGAGTAGAAAACATAGACAAGCAAGTATTAATAGGAAGAAATATCAATCTTATTTATGGAGATGGGTGTGAAAAGTGTTTTGAAAGTACAGGATATGAAAGTAATAATATATGCAAATACTGTGGTTCTATAGTTGCATGTAATAATGTAAATTTAGAGCTTTATGAGGGAGAAGTCCTTGGTATTGTAGGTGAATCTGGTTCAGGGAAAAGCACATTATTAAAGATATTGTTTTTTCAAGAACATGCAAATAGTGGAGAGGTATATATATCACATTACAATAAATATGAAAATATATTAGAACTCTCAGACCAAAAAAAGAGGTATATAAAGAATCATTTTATGGGTATTGTGTATCAAAATCCTCATCTTGGCTTAAATTTGGACTTTAGCAGTGGTGGGAATATAGCAGAAAAATTATTAATGGCAAATTTGTATAATGTTGAAAAAATAAGAGATAGAGCAAAAGAACTCCTAATAAAAACTAATATACCTGTAGAGAGAATAGACCATAAACCTAAATACTTTAGTGGAGGAATGCAACAGAGAGTTCAAATAGCAAAAGCTCTTTCAAATAACCCTCCAATATTGCTACTAGATGAAGTTACAACAGGCTTAGATGTATCTGTACAAGCAGAAGTATTGGATTTAATAAGAGAGATTCAAAGAGAATTGAAAATTTCTATGGTAGTTGTATCTCATGACTTCGATGTTATCAAGATGCTTGCTGATAGAACAATTGTAATGAAAAATGGAAGTGTGATTGAGTCTGGTCTTACAGACCAAATAATGGAAGACCCACAACACCCATATACTCAGCAACTTATAAATTCACTGTTATAAATATTGTTTGTAAATAAGTAAAATGGGGGCTTTGAATAAAATGAAAGAAACTATACTTAAGGTAAATAATTTTAGTAAAGATTTTGAGTTACATTCACTAAACAAGACTATAAAGGCATGTAATAACATAAGCTTTGAAGTTTCAAAAGGGGAATTCTTAGGAATAATAGGTAAATCTGGCGCAGGGAAATCCACTATATTAAAAAGCATTTATAAAACATACATACCAACAACTGGAGAAATAATATTTAACTCAGAAATATATGGAAATATAGACCTGTCTAAAATTGGAGATAGAGAAATGATAAACCTTAGAAAAAAGGAAATAGGGTATGTATCACAGTTTTTAAAGACTCTGCCACGAATAACTGCAATTGAGTTAGTAGTACATTCATTAATTGAGAGTGGGTTTGAAAAAAAATGTGCATATGATATGGCAAAAGATATACTAAATCAATTTGAAATAAAGGAAAATTTATGGGATGCTTATCCAAATAATTTTTCTGGTGGAGAGAAGTTAAGATTAAATCTTGCTCAAGCAATGGTTAAAAAACCTAGACTTTTATTACTTGATGAGCCAACTGCATCACTTGATAATCAATCTAAAATATATGTAAAAGAAAAAATGTTGGAACTTAAAAGTCAAGGAACTACAATGATAGGAATTTTTCATGATATAGAATTTATGGAAACTGTTATAGATAAGACCTTTACTATGGCAAAAGGAACTATGAGTGAAAGTGGGGTAGCCTAGATGATAAAATTAATTCATAATGCCAATATTGTATTAGAAGATGTAATACTTGAAAATGCTCATTTAATTATAGAAGGAGATACAATAAAAAAAGTATCAAATGATAAGATTGACTATGCATTTGATTTTAATGAGATAGATGAAGTAATAGACGCAAAAAATTTATATGTCATACCTGGTATTATAGATATTCATAGTGATGCTATTGAAAAGGAAATAGAGCCAAGACCGAGTACATTGTTACCATTTAATATGGCATTTTATGAGCTTGATAAAAAACTACCTGCAAATGGAATAACTACAGTTTATCATTCTATATCTTTAGGAGATGGAGTAGGGGTTAGAAGTATTGATAATTCTTTAAAGATGATTGAAAATATTGATTCATATAAAAACATAGACAGTAAGAGTATAAATCATAAAGTACATTTAAGGTATGAAGTATTATACCATGAAGGTTTAGATAAAGTTTCAGAATTATTGGAAGAAAATAAAATAGACTATTTATCAATAATGGACCATTCTCCAGGTCAAGGTCAGTATACAAATCCAGCATTTTATAGGGAATATGCTACTAAAGTATGGGGAGTTACGGAAAGTCATGTAGATACATGGTTAGATGGTTTAGTAGATTTACATGATAATTTGGATTGGAATAAAATAGCTAATGTTATAGGAAAAGCAAAAAATAAAAACATAAATATTGCTTCACATGATGATGATACATTAGAAAAAATGGATTTTATAAAAAACATAGGCGTCAACGTATCTGAATTTCCTATAACTCTTGAGGTAGCAAAGTATTCAAAGAAACTAGGTGTCTTAACTTGCTTGGGTGCACCTAATATTGTAAGGGGCAAATCTCATAATAACAACTTAAAGGCAATGGATGCTATATTGGAAGACTGTTGTGATATTGTTTGTTCAGATTATCTTCCATCAGCTATGATAAAGTCTATGTGTATAGTTGCACAAAAAACTAACAATTTAAATAAAGCAGTTAATTTATTCACTTCAAATCCAGCTAAGGCAGTTGGTATATATGATGAAAGAGGTAGTATAAAAGAAAATAAAAAGGCGGATTTAGTTTTATTAGATATTGATAGTGAGTATCCAAAGATTGTAAATACTATTGTAAATGGAAATACAGTTTATAAAAGGGAGGTATAAAGATTGATAACAGATTTACATTGTCATACAAGTATATCAGATAATAATTTAACGACAGAAGAGATAATAAAAAAAGCATCAGAAAAGAATATAAATCTATTGGCAATAACAAATCATGATACTCTATCTGGATTAGATGAAGCTCTTGTACTTGGAGAACATTATGGAGTAACAATAATACCAGGTATAGAAATCTCAGCTTATGATTATAAAAATAGAAAAAGAGTTCATATTCTAGGGTATAACATAGATTTAAACAGTCAAGAAATAAAAAGCTTATGTAACCCAATGGTATGCGATAGACATAAAGCATCTGTCAAGATGGTAAATAAAATTATGGATTTAGGATACGAAATATCCATAGAAGATGTAAAGAAATACTCATCAAAGACTGGAATATTTAAACAACATATAATGAAAGCTCTTATAGATAAAGGATATACAGATAATATATATTCTAGTCTATATAAAGAATTGTTTCATAGAGGAAATGGCAAGGCATATGTATCCTTAAAGTATGTGGATTATAGAGATGCAATAAAAGCTATAAAGAATTCTGGTGGAATTTGTGTATTAGCCCATCCTGGCCAAATGGATAATTTCAGTGCTATTGAAGATATGGTAAAAGTAGGATTAGATGGTATAGAAGTATATCATCCTTCACACAATAAAGAATTAGAAAAAGAATCACTTTTTTATGCTAAAAAGTACAACTTGGTAATTACAGGAGGTTCAGATTACCATGGGGCTTATTCTCAGCATAACTATGAACTTGGAAGCAAGAGCTTAAATAGAGAAGACTTATTTAAGTTCAGGTTAGCTTTAGGAGGGGTTTTATAAATGTCTTTTTTACAAGTAAAAAATATAAGTAAAAGTTATGGACAAGTCAAGGTGTTAAAAGATATATCTATTGATATTGAAAAAGGAGAGTTTATATGCTTACTAGGTCCAAGTGGCTGTGGTAAAAGTACATTGCTTAGAATAATTGCAGGTCTTGAGAATAAACATGATGGAAAAATAATAATAAATGATAAAGATATGACTAATTCACCACCTGAAAGTAGAAATTTTGGTATAGTTTTTCAGTCATATGCACTATTTCCAAATATGAATGTTTACAAAAACATAGCTTTTGGGCTAGAAAATAAAAATATAAGTAAACCTAACATCGATAAGAAGGTTAAGGAGGTTTTAGAAGTTGTAGAATTGAGTGGATATGAGAAAAAATATCCATCCCAATTATCAGGAGGGCAACAACAAAGAGTAGCATTAGCTCGTGCAATTGCTTTAGAACCAGACTTTTTACTTCTTGATGAACCTTTATCTGCATTAGATGCAAAAGTAAGATTGAAACTTAGGGAGCAGATTAGAAGTCTACATAGAAAACTAGGAATTACAACTATAATGGTAACTCATGACCAAGAAGAGGCACTTTGTCTAGCTGACAAAATGGTTGTTATGAACAGTGGAGAAATAATACAGGTTGGGACTCCAAAAGAAGTGTATAAAAATCCTAACACACCTTTTGTAGCTGACTTTATAGGAACAATAAATTTTATAGATGATGGTATTAATAAAATAGCGATTAGACCAGAAGATATAAAAGTAGAGTTTAATAAGGACTCGAAAGATAAGGATATAAAAGTGGGTGAGATTTTAGACATTGAATTTAGAGGGTTTAATTATAGAATTACAGTTGAGTATTGTTCTAAACAAATGAAGTTAGATGTAGTTTCAAAAGTTGCTGAACAAATGAAACTATGTATAGGTTCTAAAATAAGCTTTAAGATACCTAAAGAAGGAATCGTAGAGTATAAATCAGAGGGATGTGCTTAATAGCTAGGGGTGAATAAATGATAACAGCAAAAAATAAAAGAAGAATAGGTGATAGCACGATACAAAAATATTTCTTAGTTTTTTCAGTAATTTTATTAATAGTATTTATATTATTTCCATTAGTATCATTATTAAAAAATGCATTCTTAGATACAAGCGGAAATTTTATAGGATTTTCAAATTTTAGTAAATATATTGAAAACCCAAGTCTTATAGCATCATTTAAAAACTCGATTTTTGTATCTACAGTTTCATCTTTAATATCACTATGTTTAGCATTTATGTATTCGTATGCAATAACAAGAACAAATATAAAGTTTAAGAACTTTTTTAAAACAATGGGGATGTTCCCACTTTTTGCACCAACTATGTTATATGGTATCTCACTTATATACCTTTTTGGAAATAAGGGAATCTTTACTGCAATGGGGTTTGAGGTACAATTATATGGGCCATTAGGAATAATTATTTCTCAGATATTATTTACATTTCCACAAGCATTCTTGATATTATCTGTTGCACTTTCAATGGCGGACTATAGACTTTATGAAGCAGCAGATAGCTTAGGGGCTAGTGAATTTAAGAAGTTCTGTAAAATTACAATTCCAGGGATAAAGTACTCGTTGGTGAGTTCATTCTTTGTATCCTTTATACTAGCATTTACAGATTTTGGAGCGGCAAAGGTAGTTGGAGGAAACTATAATGTATTGGCTACTGACATATACAAGCAAGTAGTAGGACAATTTAACATACCAATGGGAGCAACTGTTTCTATGGTAATGTTGATTCCTGTGCTAATAGCTTTTACATTAGATAAAATGGCAAGTAAAAAGCAGGGAATGACTATAACTGCAAAATCTATGCCGTATAAAATTAAGGAAAATAAGCTTAGAGATAGAATGTTTTTAATAGCATGTAGCTTTATAACTTTATTAATCTTTATTTTGATATTCGTTTCAGTTATAGGTTCAGTTATAAAGTTATGGCCATATAATTTAAGCCTTACAATGGAACATTATACGTTTAAAGGTATCTTGGGAAGTGGAATAAAAACTTATTTAAGCAGTTTAAAAATATCAACATTGACAGCAATTTTTGGAACTATATTTGTATTTTTTAGTGCATATATGATAGAAAAGGTAGATAAATTTCCTAAATTAAGACAAACTGCTTACTTTTTATCAATGATACCTATGGCATTGCCTGGGTTAGTTTTGGGTATATCATACATAACTTTTTTTAACTCAGCAAATAACCCATTAAATTTTCTATATGGAAGTACAGCAATACTAGTGATAGTAAATATAGTTCATTTTTATTCAGTTTGTTTTATAACTTCAAATTCATCCTTAAAGATGTTGGATAGAGAATATGAATTAGTTGCAAAATCTATAAATATACCATTTTATAAAGTGTTTTTTAATATAACAATTCCAATGTCTATAACATCAATACTTGAAATAGTAGTATATTATTTTGTAAATTCAATGGTTACTGTTTCAGCATTAATATTTTTATATACTCCTCAAACTCAGACCGCATCAATATCAATACTAAAGCTAGATGAGATAGGATATATAGGACCATCAGCTGCCATGGCAGTATTAGTGCTTTTAACAAATATAATAGTAAGGCTTTTGTACGAATTTATCACAAAGAAATTAAAAAATAACACACAAAAATGGCAACAAAAAGATGTTGCTTAAGGGGAGGTAAAAATGAAATTTAAGAAGCTAGTTTCTTTAGGAGTATTATCAACACTTTTATTGAGTGTAATAACGGGGTGTAGTAATGTCTCATCAGGTTCAGATTCAAAGACTGATAGTAAGACAAAAGGGGATTTAACAGTTTATACAGCAATTGAAGAAGATAGTATAGAACCATATCTAGCTACATTTAAAAAACAATATCCAGATATTAAACTAAACATTGTTAGAGCATCAACAGGAGATATAACAGCAAGACTACTTGCTGAAAAAGATAATCCTCAGGCAGATGTTGTATGGGGAGTTGCAGCTACAAGTTTGTTAGTTGCAGATGACCAAGGAATGTTAGAGCCATATGCTCCAAAAGGTTCTGAGGAAATAGAGTCTGCATTTAAGGATGATAAGGAAGTTCCTTCTTGGGTTGGAATAGATGCTTGGATGACAGGGATAACAGTAAATACTAAAGAATTAAAGGATAAAAATATACCAGTTCCTAGTTCTTATGAAGATTTAACAAAATCAGAGTATAAAGGGCTTATATCTATGCCTAACCCATCTTCTTCTGGCACAGGATATTTAACAGTATCAGCGCTTATACAAATTATGGGTGAAGAAAAAGCATGGCAATACATGGATAAATTACATGAAAATATTGGTGTATATACTCAATCTGGTTCAGCTCCAGCTACATCAGCAGCTTCTGGGGAATATCCTATAGGTATATCTTTTGGATATAGAGGTATAAAACTAAAAGAGGAAGGCTATCCAGTAGAAGTTGTATTTCCAAAAGAAGGTTCTGGATGGGATATAGAAGCAAATGCTCTGGTAAAAAAAGAAAATATAAAAGAAGCTTCAAAAGTATTTTTAGATTGGGCAATAAGTAAAGATGCAATGAATGAGTACTCTAAAAATTATGCTGTTACTACTGTTTCTACAGGAAATCCAGTACCAGAAGGGTTCCCTAAAAAGCCATTAGAGCAAATGATAGATAATGATTTAAAATCAGCAGCAAAAAATAGAGAAGTTATACTAAATAAATGGATATCAAAATATGATGGAAAGACAGAAAAAGAGAGTTAAGTTATTTGTAGACAATTAACTTAAAATCGACTGTATTAAAATAAAGTGATAATTTACACATATAAAAAGATGAATTCTTATAGGTAGAATTCATCTTTTTATATATGTAAATATTCTATTGATATAAAAATATACTGAATATTACGAAAAAATATTGACATATTAAAACTGTTGATATAAACTTTGAGATAACGATGTTATTTTAAATAACTTAGTTATTAAAAAGGAGGTACATATTATAAGTTATAGCTCAGAATTAACACGGAATAGAATATTAGAATGTGCAAAAGTAGAATTTTTAAATCTTGGATTTCACAATGCAAGTATGAGAAAAATTGCTGATAATGCGAATGTAACTACAGGCGCAATGTACAATCATTTTAAAAATAAAGAGATATTATTTGAGGAATTAGTGTCAAAAACAGCTACTGAATTACTTACATTATTCAAACATCAGCATGATAAATGTTCAATAATCAAATCTTATAATACAGAGAATTCATATAATCTGATGAGTCAAAGCACAGATTGCATACTTGACTTTATATACGATAACTTTGAAGCAATGAAGTTAATTGTATGTAGCTCTCAAGGAACTAGATATGAAGAGTATGTTGAGAGCCTGATTGAAATTGAAGAAGAATCAACTAGAAATATACTTATTAAGTCAGATTCTTATGATATTAAAAAAGATGATTTTTTCATTCATGTTATGTCTTCTTCTTGTATGCATAATATGTTTGAAGCAATCAAACATAATTTATCTAAAGAAGAAGCTGTATATTATATGGAAAAGATAAAACATTTTTATTATGCAGGATGGAATGAAATACTAGATTTTAAATTGTAATCAGAAACTTTATATATGAGCATCTCATGTTTAATTATTAAGGAGATATTAAACAGAGGGCTCTTATATTTTAAAGTATAAATGAGAATGAATATCTATATCGATAAAAATGCCCATGCAAATTAAAAAACTTTATTAAGAATAGAACTATTTTAGTAAAGATAGAAATAAAATCAATAACAAAAATCTATAAACCTTAGGTATTTATTTTCACATGATATGATTATACGCTAGAAGTTTAGAAAGGAGGAAAGAGAAACATATTTAATTTAAATCTAGACTTTAGAAAATGAGTAATTGATTTATTTTAGTAATTAGGAAAATAATTTGAAATGAGGTGGAGATATGAATAAAAAAGAGTCATTACTTTCAAAGTTATTTTGCTTTGCAGGAAAACATAAGTATATCACTATATTGGGTATGATTTTGTCTGGAATTAGTTCCATTTTAGCCCTTTTACCAATTGCATTTATATGGATATGTGTATCTGAGATATTTAATGTATGGCCTAATGTAGAATTAGCTCAAAATATTGTATATTATTATGCTTGGATGGCTTTTATTTTTTCAATATTAAGTATATTAGTGTACTTCTTAGCTTTGATTTGTACACATTTTTCAGCTTTTCGTATAGCAAAAAATATTAGGTATTATACATTAAGACATTTGATGAAATTACCTCTTGGATATTTCAATGAATCAGGAAGTGGTAAGTTGCGTAGGATAGTGGATGAAAGTGCTGGACAAACCGAGTCATATTTAGCTCATCAATTACCCGATTTAGTTGGAGCTTTTGTAACACCTATAGCGGCTATTTTTTTCTTGTTTGCATTTAATTGGAGATTAGGAGTGATTAGTATAGCACCTATTGCTATTAGCTTTATATTTTTAATGCAAATGGTTGGGCCAGGTCATTCTGAAAATATTAGTAAATATCAGAGTTCTTTGGAAAATATGAATAATGAAGCAGTAGAATATATCAGGGGTGTACCTGTTGTAAAAATATTTGGGCAGAGTATATTTTCTTTTAAAAAATTTTATAAGGCAATAAATCAATATAAAGATTTTGCACTAAGATATACTATAAAATTTAGGAGACCCATGATATTTTATACTGTATTTATTAACTCAATATCTATATTTTTAGTACTTGGAGGGGCTTTTTTAATAACAATTTCATCTACACCAAAAGAATTCTTAACTGATTTCCTATTCTATCTTTTTTTTACACCAGTATGCCTTAATATGATGAATAAAATTATGTGGACAAGTAAGGAAATAATAATTGCTAAAGATGCTTTAGATAGAATAGATACTATACTTAAAGCAGAACCATTGAAAGAAAAAGAAGTTACTATAAAACCAAGTAAATTTGATATAAGGTTAGAAAATGTATCTTTTGCTTATCCAAATACAAATAATTTTGCACTTTCTAATATCTCATTAAGCATAGAACAAGGAAGTACTGTAGCTCTAGTAGGGCCATCTGGAGGAGGAAAATCTACAGCAGCATCTTTAATTGCAAGGTTTTTTGATGCAGTTGAAGGAAGTATAAAAATAGGAGGAATAGATATTAAAGATATTGCAGAGGATGTACTTATGAATAACATATCTTTCGTATTTCAAAATAGTAATTTATTTAAAACCAGTATTTTAGAAAACATCAGAGAAAGCAAGCCAAATGCAACGAAAGAAGAAGTTATGAAAGCTGTAAAGGCAGCTCGATGCGAAGATATTATAGCTAAGTTACCAGATGGGATTGATACGATTGTTGGAGCTAACGGAGTATATCTTTCAGGGGGAGAAGTACAAAGAATTGTTTTAGCAAGGGCTATATTGAAAGATGCTCCTATAATACTTTTGGATGAAGCAACTGCATTTGCAGACCCCGAAAATGAATATGAAATCCAACTTGCCTTTGAAGAACTTGCAAAGGGAAAAACTATTTTAATGATTGCACACAGATTATCAACTATACAAAATGCTTCTTTCATCTATTTATTATCAGATGGAAAGATTATAGAAAGTGGAAAACATACAGAGCTTTTAGGCAAAGAGGGTATTTACAAAGGTATGTGGGATGAGTATAAAAAGGCAGCATCATGGAAGATAAAGGAGGTTTGTGTAAATGATTAATTATCTAAAAAATCTATTTTCTCTTAGTGATAATGGAGCTAAGGACCTTTATAAAGCGTCTATATCTTGTTGCATTACAAATATAGCTCTCATGGCATCTGTAAGTATTTTATATATTTTCTTAAAAGATACAGTTATGCCAGTTATAGAAGGTAGTATGCTTGTGCTTAATTTACCTATTTATCTGGCATATAGTATTGCTATTTTTATAATTGTATATATTTGCAACTTTATTCAATATAATTCAACCTTTTTAGCCTCATATTCAGAAAGTGCCACTAAAAGAATTACTCTTGCAGAAAAACTTAGAAAATTACCTCTTTCATATTTTGGGAATAAAGATTTATCAGACTTAACAACAACTATTATGGCAGATACAGAGAGCTTAGAAACTGCTTTTTCCCACTATATTCCACAACTTTTTGGAGCAATAGTATCTACTTGCATTGTAAGTATTAGTATGCTTTTTATAAATTTTAAGATGGGTATCTCACTTATATGGGTTGTACCTATATCTTTTTTATTATTAATTGCAACAAAAAAAATACAAGATAGAGCTAATATTAAAAATAAAAAAATACAATTGATTTATATTGATGGAATTCAAGAATGTATAGATAATGTAAAAGACATAAAATCAAATAATCAAATAGATAAACATATGGATATTATGGAAAAAAAACTTACAGCATATGAAAAATACTCAATAAAATCAGAATTAACTTCAGGAATTTTAGTGACATCTGCACAAATGATACTAAAATTAGGAATAACAACTTCAGTTATAATTGGAGTTACATTGCTTTTAAGAAGAGATGTAGATATATTTATGTTTATTGTATTTATGATGGTTGCAACAAGAATATTTGACCCGCTTTCAGGAGCTTTAATAAATCTAGCTGGTATATATAACTCATTATTGAGAGTAAATAGGATGAATGAGATTGAAAAATATCCTATTCAAGAGGGAGCAATATCTAATAATTATAATGGGTGGGACGTAAACTTTGATAATGTTAAGTTTTCTTATAACCAGGGAGCGAATGTTTTAAATGGGATATCATTTACTGCAAAACAAGGAGAAATTACTGCTCTTGTAGGTGCTTCTGGATGTGGAAAGTCAACTATAGCCAAACTAGCACCAAGATTTTGGGATATTGACAGTGGAAAGATTACACTTGGGGGAGTCGATATATCAAAAGTAGAACCAGAAACTCTGATGAAAAATTATTCTATTGTATTTCAAGATGTACTACTGTTTAATAATACAATCATAGAAAATATCAGAATAGGTAAAAAAGATGCAAGTGATGAAGAAATTTATGAAGTCGCCAAGGCTGCAAGATGTGATGAATTTATAAATAAAATGCCAGATGGATACCAGACAATTATTGGAGAGAATGGATGTATTCTCTCTGGAGGAGAAAGACAGAGAATATCAATAGCACGTGCACTTTTAAAAGATGCCCCAGTAGTTTTACTTGATGAAGCCACTGCATCTCTTGATATAGAAAATGAATCTCTTATACAAGATGCGATTTCGAAACTTATAAAAAATAAGACTGTCATTGTGATAGCACATAGAATGAGAACCATATCTCAAGCAGATAAGATTATTGTATTAGATGAAGGTAAAATCTCAGAGATAGGAACACACAAAGAGTTATCAAAAAACAATGGTATTTATAGTAGAATGGTAGAGCTACAATTAAAAAGTTCAAATTGGATTCTTGAGTAAAATATATTTTTAAATAAAAATAAATAGCTTAGTACCTTGATTAAATCAAATAAAAACCTTAAAATAAAGAGATGTAAAGAAAAACTAAAAACGAATAAAAGGTGAATTTATATGATAAAAGAAATAATCGTAGTAGAGGGTAGAGATGATGTTACAGCAGTTAAGAGAGCAATAGATGCAGAACTCATAACTACAGGTGGATTTGGATTTCCAAAAGGTGTAATGGAGCGTATAAAATCTGCTAATGAAAGATGTGGTGTCATAATATTTACAGACCCAGACTTTGCAGGTGAAAAAATAAGAAAAAAAATAGCGTCAGAAGTTCCAGGATGTAAACATGCATTTCTACCAAGAGAAGAAGCTAAAAAAGATGGAGATATAGGTATTGAAAATGCTACTCCTAAAAGTATAATAACTGCTTTGAATAAAGTCAGAACTGAAAGTATAGAAAAAAGAAGTGAATTTAAACAAGTTGATTTAATTAGAAATGGCCTTATAGGTAATGAAGATGCATCACTTAGAAGAGATACACTTGGTAAAATACTTGGAATTGGATATGGAAACGCAAAACAATTTTTAAATAGATTGAATAATTATGGAGTTGAAAGAGAAGAATTTATAGATGCATTAAAACAACTCTAAAGTGTAATATTTAGTATATGAAAAATATTATATAAAATAGATGTGAAATCACAGGTTAATTTAAGACAAAATATTTCTAATAAATATTTTGTCTTAAATACATACAAATATGTACAATTAAAAAAATTAAATCTTAAAATAAGTTAAAAGGAGTAAATAATGGATAGACTATCTTCACATAGTGCAACAAAAGAAGTAGTACAGAAATATAACTTTAAATTTTCAAAGTCTCTAGGTCAAAATTTTTTGATAGATAGTAATATAATTGATAAAATACTAGTTGGAGCCAGAATAAAAGAAGGCGATAATATAATAGAAGTAGGGCCTGGTATAGGTACACTTACTCGTGAAATGGGTAAAGTAGCAGAAAAAGTAGTGGCTATAGAAATTGACAGGAATTTAATCCCTATACTAAAGGACACTTTGTCAGATTTAGATAACACAGAGGTAGTAAACAAAGATATATTAAAAGTAGATATACAAGAACTAATAAAAGATAAATTAAATGGTGGACCAGTTAAACTTGTGGCAAATCTTCCATATTATATAACCACACCAATAGTTATGAAATTTTTAGAAGAAGATATACCTGTAACAGATATAGTGGTCATGGTTCAAAAAGAAGTTGCAGATAGAATGAATGCTATGCCAAGTACTAAAGATTATGGTGCACTATCTATAGCTGTTCAATATTATTGTGAAACAGAGATTGTGGCAAAAGCTCCAAGACATATGTTTATACCACAACCTAATGTAGATTCTACAGTCATAGGTTTACATGTAAGAGCTGAAAAAAAATATGATGTTCATAATGAAGAGCTATTTTTTAAAACAGTAAAAGCATCTTTTGGGCAAAGGAGAAAAACTCTTCTCAATTCGTTGGGAGGTCTTGGTTTTCTTAATAAAGATGAAATAAGAGAAATATTAAAAGAAGCTAATATAGACGAAAAAAGAAGAGGTGAAACTCTTAGTATAGAAGAGTTTGCAGTTCTCTCAAATATAATAAATACAAAAGTATCTTCTAAATAGAAGGTACTTTTTTTTATTTTATTAACATATATTGTTTAGAGAAACTGTGTTAAGGGGGGATTGCAGTGGGTTCTAAAAGAAAGTTTAAAAGAGACTATATAATACTAGAAGCTAAAGACATAAACTTTAGATACAAAGAACGAGTACTGCCAAAAGCTTTTGCAAAAGTTGAAGTAAATGATGAAAAAGCAATTATTGCATTATATGTAGAAAATCTAAAATATGTTAAAGATGGGTATAAAGCAGTGGCAATAAAAGGTGACCATGGATTAATAGACTTAGGAAATATAATTTTAAATGAACAAGGGAGAGGTGAATTTGTCTTAGACTTAGAAGATTATGATGATGAAATAAAAGGTATTGCATTGTTGTATGGGAGAAACATACCTTTAATTGGATTTAAGGGAAATAAGATTGAAAATTATGAGGACATATTATTTCAAGAGATAGAAGATGAAGAAGAGTATGAAGAATTGGAAGACGATGAAGAATATGAAGAGTTAGATGCTGAGGAGGAAAGTGATAGAGAAGAAGAAAACGACAATGAAGAAGAGTATATTATAGAAGAATATGATGAAGATGAGTACGAAGATTATTGGGAAGATGATGAATCCGTTGAGGATGTAGAGTTAAAAGCAAGAACGGACATAGAAGATTCTAGTGACGAGGAAATAGAAGAATTTAATAACTATAAGGAAATAGAAAATTATAATAAGGTTAAAGCACAAGAAGAATATAGAGATATGGAATATGATGAGGAATATGACGAAGATGATGAAGAAGATTTTGAAATAAATAGAGAAGAAGAATCTACTATTACTTCAAAAACTACTAAATCAAAGAAATCTCAGAAAGAACAAAATAATATTGAAAAAATAAAAAGAGCCAATGGAGTAAGTCAAGGAGATAGTGGAAATAAACAAGCTGGAACATTACTTATGCCTAGACAAATAAAGAAAGGTTTGAAACTATTCAGAGAGGTAAAACCTTTTACAACAGATTATATAGATAAGACAAGATGGTGGAAAATAGAGATAAACCCTACAACTTTATGTGGATATACAATGCCTCATTTAGGATATTTAAATGTGTTGAATTATACTATGTATAGTGATGCAGTATTGAATTCATATAAATATAGACATTACTTATTTGGAGTTCAATATGATGAGTATAATAAAAGAAAACATTATATTTATGCCATCCCAGGAAATAGAAGTGAACAACCAGATAATGGAAGTACAGGATTTTTAAGATATCAAGCTTGTGATAATAGAACAAATAGTTTAGGATATTGGTTATGTTTTATAGATTCTAGACAAAGAAATATAGTTAGATAGAAATAATAAAAATGCAAGAATTTAGCTCCAACTTTCATTTTACTAAAATAAATTAACGAAAGTAATATAAAAACTTAAAAACTATTGATAATATTTAAATATTACACTACAATATATGTTGAAATACCTATTATATTATGGAGGAAGATTATGATAAACGAGCAAAGAATTTTAAACGAGTTCCTTGAATTAATACAGATAGACAGTTTATCTTTAAAAGAGGGGAATGTTGCTAAAGTATTAGTTAAAAAATTAGAAGAAATAGGTTGTTCAGTTGTAGTAGATAATGCTGGTGAGAGAACAAATGGAGAAACTGGCAATATAATAGCTACATTAAAGGGAAACAAGGAAGGTAATAAAATATTATTTAGTTCACATATGGACACAGTAACTCCAGGTATAGGGGTAAAACCTATAGTGGATGAAGCAAATGGAATAATAAAAAGTGATGGTACTACAATATTAGGTTCTGATGATAAAGCAGGTATAGCAGCTATATTAGAAGGTTTAAGATATATAAAAGAAAATAACATAGAACATACTGATATACAAGTTGTGTTCTCTATATGTGAAGAATGTGGATTAGTTGGGGCTAAAAATTTAGACTATGGAAAAATAGATTCTAAATATGCTTTTGTATTAGATAGTGGAGGTTCTCCTGGAGAAATAATAGTAAAAGCTCCTGCACAAGATGTAATAAATGTTAAGATATTAGGAAAGACTGCTCATGCAGGTCTTGAGCCTGAAGCTGGTATAAGTGCTATAATGGTAGCAGCTAGAGCAATAGAAAATATGAGTTTACTTAGAATAGATGAAGAAACAACTGCTAACATAGGAATTATAAATGGTGGAACAGCTACAAATATAGTAACAGGTGAAGTTAATATAGTTGCAGAAGCTAGAAGTTTAAAAGAAGATAAATTGGATGTTCAAACTAAACATATGGTAGATACTTTTGAAAAAGCTGCCAAAGATTTTGGAGCTCAAATTGAGATAGATGTAAACAGAGCATATACTCCAATAGATGTTAGTGAGGATTCTGAAATAATAAAACTTGCAAAGAAAGCTTTTTCAAACTTAGGTATAGAAGGTCATACTGAATCTACAGGAGGAGGTAGTGATACAAATATATTAAGTAAAAATGGTATTGAAGCCATAACTTTAGGGATAGGTATGAAGAATGCTCATACATTAAGTGAACATATAGCTATAAAAGACTTATATGATTCTGCTAAAATGGTAGTAGAGATAATAAAAGAAGCATAAATTTAAATAATAGTGTATAATATATATATCGCCTAGCTTAAGCTAGGTGATTTTTCATTTTATAGAAGATTGATAATCTTTATTGAAAGTAAAGAGTATACATTTGCATATAATAGTAGGTTTAATTTATGTACAGATGTGTGTTTTTGATATAATAAGTTGTTTTATAAGGAGGAGTAAAAATGGAAACAAGGTATGATGAAGCAAATAAAATAACAATACAATCAATACTTTGGAATATAGCATTAACAATAATTAAGATGATAGCTGGGATTATTGGTAATTCTAGTGCAATGATTGCAGATGGATTACATTCAGCATCAGATATCATAAGTTCGATAGGAGTACTAATAGGTAACTATGTATCCTCTAGACCCGGAGATAGAGAACATAATTATGGGCATGAGAAAGCAGAGACATTGGTATCATTCGTATTATCAATATTACTTATATTTGTTTCTATAACAATAGGTATAGAGGCAATTAAATCTTTATTTAACTTAGATGCACTACATGTTCCATCAATATTACCATTAGTAGTATCAGTTATTTCAATCTTGATAAAAGAGTATCAATATAGAATAACGATAAAAGTTGCTAAAAAGATAAATTCTCCAGCTTTAAAAGCTGATGCTTGGCATCATAGGTCAGATGCATTATCTTCAGTAGCTGCCTTTATAGGAATAGGAGGTTCTATTTTAGGGTTTAAACCTTTAGACCCAATTGCATCAGTTGTAGTGGCTATATTTGTAGCTAAGGTAGGAATCAATATACTTATAAGTTCTGTTAATGAATTGATGGATGTTTCAGTTGATGAAGAAGAAATAAAAGAATTAAATTATATCGTAGCAGATACAGAAGGTGTTAAGAATCTAGGAGATATAAAGACTAGAAAACATGGAGCTATGGCGTATGTGGATTTGACTATATGTGTCGATGAAAACTTGACAGTTAAGCAAGGTCACGATATTGCTACTAAACTGGAAAAACATATAATAAAACATATGGAATTTGTAAAAGGAATAACGGTTCACGTTGAACCATGTACTAATTGTCAAGGAAATAAGTGTAATAAATAATTAAACCTTAAAAAAAAGTGTAAAAAGTTATATAATTGTTTTATGATTATAAACTCTAGGGGTGGTTAAATGAGTAAGAAAAGAAAACTAAAGAAAAAAGCTGCGATATTAATAGGAGTAGTTGTTTTCTTTATAATATACTTTATATCCTTCAAAATAGGCTTGAATATGGAAAAGGATAAAAGTGAAGTTCCAAAGAAGGTAGAAACAGAAGAAGATACTAGGTCTTTAATGACTCAAATAAAAGAGAAGAAGAAGATTTATATATCAGACAAGAATATAGAAAACATAAAAATTGAAGAAGATATGTGGGATGAGATAAAGTTCTTTTTCTCAGACTTTAAGAAGGTAAGAAATACTGCATCTTCTTATGAGGCAGTTTATGAAGGATATTCTGATGATGGTGTTAAGTTTTCTACAGACCTTAATTTCTTTAGAGTATATACTGTAAACAAGGAAGAATATTATAAAGTTCCAGTTGATTCTAAGAATGCCTTTAAGAAGCTTTTAGATGAAAGTATATACACTTCGTTTGACCTTTTAAGTCACTATAAAGATTGGAAAGAAGTGACTATAGCTCATGGAAAAGAAATTAAAAAAGTTCATAGATGGAAGTTTGATGATTTAGCACATAAGATGATTTCAAAGAGGGTTGTAGGGAAAGTTCAGCCTGAGAAAAGTAAGGAAAGAAGTGAATATAACTTTACTATAAATATAAAAGGTGATAATTTTGCTGTAAAAGTTGAAACAATGGGAAAAGATTATGTGAAAGTCACTTCTAAGAAAACTGTATCTTACTATGAGGTTCATACAAGTTTGTTTGATTATCTTAAAAATGAGATATTCGAAATTGGAAAGAAATAGAATTTTAAGAAGGCTATCAAATTAGAGATTTGATAGCCTAAATTATTTTTTATATATTATTTTTCAATCAATAAGTCTGCAACTTTATAAATCGGACCAGCACCAGCAGTTATTACTAAATCATTATCATTAACATTTTCACGTAAATATTTCACTATATCTTCAAATTCTTTTATGTAGATAGCATCTACATTGTTTTGATATAACTTTTCGACTAAGTCTTTAGAATGTATATCTCCTGGGTCTTTCTCCCTAGCAGCATATATATCTGTTATTATAACTTTATCAGCAGCATAGAATGCTTCTGAGAATTCACCTAAAAGAGATTTTGTTCTAGTATAAGTATGTGGCTGGAAGATACACCATAAAGTAGATTTTTTTAATTTTTTAGCAGCAGCTAAAGTAGCTTTTAATTCAGTTGGATGATGTGCATAATCATCTATTACTAAAGCATTCTTATAATATCCTTTGGTTTCAAATCTTCTTCCTACACCTTTATAAATTTTTATATTTTTTCTTATAGTCTCTAAATCAATACCAGAAACAAGAGCTGCCATTATAGCAGAAGATGCATTGTATATGTTATGAAGACCATATACAGAAAGTTCAAATTCTCCTAAGTCTTTTCCTTGATATTCTATTCTAAATATTCCATGACCACCATTGTCAAAGTGAATATCTTTTATTACAGCATCATTATCAGAGTCTCTACCATATTTTATAATAGTAGCTTTAACATCGTATAATATGTCATCAACATTTTCATCATCACCATTTATTATGAAATAGCCATCTGGAGGTAATAGCTTACCAAATTTGTTAAAAGAAGCCTTAATTTCATCTATACCAGAGAAATAATCAAGATGGTCTTCCTCAACATTTAAGACTATAGATATTTTAGGGTTAAAATTAAGGAAGCTATCTACATATTCACATGCTTCAGTTATAAAATGGTCAGAATTACCTATCTTAACATTACCACCTATCATACTTAAGTTACCACCAACTAATATAGTTGGGTCTAAATCTGCATATTCAAAGATTGTAGATAGCATAGATGTTGTAGAAGTCTTTCCATGTGTTCCAGAAACTGCTATAGAGTTCTTATATTCCCTCATGATTTGGCCTAAAAAAGTAGCTCTGTTCATTACTAATTTATTTTTTTCTTTAGCAGCTATAAGTTCTTCGTTGTCTGGATGAACTGCTGCTGTATAAACAACCATATTTACATTATCTGATATATTCTCTTTTTTCTGACCAATATAGATTGTTGCACCCTGGTCTCTAAGTTTGTCTAATAGGTATGATTCGTTTGAATCCGAACCTGAAACTTGGTAACCTTTATTGATACATATTTCAGCTAATGCACTCATGCTGATACCGCCAATTCCTATAAAGTGTATATTCATAATAAAACCACCTTTCTTTTTAATTAAGTCCTACAATATGAACTATTTTTGTGGTATAATAATATAATGTTCAATATTTTATAATTAATATGCATATAATATTATATGTATTTTATTTTTGAATATAATAAAACATAAGTAATATTATACCACAATAAGAATTGTTATGCATTAGTTAGTTTAACGTTATATAAAGGTACTTGTAGGAGGAAATAGCAATGAAATTTAAAAGAACAGAGAGAATTGGAGCGATAGTTAAAATACTGTCTGATAATCCAAATAAAATATATACATTAAGTTATTTTACAAATCAATTTAATGCAGCAAAATCAACAATAAGTGAAGATTTATTAGTTGTAAAAAACGTGTTTGAAAAACTGCATTTAGGTAAAGTTATAACTATCTCAGGAGCAGCAGGAGGAGTAAAATATATACCTAAAACTTCTATAGCAGAAAATGCAGAGTTCTTAATGGAATTATGTGAGAAAATATGTGACAAGTCTAGAATATTATCTGGTGGTTTTTTATACTTGATTGATTTAATTTATGACCCTACAATAGCTGCTAAAATAGGAAAGATATTTGCTTCAAATATTGAGTATGTAGATGCAGATTATGTTGTGACAATGGAGACAAAAGGTATACCTATGGCGCTTATGACTGCAAAAGCTATGAATTTGCCCCTAGTTATAATAAGAAAAGATATAAAAGTATCAGAAGGACCTACTCTTAGTATGACATATGTGAGTGGAAATAGAAGCTCTAAGGTTGAGAGTATGAGTTTACCAAGAAAAGCCCTTAAGCCAGATAGTAAAGTTATAATTATAGATGATTTCATGAGGGGTGGAGGTACTATAAAAGGAATGGTAGACCTTATGAATGAATTTGGTGCAGAAGTTATAGGCACTGGAGTATTCATATCTACAACGAACCCTTCAGAAAAGATGGTAAAAGATTATATCTCATTAATTCAGTTGGATGTTGATGGAGATAAAATAGTAGTAGAGCCAAATTTAAAGACTTTTAAAGATGAATATAGAAATGAAGATTTAGATGAAGAAGATTCGGAATTTGAATTTGAGATAGATGAAGATTAATAAAAAAAATATTTAGAAAAATATGTAAAAATAAAAAGAGGATATCCCTAGTTGTTCATAGAATTACTTAAAAAACAGTTTATATTAATTTATTCCAGCGATAATAATTTTAATATAAATTAATTTCTGTCAAAATCAAAGGGGGATATTTTGGTATGAAGATAACTGACGTAAGAGTAAGAAAATTAACAGAAGAAGGTAAGATGAAATGTATAGTTTCAATAACTTTCGATAATTTGTTTGTAGTACATGATATAAAAGTTATAGAAGGCCATAATGGCCTATTTATAGCAATGCCTAGCAGAAAAGTAGGCGAAGGAAATTTCAGAGATATAGCTCATCCAATAAATGCAGAAATGAGACAAGTTTTAGAAGATGCAGTTTTACAAGCGTATCATGAAGCATTAGTTCAATGGGAAGTAGCTGCTGAATAATAATAAATATATAAAATGGAGAGAGCCCGAACATTTAGGCTCTTTTTAAATGGAGAATTTGTATTAAAATATGTACTTTTTAGTAAAAAAGTGCTATATTATTAGTGATAATGTATATGTTGTATACAAATTGTCAAATAAATGTATTATAATGTATATTGATTGAGAGAATAATACGAATAAAATTAAATTAGATTGAATGGAGTGTATCAATGAACTTTAAAGCTATAATCCTTGCCGCAGGTAAAGGAACAAGAATGAAGTCTAAATACCCAAAAGTTATTCATAAAGTATGTGGAAAAGAAATGGTTAACCATATTATAGATGTTTCAAAAAAATCAGGTGTAAAAGATACTGTTGTGATTTTGGGACATGAAGCTGAAGTAGTAAAGGAAAAATTAGCAGAAGAAACTATAATAGCCATGCAAACAGAACAGCTTGGAACAGGACATGCTGTAAAGATGGCTAAAGAATATATTAATGATGAAGATATAATAGTTGTACTTTGTGGAGATACTCCACTTATAAAGGAAGAGACTTTAAAAAAATTATTTGAATATCATATAGAAAATAAATATCATGCCACAGTTCTTACAACAAGAGTTGGAAATCCAACCGGTTATGGTAGAATAATAAGAGATAAAAAGGGTGACCTTCTTAGAATAGTAGAACAAAAAGATGCAAATTCAGAAGAAAAAATGATAAGTGAGATAAACTCAGGAATTTATTGTTTTAATGGTAAGAGTCTTAGAGAAGCATTAGACTTGTTAAATAATAACAATGCACAAGGCGAATATTATTTAACTGATACTGCTAAAATAATGAGAGACAAAGGTCTTAAAGTTGGTGCATTCGCAGGTTCAACTATTGAAGAGCTTATGGGTGTTAATTCAAGAGTAGAATTATCAAAAGCAGAAGAGATTATGAGAAGAAGAATAAATGAATCTCATATGGTAAATGGAGTGACTATAATAAACACGAACTCTACCTATATAGAATCTGATGTTGAGATAGGTAATGATACTATAATATATCCAGGCGTTATGTTACAAGGGAAAACAAAGATAGGTTCGGATTGTATAATTGGAACAAATTCATCTATAACAAATTCAGAAATAGGTGATGGTACAGAAGTAAAAAATTCAACTATAATTGATAGTAAAGTTGGAGAAAATACTACTATTGGACCATATGCATATCTAAGACCGAAAAGTAACTTAGGAAACAATGTAAAAATAGGTGATTTTGTTGAAGTAAAAAATGCTATTATAGAAGATGGTTCAAAGGCTTCTCATCTTTCTTACATAGGCGACGCACATGTTGGTAAAAATGTAAATATTGGATGTGGAGTTGTCTTTGTAAACTATGATGGTAAAAATAAATTTAAATCAGTAGTAAAAGATAACGCATTTATAGGTTCAAATTCTAACCTAGTTGCACCAGTAGTTGTAGAAGAAAAAGGGTATATAGCAACTGGTTCAACAATAACACATGATGTTCCAGATGGAGCTTTGGCAATAGCTAGAGAAAGACAAGTTATTAAAGAAGGCTGGGTAGAAAAGAAGAACCAAAAAGATGCAGAAGGTAAGTAATCATTAGTTTATTATTTTGGCTAATAAATTTAGCTCGAAATTATTATAAATTATATTCGTTAAGATTTTAAAATTTTCAGGAGGGTTACATAAATGAATACTAGCGGAAGCGAGATTAAAATTATTGCAGGTAATTCATCGAAAGAGTTAGCACAGAAAATAGCTGACTATATAGGTGTATCAGTGCTAGACTGTGAAGTAGGTACATTCAGTGATGGTGAAATATGTGTAAATATGAATGAGACAGTAAGAGGTTGTGATGTGTTTGTAGTACAATCTACTAACAGTCCAGTAAATGATAACTTAATGGAGTTATTAATCTTAATTGATGCATTAAAGAGAGCATCAGCAGGAAGAATAACAGCAGTTATTCCTTACTATGGATATGCAAGACAAGACAGAAAAGCTAAGGCAAGAGATCCAATCACTGCTAAATTAGTTGCAAACTTAATAACTGCTGCTGGAGCAGACAGAGTATTAACAATGGATTTACATGCAGCTCAAATACAAGGATACTTTGATATACCACTAGACCATTTATTAGGTGGAACAATATTAGCAGATTACTTCAATGAAAAGAAAATAGAAGATTTAGTAGTAGTATCTCCTGACTTAGGAAGTGTTACTAGATCAAGAAAGTTTGCTAATACTTTAAATGGAGAAGTACCAATAGCTATAATAGATAAGAGAAGACCAAAAGCTAATGTATGTGAAGTTATGAACTTAATAGGTGATGTTAAAGGTAAAAATGTTATACTATTAGATGATATGATAGATACAGCAGGAACAATAGTTAATGCGGCAAATGCACTTAAAGAATTTGGTGCAAAAGATGTTTATGCTTGTTGTACTCATGGTGTATTATCAGGACCAGCTATTGAAAGAATTTCTAATTCAGAGATAAGTGAGTTAATAGTTCTTGATACTATACAACTTCCTGAAGAGAAAAGAATTGATAAGATAAAGATAAAAACTGTAGCTCCTTTATTTGGTGATGCTATAAGAATGATATTCTCTAACGAATCAGTAAGTAAATTATTCTAATTTATTAGATTTATAAGAGTTGTTTAAAAGGATATAAAACTTTTGAGCAACTCTTTTTTGATATTTTAATTTATATAGCCATTTTTTATTATTAGAAGTATGTATGTAATTTTAGGTAAGGATTATAGTTTAAAACTTAGATGTAGTTAAGTAAAAAATAAGTATAAAAAAGAATATGAAATTGTGAATATTATGAATATAAAAAATATTTAGAAAAAGTATTGAAAAATTTCAGATTATGTAGTATTATGTAAATATAAATAAAGAAAGAGGTGTTTCCAATGGGAAGGTCAGAAGATGAACCCCTAATAATTAAATGATTCAGTCACAATCTAGAAGAAATAAAAAAATCTATTGAAAGTTTATTTATAAGAATTGAAAATAGTATCTATTCTATATCTTTAATGTTTGTGAGAGGGTTCTGGATTATATAAAGTTACTGTAAAGAAAGTAATTTTGCACAATAAGCATATCTGTAAATGAAGAATTTCATTTATATAGTGATTGTGACTGAATCATAATTAAAAGAGATAGAATGTTTATATATAGATGATTTTAATAAAATACTATATTGTAATAGCTTCTAGCTTTCAAATAAATATTAGCAAAGGATGGAAATGACAATGATAAAACTAAATGATAATTTATAAATATCTCCTTACGATATATGATAATTGTAGGGAGATGTTTCTTTTTTTGTATAGTATAAATATTTATAGTAATTGTGTTTCAATATGT
Source organism: Clostridioides difficile (assembly GCA_012955965.1). Classification (GTDB taxonomy): domain Bacteria; phylum Bacillota; class Clostridia; order Peptostreptococcales; family Peptostreptococcaceae; genus Clostridioides; species Clostridioides difficile_G. The sequence goes on from JABBZI010000015.1 coordinate 41,680, forward strand.
AAATTATTGGTATATATAAATAATATAAACTTAGTTGATAAAATTTGGTAACTATTATATAATATAAGTGGATATGTATATATTTTATGCATTACCCTGAATTTAATAAAAATAGAAACGTTGATGTATGTTCTGTGATTTGGGCGCCTTGGGACATATGGAGTTAGTGGTGCAACCGGCTATGGAATTGTATTTATTTATGGATACTTTTATTTTCATAGCATTTTTTGTTTTAAAATGGTTATATGCTAGAAATAAATCTGGTTAGTACGTGTAAATAATTTTACTTAGATTTTTAACCAGATATATTATAAGTAAGTATTAATTAAAAAAGTTGAGGGGGAATAAAAATGAAGTTAAGAAAGAATAAAAAAGGTTTCACTTTAGTGGAATTATTGGTAGTAATTGCAATTATAGGTATATTAGCAGTAGTAGCAGTTCCAGCTTTATTTAGTAATATAAATAAGGCTAAGGTAGCAAGTGTTGAGTCTGATTATAGTTCAATTAAGAGTGCAGCTTTGTCTTATTATTCAGATACTAATAAGATGCCAGCTACAACATCTGTTTCTAATTTAGACAATTTAAAGGACTATATGGAGACTCTTCCTGATAAAGCTGATGTAGGTGGAGCATATAAATTATTTATAGCTGATAAGAAACTAGTACTGCAAATAGGTGATAGTACTAATGGAGTTACATTGACAAAAGCACAATCAGCAAAATTATTGAGTGACTTAGGTGAAAATAAAATATATAAAAAGGCTGATTTAAAAGGCGAAAACGAATTAAAAGATACTGACACAATGGATAATGTGCCTCTATATATAGTACTTATAGATAATGCTGATATGGATGCAGGTAAGTAATACTCATATTTATTAAGTAAGATATTATAAATTTAATGAAAAAGACAGGAAGAAAAATCTTCCTGTCTTTTTATACTATTTTCTTTTATATCCAATCACAAATGATGATATAATTGAGATAGTAAAGGAGTGAAATCTGTGGCTAAAAAAGTTAGAATAGGAGACAAACTGGTTGAAAAAGGATACATAACAGAAGACCAGCTTAAATGGGCACTATCAGAACAAAAAAACAGTGGAAAAAGACTAGGAGAATTTCTAGTACAAGAAGGTCTTATAGATAGTAACTTATTAATAAGTGTATTAAAAGAACTTTTGGATATAGAAAGTGTATTTTTAGAAGGAACAGAAATAGACACATTAGCTACAAAAATGGTTCCAGAAAATATATGTAAAAGATATGCTATATTTCCATTCAAAATCGATGGAGACAAGATATGTCTAGCCATGTCAGACCCACAAGATAGAGAAGCAGTTCAAGATGTAAGACGTATGTCAGGAAAAGATGTAGAAATATTTATATCGAGTGCAGAAGATATAAACAAAGCAATAGGTCATGCTTATGCTCATTCAGAAATAAATAAGGCAATGACTGAGTACAACAAGAATAGAACTGGTGGAGTAAGAGAAACAGTAATACTTGAAGAAGATGTAAATGCAGCTCCAATAGTAAGGTTAGTAAACAACATACTAGAAAATGCTGTGAGAATGGAAGCAAGTGATATACATATAGAACAAAGTGAAAATTACATGCGTGTTAGATTTAGGATAGATGGAATGCTAAGGGAATATATGAGAATGAACTCAGCACCATACAAAGCAGTAGTAAGTCGTATCAAGATAATGTCAGATATAAATATATCTGAAAAGAGAATACCACAAGATGGCAGAATCTATTTAAAAGTAGATAACAAACCTATAGATTTTAGGGTTTCTACAATGCCAACTAATAGGGATGAAAAGATAGCCATGAGGGTTCTTGATAAGAGTAATTTTATGGTTAGCAAAGAAGTACTAGGAATAGATGAACATGGCTCTAAGATATATGACGAGTTGATAAACACTCCTTATGGACTTATATTGGTAGTTGGTCCTACTGGAAGTGGAAAGACAACTACATTATATTCAATGTTAAATCAATTAAATACAGAAAATAGGAATCTCCTAACTATAGAAGACCCTATAGAGTATGAATTACCTGGTGTAAATCAATCTCAAATAAATGAAAAAGCAGGTCTTACCTTTGCTAGTGGGCTTAGAGCTTTTATGCGTCAAGACCCAGATATAATAATGGTCGGGGAGATAAGGGACACTGAAACTGCGGAAATAGCAATTAGAGCTTCTCTTACAGGACATTTAGTTTTAAGTACATTACATGCAAATACAGCAGTTGGAGCAATTTCTCGTCTTTTAGATATGGATGTAGAAAGTTTTTTGATAACCTCATCCGTTTTAGGGGTAATATCTCAAAGACTTACAAGAAAAATTTGTGAGCATTGTAGGGTTTCATATGAAGCAGATATTGGGGAAAAAAAAGCTCTTGGTATTGATATAAATGAATCAGTAACTATTTATAAAGGAGAAGGATGTGAAAGATGCAATAATACAGGATATAAGGGGCGTCTAGGTATATTTGAAATGCTTGAAATAACACCAGAAATAAAAGAGTTAATAGATTCATCTGCCAATCAAAGAGAAATTTTAAAGGTAGCTAGACAACAAGGTATGATTAGTCTAAAAGAGGATATAGTTAAAAAGGTTTTAAATGGAAAGACAACAGTAGAAGAAATGATTAGAATAATTTTGATGACTGATTAAAGGATGATATTATGAAAAGTTTTAAGTATACAGTGATAAAAGAGGATGGAAAAAAGCAAACTGATGTGATTGAAGCTAATGATTTTAATGAAGCAAGAAATTTACTTAGAAAAAGAAATCTTAGAGTTCTCGAAATTAAAGAAAGTAAAAGTAAAAATATAAGTGTCTTTAGTAGAAAGAGAAAAAAAGACTTAGGAGCTGACCAGATAAGCCACTTTTGTAGACAGTTTGCTATTATAGTATCTTCTGGCATAAATAGTATCTCAGGCTTAGAAACATTAGCTAGAAGGTCAACTAATGTTACCTTGAGAGAAGAAATTAATCGTATAGTGGCAGAAATAAAAATAGGTTCTACTATTGCAGATTCAATGCTTTCATCAAAATCAAAGTTTCCAAAGTTACTTGGTGCTATGGTAGCTACAGGTGAGGCCACAGGTAAATTAGATGAAGTACTAAAAAGTATGGCTTCATTTTATTCAAGTGAACATAGAATTAAACAAAAACTTAGAAATGCAGCGACATATCCACTAATAGTTTTAATTTCTTCATTTGTAATGATTTTTATATTTACAGCATTTATGGTACCTAAGATGGTTAATTCAATTACAACAGTAGGGGCATCTCTTCCACTTATAACAAGAATTGTTATGGGGTTTGGTATGTTTATGAAGAAGTTTTGGATAATAGTACTTCTAGCTATTATATTATCTATTTACCAGTTTAAGAAATATCTAAAAACACCAATTGGTAGAGCACATAAAGATAGAGTCATAAATAAGATACCTATTTTAGGAAAAGGAATAAATTGTATGGTAGCTACACGGTTTTCAAGAGCATTGTATCTATTTGTATCAACAGGATACCCATTAGTTCAAGGGCTTGATTATATTATAGACAGTGTAAATAACACCATGGCAGAAAAGATTTTGGCATCAGCTAAAGATGGAATAACAAGAGGTGAGGGCTTAGCAGAGAACTTAGAGAGATATACATATTTTGATTCTGTATTAGTACAGATGATAGCTATAGGGGAGCAGACAGGGGAGTTAGAGAATATAAGCAGACAGATGGCCGAATTCTATGAGTATGAATCCGAAATTTATTTAAATAGGATGGCATCAATGATAGAACCTGTTTTAATAATTGCAGTTGGTATTATAGTTGCGGTACTGGTTGTATCAATATTTATGCCAATGCTTAGTATATATGATGCTATGTAGGAGGGAAAGGACAAATGAACAAGGTTTATGTATCATATTATGGCGATTCTATTTCCATAGTTGAGGGCAGATATAAACATGATAAAGATAAGTTTTATATAAAAAATTTTAATGCGTTTTCAATAGAGGATATTGCACAAGATTTTTCTAAGGAAAAGTATGCTCTATTGAGATACGCATTAGAAAATGTGAAGTTAAAATCAAGACACGTAGTTTTTTGTTTAAATACAAGAGATGTAATTCTAAAACCCCAAAAACTCCCTAAGATGGACAAAAAGGATTTAGACGGATTTATGAAGCTAGAAATGGATGAGATGATGGCTTTGGAATCAGAAGAATATGTGTTTTCATATGAAGTATCTAGTGAGACATCAGATAATTCAACTGGTGAGGAGTCAAGTTTAAATCTTATCATTGGAGCTATAAAAAAAGAAGAAATAAATGCAATTGTAGAGATAATGCATGAGTTCGATTTAATATTAGATAGAATAGATACGTTATCAACAGCTTATTTGAGAATTCTTAAAAATTTAGATTACAACGATATAATGGTAACAAATATAAGTGACAATAGTACAATTATAAATATATATAAGAAAGATACTTTATTTATTAGTGATAATATACCTATAAGAATAACTGCAAAAGACATGGAAATGCAATTATTAAATGTAGTAGAAGAATCAAAAGGTCTTATGAATTACTATTCGTCAAGAAACTTTGGTAAGGTCACAGATACCATATTAATATTAGGAAAAAGATATTCCAATAAATTGATTTATGAGGCTTTTAGCTCTGCATTTTCAAATTATGTTTCTCAAGGTCTTACTGAGATAATGGATATATCTGATATGATAGCTGGAGATATAGACGAAGATGATATAAATTCAATTGTAGAGCTTCTAGGAAGCATGATAGAACCTAAAGGTAAAAAAGATTTTGAAAATATAAATTTTTTACCAATGAATATACTCAAAAAACAGATGAAAGCCAAACAAGTGAAAAGCATATTGAAAATAGCACCAATAGTTATTTTAGTTCTTGCTATTCCATATTTATGTTTGATTTTTTCAAATAGTTTAGCTAATAAAGAGCTTGAAAATGTCAATGATGAAATAAGAAATATCGAATCTGCATATTATCAGATTGGAAACATAGAAAAAATGATAAAAAGTAAAACTGAAGAAATAAAAGTATATGATATGTTAATTGGGAAAAAGGTAAAGTGGGAAAATTTATTGGATAATATAGATAAAAATACTCCAAGTAGAGTTGAACTAACAAGCTTATCAACTACTTATCAAAATCTTGAAACTACTAATAAAACTGAAAACTCAAATAACAATAAGAATACCACAGATAAATCAAGTATTAATGAAACAAAATCAAACACTAAAAGTAATAGTGATGGAAATAAAACTAGTAGTGATTTAAATGAAGATAAGACTAAAAATGTATCAGAAGCATTGACAGGGGATAGTGAAACTAATGATACAGATACAGAAAAAGATGATAAAACACCAATGTATGATAAAATACCAAATGTTATAAACATAGAAGGAAATGCTAAAGATTCTTCTTATATAGGTCAATTTTTATATAAACTAAAAGGCTTGTATTATTTTGAGGATGTTAAATTACACAGCATAAAAAGTAACGAAGAAGATTCTAACTATACATTTAGCATGACATTATACCTGAAAGAAGGTGTATTAACTAATGAATAAAGATATATTTAAAAAAGATATAAAAGATATATTCAAAATGGAAGTTAGTCTAAAAGGAATTCTTATAAAAGTATTAATTTTACTGGCTATTTTATCATATGGCTACTTTGGGCTTTATCCTCAATACCAAAAATATGTTGCTACAAAAAATTCTGTAAAACAATCTACAGAAAAATTAAATACATATAAAGAGAAAACAGCTCTTATGCCAAAATATGAAAAACAACTTAAGGAAGTTGAAAGTGAACTGAAAGAAAAAAGCAAAAATCTTTTATATGATATGCAAGATGGTCTTTTTCTAATAGGTTTAGACAAAAAAATGAAAGCGTATAACATAGATTTAACTAGTTATGATGTTGGAAATGTTAGAGAATATGAGCATTTTTATGGTATATCAACAACAATAAGTGTTAGAGGCGATTATAGAAACGTCAAGAAATTAATGGCTTACTTAGAAGAACAAAAAAATGTTACTCAGATATTAGATTATACAATGACTTCATATATAGAGCCAGAAAAAGAAGAAAAAGAAACAATAAGTAATAAGGATTTAATTAAAAATGTGAACATAAATAAAGATACAAAGATATATTGGGTAGAAGGCGAAGATAAATGGCACTTATATAATGATTGTCCATTGATAAAAGAAGGAGAAATTCTAAAAAATGATAAACTTTTAGATAGGTCCACTAGTTATCTATGTAATACTTGTGTACTTAGAGCAGCTACAGAAAAAGAAACGCAAAAAGAAGTTGTAGCTCCAGAAGCAGAAGGTGTAGTGGATGCTACATTTAAATTTATAATGTACACTAAGGATAATACTACTATGATACTTGACACAGATAATCCATCTTCATGGAGACCAGGAAAATATAATCCATTTAAGTCTAGTGCAAAATAAAGTTAAATGGGCTTTAAAGATAGGTGATAAACTTGTACAAAAATAATGAAAAGGGTCTTACCTTATTAGAAATAATCGTAGCTGTATTTATATTGACTATAGTTTTGAGTATTTCTTATAAAGTATTTAATGGGATAACATTAGCAGTAAAGAAGCAACAAATCATTACAGATGCTCAAGTAAATATTAATTTGATTAATAAGTATCTAAATAGGGATTTAGAAAACTGTAAAGAGGTAACCAAAGCTAGTTCAGGTGGTAATTATGAATATAATATAGAGACACCAGATAATATTGTAAAGTATGAAGTTTCTATACAAACTAAAAATAATACAGGAGTATATTCTGTAACAAGAATTCAAGAAGATACTTCCGATTCCAAAAGTGCGGTTAGAGAAGAGATAATATCTAATCAACCTCTAGTTCAAAATAATAAAGAAATGAAGGAAACACCATTTAAAATAGAGAAGCAAACTGATAAATCTATTTATACTGTAAGTATATACTATAATGAATCAACACAAGAAAGTCAGAAAGATAGTGATTTAAACAATAAGACTTATACATTTGATGTTATGTCTAGAATTGGGTAATGATAATTTATTTAAAAATAAGTAGGTTGATAAAATATGGGTAAAAAGAGTAATGAAAAAGGTTTTTCTTTAATTGAAGTGTTAGTAGCTCTGGCTATTATGGGAATTATACTATTTGCATTTTTTAATATTATTAATACTAATAACAAAGCCAACACTAAAAATGACACAGATATAAGTTCATTAAACTATGTTCAAAGTGAAATAGAAAATCTGAGAGGAAAAATAAAGAGTGGAGAATTTGATTTTGATAGTTTAGAAAAACGAGAAGATGGAACTGTTGTGTATGAAAAACTAATAGATAATTCAAAAAAAATTGTGTATGATAAAGTGCTTAGTAAGGATGATGTGAGTTTATATGATACTCCATACGAAAAGATTACAACTATAAAAAATAAAGATGGAGATTTAATTGACAAAGAAAGTATTGCAAATAAAATAAAAATTACTGTAGAAGATAAAAATGGTCAAATATATAAAATAACTGCAGCTGGGAAAAGTATGAATGACTATTCAAGTAAAAAAGAAGTTAAAATTGTAACTGAAATATTTAAAGATAAATAATTTTACTTGGGGGTGAGATTTTGAGGAAGTGGAATAAATTTAAAAGTGAAAGAGGGGCAGCTTTAGTTTTAGTTTTGGTTGTAGTAGCATTGCTTTCTATTGTGGGATTGACATTTTCAAATCAGATAGCGAATAGAATAAAATCTACAAAGACTACTAATGAGGGTATACAAGCAAAGTATTTGGCAGAAACATGTGTGGAAAATAGTGTTGATAAAACATATACAAAATTGTATGATGAACTTGAAAAAATGGATAATGAGTTTAAAAATGAGAATAAAGAAAAATCTATATCTAGGTCAACATTAAGGAATATATCAGAGACAGATATTAATAATCAAGAGGAGGAAAATCTTCCAGAAGAAAGATTAGGTTATATGAATAATATAAAGTCTTATTTAAGTAAGGCTTCTTCTGATTTAGAAAAAGCTAGTATAGAGTTAAAAAAATTACAGGATTTAAATATACTTGATGATAGAGATTTTGAAGAAGTAAATATAAATATTCTATCACATAGAGATTCTATATTAGCAATCTTGAAGAATTATACTTCTGGAGATATAAATAAAATAAGTGAAAGTGTTTTGGATGGAGATATAAGTTCAACTACGATTACTGAAACAAAGTTAATAAATAATGATATTATTTTAAAAATGTTCTTAGATGAAGGTAAAGTTGAAAAAGAACAATTAAATCCTACATTTTCATACACTTATAAAGCACTAGATAATATTTCCCTGGCAATGCAAAATATGATTGAGTATAGACATACATTTCATATTGATGACCAAAAAGTAGAGGTATCTGATGGAATTCCGAATTCTCAACAATATTATGACTTAATACAGAATCCTATAATAAATGGCAAGACATTTGGATGGAATAGTGAATGGGAGAAATTAGAAAAGTTATTAGAAATTTTACCAAATCAAAATGAAGGATTTAATGCTTTAAGAGTTCACTTAAAAAACAATGTAAAAAAATTTGAGAAATTAAGTAATAATATAGCTAGTGGAAATAAAAATACAGTAGAAGATTTTCTAGAATATAAAGATTTATTATATAAGATATCAGAACAATGCAATCAGTTAAAAAGTATGTCTTATGAGAAGATACCAGTTAGATATGACAACTTGGCTTTAATAACAAGCTTTGATTATATACAAAATAATCTTTTAGCAGAAATAAAATGTAGACTGAAAGAATTAAAACCTCAGGAAGTTGATAAAACAGAAGACACTACTATAAAAATACCTTTTTACAAAGCTGACTACGACATGACAAAAGAAGACTGGCCAGAATTAAAAGAAAATGGTTCAGGGTCAGAGTTAAGCTTAGTAGTAACTGGAGATAAGAACGGAATAAAAGAGGTAGAAGTCAAAGATGGACAAGAAAAAATTCTTGGACTAGGTGTTGAAGAAAACTCAAATTCAAAATATGAAGTTGAAGCTAAAGTTAAATTTAATATAAATGTAGACTCAAATATATTAGATAATTATGATATAAAAGATAAAATTTCAATTAGCCATGACATAAGTTCATACAAAAAAGTAAACTAAACACAAAGATACAACTTAGTATAAACGAATAAGTAATAGAGTATCTTTGTATATTTATTACTAAAAAATAAGTAAACTAATAGAAGATATGGAGATTAAATATTATGTATATTTATGATTTATTGGAGCAAGGTATAAGACTGAATGCATCAGATATACACATAACAGTTGGAACGAATCCTGTAGCTAGAGTAAAAGGTGGATTTGTAAAACTAAGTGAACAGATACTGACACCAGAAATAACAGTGCAAATGGCAAAAGACATAGCAGGGGAATCTATGTTTAAAGTAATAGAAGAACATGGAGAAGCTGATTTCTCAGCTTCTCTAAAAACAGGTGAAAGATTTAGGGTAAACTCATATAGACAAAAAGGAAATTATGCAATAGCAATAAGAACTATAACAGCAGAGATACCAACTTTTGAGAAATTAGGACTTCCAGAAAACATAAAATCATTTACTGAAAGGCATAAAGGGTTGGTTTTAGTTACAGGTCCAACAGGAAGTGGTAAAAGTACAACACTTGCAAGTATGGTAAATATAATAAATGAAACACAACAAAAACATATAATTACACTTGAAGACCCAATAGAATATGTACATCATCATAAACAAAGCTTGGTAAATCAAAGAGAAGTAGGAACTGATACAGAAAGTTTTAATTCAGCTCTTAGAGCTATCTTGCGTCAAGACCCAGATGTAATACTAATAGGAGAGATGAGAGACCCTGAAACTGTATCAATAGCATTAACAGCAGCAGAAACAGGGCATTTGGTATTTTCAACACTACATACAGTTGGAGCGGCTAAGACAATTGATAGAATAGTTGATATGTTTCAACCATCCCAACAGCAACAAATAAAGACTCAGCTATCTACAGTTTGTGAAGGGGTAGTGTCACAACAATTACTTCCTACAGCAGATGGAAAAGGGAGAATAGCTGCAATTGAATTGATGTTTGCTACTCCAGCAATAAAAAACTTAATAAGAGAAGGAAAAACATATCAGATTCCAAATATGATACAAACTGGGGTTAAAGCAGGTATGAAAACTATGGACCAAGATTTAATGGAACTTTATAAAAATGGAAAAATTACGAAAGATATGGCACTTAGTAGATGTACTGACCAAGAATTTATGACAAGAATGATAGGTGGAATAAATTATAATGGACATTATAATCGTTAATTTATACGTATTTATAGTTGGATTAGTATTTGGAAGCTTCTTTAATGTTTGTATTTTTAGGATTCCAGAAGAGATATCTATTTCTAGACCTCCATCCCATTGTATGAGTTGCAACACTAGGCTAAAGCCTATAGATTTAATACCAGTGCTAAGCTATTTGATAAGTGGTAGAAAATGTAGATATTGTTATGAGAAAATTTCTAGTAGATATGCTATAGTAGAATTAATTACAGGAATTTTATTTTTAACAGTGTTTATGATATATGGAATATCCACAACAACTATTTATTATTTAGTTCTTGTGTCTTTATTGATTATAATAACATTTATAGATATTGACCACTTTATAATACCAGATAAAATACTTATTTTTGGAGCTATATTTGCTATAATTTTCAATCTCTTTTTTAAAGAAATACCAATTAAGAATTCGATTATAGGAGCTTTTATTTGTGGAGGTAGTGTTTGGCTTATTGTGCTTTTGATTGAATTTATAGTAAAAAAAGAGTGTATGGGTGGAGGAGACATTAAGCTATTTGCAATGATAGGACTTTATATGGGTGTTAAGAATGGTCTTTTGACTGCCCTACTAAGTGTTTATGTAGGTGCAGTATATGGAATTTGTGTGATAATATTAAGTAAGATAAAGAAAAAGGAATATAATTCTGTTATACCTTATGGTCCATTCATATCAATTGGAGCATTAATAACAATCTTATGTGGGAAACAATTACTTGAACTTTATTTTTCTATTATTATGTAGACAATCGTTAGACTTAAGCAAGTTTTAATTTTTATAAAAATGAATTAAAGTATTCAATAAGGATAATATTATTATTAACCCTATTACTAACGTGCTGTAGATTATGGAGTATATAATAATAATTTCCTTATTTTTTGCGCATTTGATAAATAAATCTCTAAGTATATTTTGTGATAGAGAAAAGAAGAATCTATATGATATGTTTTTTATTTACATAATAACTGTGGTTTTATCTATATTAATATATCTAAAATTTGGGATTAGTGTAGAATGTGTACAATATATGGTATTAATCCCATTTCTAATAATTATATCCATTATAGATTACTACACAATATATGTATATGATATAACAATAGTTAGTGGTATAATAGTTCAAGGTATAATTTTTTTGGTTTTTTGCAATATTGTCAAGTTTGACTATATAAATCATATAATTGGACTAGCGATAGGCTTTATTATACCTTATATTATTGCTAAATTAACAAAAGGATTAGGCTATGGAGATGTAGGTCTCTATAGCTTATGTTGCTTTGCATTGGGAAATAATTATGGGCTTTATGTGATAGTTTTATCATTTATTTTAGCGTTTTTGTTTTTTGTTGTTTTATACATAACTAAAATATTTAAAGGTATAAACATAAAAAGGCAAATTCCTTTCACACCTTTTATTTCCTTATCGACAATTATAATAATATTTACAGAGTATAATATATTTGATTTTTATTATAGTTTGTTATACAAATTTATATAACAGGAGGTAAGAAATGTACGTAGTAGTAGGGTTAGGCAATCCAGGAAAGAAGTATGAGAAGACTAGACATAACGTTGGATTTGATGTTATAGATATTCTTGCAAAAGAATACAACATTAGTGTTACTAAAATAAAGCATAAAGCTTTAATTGGTGAAGGAAGAGTAGGTACTGAAAAAGTATTATTAGTAAAACCGCAAACTTATATGAATTTAAGTGGAGAAACATTAATAGATATATATAAATATTATAAGGTTGATTTAAATAATATAGTAGTAGTATATGATGATATAGACTTAGAGGTTGGAAAGATACGTATAAGAAAAAAGGGAAGTGGAGGAACACATAATGGCATGAAGTCTATAACTAAATGCCTAGGTTCAAATGATTTTCCAAGAGTAAGAGTAGGTGTATCTAAGCCAGCAATTGGTCAAGATTTAGCTGATTTTGTACTTTCTAGATTTAGAAAAGAAGAATCTGATAATATAAATGAAGCATTAGAAAAAGCGGCATGTGCTATTGACTCAATAATAAGAGAAAATATAGATATGTCTATGAACAAATACAATGGATAGTGAGAGGGAGATTTAAATGAATGATGTTTTTTTATATCCTTTGCAAAATTCAAAAGAGTATAAAGATATAATAAACTGTATAAAAAATACAAAAGGTTCATTATTAGTTAATGGACTTTTACCAGTACAAAAACCTCATATATCTTATTCTATATTTAATGATTTATCACGACAAATGATTTTTATAACGAGTAGTGATTTAGAAGCAAAGAAAGTATATGAAGATTTAAGTTTTTATATTGAAGATAAAGTTGAATATTTAGGATTTCAAGATATTTATTTTTATCACTTAGATGCAAAGGACAGAAATGAAGAGGCAAAAAAATTAAAAGTATTGTTAAAACTAGCCAATAAGGAAAAAATAATTTTAGTAACTTCTATTGAAGCAGTTTTAAGAAAATACATACCAAAGCAAGTTTTACTTGATAGTGTATCTCATTATAAAGTGGGAGATAGCTTAGATTTAGAAAAATTAACTGAAAAACTAGTTTCATTAGGATATGAGAGAGTTTCAAAAATAGAGGGGTTTGGTCAATTTAGTATAAGGGGTGGAATTATTGATGTATTTTCACTTGAATATACAAATCCAATTCGTATGGAATTATTTGATGATGAGATAGATTCCATACGAACTTTTGATGTATACTCACAAAAATCAATTGATAAATTACAACAGTTTTCTATTACTCCATCTAGAGAATTTATTTATCCAGAGAAAACTACAGATGCCTTAGTTAAACTCAAAAAAGAAACAACTAAGACTACTGATGAAGGTACATTTCAAAATATAGACTATATATCAAGCAAGACTTATTTTGAAGGAGTAGAAAATTATATAGATTATATTTACCCAGAAGAAAACAAAAGTATATTTACTTACTTAGCAGATGATGCAATAGTATTTATAAATGATATAACGAGACTTAAAGAAAGATGCGAAAATTATATAAATGAGTTTAGAGAAAATTATAAACTGAATCTTGAAAGAGGTTTAGCTATTAAAAATCAAGGAAAATTACTATATCATTATACAGACTTAGAATATCTAGTAAAAGACAAGTCTGTGGTTTTAAACTCACTATTGCCAAAGTCTATAAATAATTTTTCTATAAAATCTATAATCAACTTTGAAAGTAGAGAAGTTCCTACATTTAATGGAAAAGTAGATTTGCTAATCGAAGAATTAAATCGGCTGAAATACAATGGATACAAAATAATTTTAGCAACAAATACATTGGAAAGAGCAACTAAATTAAGTAAAGATTTATTGGATAAAGGCTTAGAAACAACTGTTTCTAAAAACAGAGACCTTGAAATTAAATCCTCTCAAATTATAATTGTACCTGCACATATAAACAGCGGTTTCCAATATAAATCCATAAAGTTTGCTGTTATAACAGATAATGAAATGATAGGTGTTTATAAAAGAGCATCTAAAGCGAGCAATAAAAAAGCTAAAAAAGGGAAAAAGATAGAGTCATTTTTAGATTTAAGTGTTGGTGATTATGTAGTACATGAAAATAGTGGTGTAGGTAGATACACAGGTATTGAACAGATTACAGTCAATGCTATTAAAAAAGATTACATGAAAATAGTTTATCAAGGTGGAGATAACCTATATGTGCCAATAGACCAGATGGATAAAGTACAGAAATACATTGGTGCAGAGGTAGAAAAAGTTAAGTTAAATAAGCTTGGAACCAATGAATGGACAAAGGCAAAAGCAAAAGTTAAAAAAGAAATTGAGGACATGACGAAGGACTTAATTGAACTTTACGCAAAACGTGAAAAAATACAAGGATATAAGTTCTCGAAAGATACACCTTGGCAAGCAGAGTTTGAGTCATTGTTTCCATATCAAGAAACAGAAGACCAATTAAAGGCAATAGAAGAAACTAAAAAAGATATGGAATCAAGTAAGGTAATGGACAGACTTGTATGTGGAGATGTTGGTTACGGAAAAACAGAGGTAGCGATTAGAAGTATTTTCAAAGCTTGTATGGACCAAAAACAAGTTGCTGTATTAGTTCCAACAACCATATTAGCACAACAGCATTATAATACATTTAAAGAAAGATTTGAAAGTTATCCTTTGAGAGTTGAAGTTTTAAGTAGGTTTAAAACTCCAAAACAACAAAAACAAATTATTGAAGATGCTAAAAAAGGATTAGTAGATATCTTGATTGGAACACATAGAATAATATCCAAAGATATAAATTTACCAAACTTAGGTCTAGTAGTTATTGACGAGGAGCAAAGATTTGGGGTAAAACATAAGGAAGCTTTAAAGAAAATTAAATCTACAGTAGATGTACTTACACTTTCAGCAACTCCTATACCAAGAACCTTACATATGTCTCTAAGTGGAATAAGAGATATGAGTGTTATAGAAGAACCTCCACAAGAAAGACATCCTGTAATAACATATGTTACAGAGAGTAAGGAAAGCGTAATTCAAGATGAAATAGAGAGAGAATTAAGTAGAGGTGGACAGGTATTTTTCGTATACAATAGAGTTGAGCATATTGAAGAGATGGCAAGTATGATTCAAAAGCTCGTACCAGACGCTAGAGTAGCTGTTGCACATGGAAGAATGACTTCTAAATCATTAGAAAATATAATCCTAGGATTTTTAAATAAAGACTATGATGTACTAGTTTGTACTACAATAATTGAAACTGGTATGGACATATCCAACGCAAATACAATGATTATATATGATGCAGATAAGATGGGATTAGCTCAACTTTACCAATTGAGAGGTAGGGTTGGAAGAAGCTCAAGACAAGGATATGCATATCTTTTATATGAAAAAGACAAGACTCTAAGTGAGATAGCCGAAAAACGATTAAAAGCTGTCAGGGAGTTTACAGAGTTTGGTTCAGGTTTCAAAATAGCAATGAGAGACCTTGAAATAAGAGGAGCTGGAAATATCTTAGGTTCTCAGCAACATGGTCATATGGCGGTTATAGGTTATGATTTGTATGTTAAAATGCTTAATGACGCAATTAAAAAGGTTAAAGGTGAGCCTATTGTGGAAGAAATTGATGTTGAAATAGACTTAAGTGTAAATGCATACATTCCAGATAATTATATAAAAGATGAATTGATTAAGATTGAAATGTACAAAAAAATTGCTTCTATTGAAAATAAAGAGGATATGCTAGAGATACAAGAAGAGCTTGAGGACAGATTTTCTGATATACCTAAACCAGTTCAGACATTACTTACAATAGCTTATATAAAATCATTGTGTAAGGTATTGAAAATAGAAAAAATAAGACAATTAAAAGATGAAATATTATTAGTTCCAATAACAAAGTATAGAACTAAACAGAAAATAGGTTATAATATAGTTACAGAATTAGAAGAATTATTAGAAAAAATGTGCAAGGTAAAATAACTTGTAAATTTAAGAAGGGATGTTTTAAATTTGAAAAAGGTAATAACATTGGCAATAGCTATGATTTTGGTAGTATCTATAACTGCCTGTAGTTCTAGTGAAGGAGAAACTGTGGCGACAGTTGAAGGAACAAAGATATCATCAGATGAATTTAAAAAAACTATAGCTCTTTATAAAGATTCTATGGAACAAACTTATGGAAAAGATATATGGGATAAAGAAGTTGAAAAAGGTGTAAAATATAAGGACAAGTTTAAGGATTTAATTCTTGACCAACTTATAACAACAGAAGTAATATATTCTCAAGCTAAAAAAGATAACTTACTTCCTAAAAAAGAAGATGTTGAGAAAAGTCTTAAAGATTTAAAAGATGCTATGAGTAAAGACGAAAAATATAAAGAACAACTTAAAAAGTTAGGAATAGATGATGCATTTTTAAAAGACCAACAAGAGAAAGATTTAGCTATGCAAAATTATCAAAGTAGCTTTACTAAAAAGACTAAAATATCAGATGAAGAAATGAAAAAATATTATGATTCACATAAAGATGAATTTAAAAAAGATGAAGTAGAAGCTTCTCATATTCTATTGAAAACAGTAGATGATAATAACAAACCACTTTCAGATGATAAAAAAGCAGAAGCTAAGAAAAAGGCTGAAGAAGCGCTTAAAGAAGTTAAAGCAGGTGAAGATTTTGCTAAAGTAGCAAAAAAATATTCACAAGACTCTACAGCAAGCGATGGTGGTAAATTAGGTTTCTTCTCAAGAGGTCAAATGGTTGCTGAGTTTGAAGAAGCTGCTTTTTCTATGAAAAAGGGTGAAGTATCGAATTTAGTTGAAACTCAATATGGATATCATATAATTAAAGTAACAGACAGAATAAATGAGCAAACTTCATTTGAAGATGCAAAAGAAACTATAAAAGACCAATTATTAAAAAATAAGTATCAAGAGCAAATAGAAAAATTAACTAAAGAAGCTAAAGTAGAAAAAGATGAAAAAGTAATAGATAAAATCACAATCTAAAAACTAAAAAAAGAGTAATATGCTTAAAAAAGCTATATCTAGATAAGATATAGCTTTTTTTGTATATTTTTCTTAACAATGGTAAAAATAAACTTAAAGTAATTTATGGAGGGATTAAAAAATATGAAAGCAACAGGCATAGTTAGAAGAATAGATGATCTTGGAAGGGTAGTTATACCAAAAGAGATAAGAAAGACATTAAGAATTAGAGAAGGAGACCCTTTAGAGATATTCACAGCAAAAGATGGAGAAGTCATACTTAAAAAATACTCTCCAATAGGAGAATTAAATGAATTCTCTCAAGAATATGCTGAGACATTAGCTGAAGTATTAGGATATGGTGTATTGATAACAGACTTAGATTCTATAATAGCTGTATCTAAACTTCCTAAAAAAGATTATAAAGAAAAAAGTATAAGTGACGAGTTAGAAGCAATAATAAGTGAAAGAACAGTAAAATATTCAAAAGATAAAAATATTTTACCTTTATTTAAAGAAGATCAAAAAGAATATACTAGTCAAGTTATAATGCCTATAATTAGTGCATCTGGAGACTGTATAGGTTCAATTGTAGTCGTTTCAAAAGATAAAGATACAATTGCAGAAAGTGAAGAAAAATCTTTAAAAATTGCTGCTAACTTTTTAGGAAAACAAGTTCAATAATTTTATCATAAAGACCTTTTAAATGAAGGTCTTTTGAAGTTTTTGTGTAAAATATTGAATATAGCATTAAAAATATGGTATATTAAAGTTTGTTATATAAACAGTATGGAGGTTATGTTATGAACAATAACAAAAATAAAGACTCCTTTTTAAAAGGAGCCCTTATACTTGGACTAGCGGGTGTAATCGTAAAAATAATGGGAGGATTTTTTAGAATTCCCCTTGGTAACATGATTGGTTCAGAAGGGATGGGATACTATCAGGCTGCTTATCCTGTGTATACTCTATTTTTAACATTAGCTACTGCTGGATTCCCAACAGCTGTGGCAAAATTGGTTTCGGAAAAAGTTGCCATTGGAAATTTTAAAGGTGCAAATAAGATATTTAAGGTATCACATACAGTTTTATTTATGACCGGAATAATATCATTTTGTATATTATTTTTTGGTGCTGACTACATAGTAACAAACGTAATGAAAAATCCAGGTGCATTATACTCTATGAAAGCTATTGCTCCAGCATTATTATTTGTTCCTGCAATGTCTGCATATAGAGGTTATTTCCAAGGGAGACAGGATATGACTAAGATTGCTGTGTCTCAAGTTGCAGAGCAATTTTTTAGAGTTGTATTAGGTCTTACTTTGGCTTATTTACTTATGAAAAGTCTAGGTCAGACTTTTGGGGCAGCTGGTGCCATATCAGGAGCTACAATAGGTTCAATAGCATCTATGATTTATTTGATGTTTGCTTATATGCTAGGTAGAAAAGAGCGTAGAGCAGAGATAGATGCAAGTCAAAGATTTAAAGATGAGAGAGTTTCTTATATTTTTAAAAAGCTTTTAACTGTTGCTATTCCTATAACAATAGGAGCATCAGTAATGCCACTTGTAAATATGATAGATAATGTTATAGTGATAAGAAGACTTATGGAAGCAGGATTTACATACAAAGCAGCAAATTCAATGTTTGGTCAGTTAACAGGTATGGCAATGGCCACAATAAATTTACCAGCTGTTATAACAACTGCAATGAGTATGAGCTTAGTTCCAGCAATTTCTAAAGCATATGCATTAGGAAACAAGTCAAAAGCTAGAAAAGATACTAAGAGTGCAGTTAAGGTAACATTACTTATAGTATTACCTTGTGCGTTTGGTATGGCTTCTTTAGCAATACCAATAATGGGTCTTTTATTTCCACATGAACCATCTTCTGTAGGAACCATTTTATTTACTCTTACTCCATGTGTATTATTTTTAGGATTAATACAAACGTTGACTGGTATAATTCAAGGAATGGGAAAACCAATAGTACCTGTAATAGCCTTATGTGCTGGTATGTTATGTAAGATTGTAATAAGTTATACCTTAACAGGAATACCAGATGTTAATGTATTAGGTTCTGCCTTTGGTACAGTTACAGCATACTTCGTGGCAGCTATGATTAACTTGTTATATGTTAAAAAGCACATGAATGTAAACTTCCCTAAAAAAGAATTTATAATAAAGCCATTTATAACAGTTTTGACAATGTTTATAATGGTTAAGTTAAGTTATGGTGCTTTAGTTGGATTCTTGGGAAATAGCATATCTACAATAATTGCAATATGTGTTGGTGGAATTGTATATGTAGTAGTTATCCTTGGAATAGGTGGAATTAAAAAAGAAGAGATTTTAACTATGCCAAAAGGTGATAAATTATATAAATTGTTAAAAAAAGTTAAACTTATAAGATAATATAGGAATATATATGCAAATAAAGGAAATACTATACAAATAGTAAAGCTCCTTATTTGTATGATAATACAAAAATAAAGTGAAATTTGCTAATAGGAGTGATGTTATGGGTAAGATAAGTATTGTAGGTCTTGGGCCAGGAGATTATTCTCTTATAAGCCAAGGGGCATTAGAATCTTTAAGAAATAGCCCTAGAGTTTTTTTTAGAACAGAGAAACATCCAATAATTGATAAACTTAAAGAAACTATACAATACACTTCTTTAGACTATTTTTATGAAAATGAAGAAAATTTTGAGAATGTTTATTTAAAAATATCTGAGTTTGTCATAGAAGAATCTATAAAGGGTGACTTAATATATGCTGTTCCTGGTCATCCAAGAGTCGCAGAAAAGACTGTAAGTATAATAGAAAGACTAGCCAATGAAAAACACATAACAGTGGAGATATTGCCTTCTATGAGCTTTGTAGACGCTATGTTTAACTATTTGGCTATAGACCCATCTGAGGGATTTAAATTGGTAGATGCCTTTGAAATAGAAAATTCATATATAGATTTAGATACTAGTATGATAATAACTCAAGTATATGATAAATTTATAGCATCTAATGTAAAGTTAAAGCTTATGGAATATTATGACTATAATCAAGAAGTATGTATAGTAAATGGAGCAGGTGTCAAAGATTTAGAAAGTAAAAAGTTTATAAAGTTGTGCGAATTGGACAGAAATGAAAACTTTTTTGACTATTTAACTAGCTTATATATACCCAAAAGTTCTAAAAAGATGTATAATACAGTACATGACTTAGAAATAATAGTTAACACACTTAGAAGTCCAACTGGATGTGAGTGGGATAAAAAACAAACACATCAATCATTAAAAAATTCTGTTATAGAGGAAGCATATGAACTTTGTAATGCAATTGATAATAATGATATAGATGAAATGGTAGAAGAACTAGGAGATGTTCTTTTACAAGTTATATTCCATTGTCAGATAGGAAATGAGGAAGGCTACTTTGATTTAAAAGAAGTAGTAAATGGAATATGTAAAAAATTAATTCATAGACATCCTCATATATTTAGTGGTGTAAAACTAGATATGTCTAAGTTTGAAAAAACTTGGGAAGAATTAAAAAAAGAAGAAAAGGGCGAAAGTACTATAACAGATGGCCTTAGAAGAATACCAAAGCATCTACCAGCTCTTATGAAGGCTAGTAAAGTTCAACATAAAGCAGCCCTTGTTGGCTTTGATTGGGACAATGTAGAAGATGTATTTAAAAAAATTGAAGAAGAATATCAGGAATTACTTGACGAACACAGGGTCGGGAATATAAAATACATAAAGGAAGAACTAGGCGATTTATTATTTTCGATAGTAAATCTAGCTAGATTTTTAGACATAGACTCAGGAGAAGCCTTGAACTGTACTACCGATAAATTCATAAATAGATTTGAGTTTGTAGAGAAAAGTGCAATGAATTTAAATAAAAAATTAGAAGACATGACACTTGAAGAGATGGATGAATTTTGGAATCAGGCTAAAAAACAATAAAATTGTGGAAGGAAATTTGTCAAAAATCTAGAACTTTTATCACAAAGATAGAAGTCTATATTATAAACATTTTTAGGAGGTAAATATCGTGAATAAAGCTGAATTAGTATCAAAGATGGCAGAAAAAAGTGGATTAACAAAGAAGGAAGCAGAGGCTGCGTTAAACGCATTTATGAGTTCTGTTCAAGATGCACTAGTAAATAACGAAAAAGTTCAATTAGTTGGATTTGGAACATTTGAGACAAGAGAAAGAGCTGCTAGACAAGGAAGAAATCCAAGAGATCCAGAGCAAGTTATAGATATACCAGCTTCTAAAGCACCAGTTTTCAAAGCTGGAAAAGGATTAAAGGATATAATAAATGGATAATTAGAAATCTTGTGAAAAAGTGTGGATAAATTTACCACACTTTTTCTATAGAACTAAGGAAGGTGATAATTATGAGATTAGATAAGTTTTTAAAAGTATCTAGGATTATAAAGAGAAGGACTGTTGCTAAGGATGCATGCGATAAAGGGATTGTCACTATAAATGGAAAAGTTGCTAAATCTTCTTCAGAAGTGAATATTGGAGACACATTAGAAATACAATTTGGAGAGAAGAAGATGAGGCTTAAGATAAATGAAGTAAAAGAGCATGTGTTAAAAAATGATGCAAAAGAAATGTACGAAATTTTAGAATAAAATTGATAGTCCTCTAGTATATTAATAGTAGTATTAGTGAAATATTTACTGGGGGGATATTATGGAACAGAACATAACTTTGAAAGATAGATCAAAGCTGGTTATTTCAGGAGTCGAGCACATATATTCTTTTAATGATAAAAGAGTTGAGCTTAAAACTTCTGTTGGCGAGATGGTAATTGAGGGCGAGAACCTAGATATGAGCAAGCTAAGTATAGACGAAAATATAATTAGCATAGATGGAACTATAAATTCTATGGTGTATGCAAAGCCTAAAAAGCCACAAGAGAGTTTCTTGAAAAAGGTATTTAGATAAATGATACCTTTCACTCAAGACGTAAGCATTTTTTATGCTACTATTTATGGTGGAATACTTATAGGAGTATTGTTTGATTTTTATAGAGGTTTAAGAGGAAACTTTAAATTTATCAATTATTTAGCAATAATCTTTGATGTACTGTTTTGGTTTCTAGCAACAGCTATAATATTTGTAACAATAAATCTTACAGAATTTTTCGATTTAAGATATTACCATTTTGTGGCTTTGTTTATTGGTTTTATTTTATACTATAACACCATAAGTAAAATTGTTTTATCAATTATCAATAAAATAATCTGTTTTGTGAGGAATTTTTTAAAAAAAGTTGTACAATACATAGTCAGTTTTTTAAATAATTTGTATTACGTTATAATCTATTCACTACACCTACTATTTGATATTATATTTTATATACCTAATATATTTATAGCAACAAAGAAAAATATAAAAAGAAAATCAAATAAAAAGTTAAAGAGCAAGAAAAAATCAAAACCTAAGAAGAAAAAAAATAAAACTAAAAAAAGGGTGTAGGGAAAATGAACTTAAGAAAAAAATTTTCAGGACAAATTATTGTTATCAGTTTATTTTTAGGAATATCGCTTTTTAGTATGATGACAGGGTTTGTATTTGAGTACACAAAAGCTAAAGAGTATAAAAAAGAAATAGCAAGTCTAAATAAACAATTAAAAAAGACTGAAGTACAAATAAACAGCTTAAAGAAAGATGAAAAATCATATGAAGGAGACTTAGAAGAAATAGCAAGAAAAAGATTAAATATGGTAAAACCCAATGAAACCGTTTATGTTGATATAAACCGTTGACTAAAACTTGCTAATAGGTTTACAGATGTATTGATTTTAAAATTTAAGATTTAATAAAAAAGTCATTCAGTTTAAGAATGGCTTTTTATTTTTATTAAGGAGGTATTTTATAGTGAAAATAGGAGCTATAGACATTGGGACAAACTCAATGAGATTATTAATAGCAGATTATAGAGATGGAAATCTCGCAAATAGAAAAAAATTTGTTAATACAACTAGAATTGGTCATGGTGTAGATAATAAAGGATATATAAAGGAAGATGCTATTCAAAGAAACATAGATGCCTTAAAAGAATTCTCTGATAAGTGTAATGATGAGAAGTGTGAGAAGGTATACTGTATGGGGACATCTGCCCTTAGAGATAGTAAAAATGGAGATTATTTTGTTAAACTCGCAAAAGAAGAAACTGGAATAGATGTTGATGTGGTTACAGGAATAGAAGAATCAAATTTAGGATTTAAGGGTGTCTTAGAAGGAATACAAGGTAACGATGATATTATTGTTATAGATATTGGAGGGGGTTCTACAGAATTTATTATAGGTGACTCAGATGGAATTAAATTTAATAAAAGTGAAAATGTAGGAGCTCTTAGAATGACAGAGAGATTTTTAAAGCATGATATTATTGAAAAAGAAGAGTTTGAAAATATGAGTATATTTATATATAACGAGATTTATGAAACTTTAAATTATATAAAAGAAAGAGGATTAAAAAATCTTATAGGTATAGGTGGAACGATTACATCATTATCAGCAATGAATCAAGAATTAGAAGTTTACTCTATGGAAAAAATACATAATAGTAAAATACACAAAAAAGAAATAGAAGAAATTCTACAAAAATTAATAAACATGACATTAAGTGATAAAAAGAACTTAAAAGGGCTACAAGAAAAACGTGCAGATATTATAACTGCTGGTGTAAAAATATTGAATATAATAATGGAAAAATTAGAAATAGAAGAAATAACCGTAAGTGAATACGATAATTTGGAAGGCTTAATATGTCAAAAGTCAAAAAAAATGTATTAATATTTTTTGATTTTTAAAACCGATTATGACAAAAAAAATTACTCCTCTTTGTTACAATTCTTAATATAAACAAATGAGGAGGTTTTTTTATGCAAAGAAGTGTAGCAGTTGTGGAAAGTAAGACTGTAAAACCAAATGTCATAAAATTAATAAGCGGATATATTGATTTTACTACGGTGGCATTCGCCGTAATGGGATTTTTACTTAGTAGGTCTATTATAGTAGACTCTGTAGCTCCTTTAGGAATTGCCTTTTTTATATGTGCATCAAAGATTGACAAATACAAGATACCTGTATTCATATCAACATTATTAGGAATATTGTTATCATCTAATGATTTTGGAAATGTAGCAAAATATGCTGTGTGCCTTACAATATTTATGGCAGTGAATAAAAAGTTGAAATTATCAGATTCAATTGCAAAGGTGGCATTTATAAGTGCAATGATATTACTTCCAATTTCCATGGGACAAGCTTTCTTCTCAGATAGGTATACGTACAATCTTCTTATAGCAGGTGTAGAAGCAATAATAATGTTTATATCTGTATATGTATTTTCTTATGGGATAGGTTTAATGGCCAACGTCAACAATAGGATGTCTGTACGGACAGAAGAAGCTATATCAATAAGTTTACTGCTAACCTTTAGCATAATGGGAATAGGTGATATATCCTTGTTTGGAATATCGATAAGGACCATTTTATCCACCGTATTGATATTACTGACCTCAATAGTAGGAGGAGCTACGATGGGAGCTTCTAGTGGTGTAATTATTGGAGTAGCATCCATTCTAAATAACATAACATCAGCCATTTATATGGGTATATATTCTTTTTCAGGATTAATAAGTGGTGCATTTAATAAAATAAATAAATATTTCTGTATATTAGGATATATTCTAAGTTGGACAATAATATACCTATATACTTCTGGTGTTGCTTCTAATATGATGCAATTAAGAGATATATTACTGGGGTGTTTGATAGTTATAGTGTTGCCAGAGAAGTTATTTAATAAGATTGAAAAATTAATAAAAAGTAATGTAGCTTCAAATGAAATCGTATACGATTATATTATGAGAAGTAAGAACTTAACTAATAGTCGATTAAATAGTATTTATAAAACTTACGATGACCTTGCAGATACATTTGATAAGATAAGAGAAAAAGATAAGGTACTAGACCAAAGAGATATAGCAAATGTAATAGATATGATTCATAATGATGAATGTAAAAGTTGTAGTATGAGAAGAATGTGCTGGGAATCAAGATTTAATCATACATACACTATGATATATAACATTCTTGAAAAAATTGAGGAGAAAGGGGAGTTAAGCCTAAACGATATACCTAAAAACTTTAGAAAGGAATGTATGAAACCAGAGTCAATAGTGAAAATATCAAATCACTATTACAAAATGTTTGTATTAGATTATGATTGGAGTGTGAAGTTTTCAGAAAGTAGAAAATTAATAGCAAATCAGATAAGAAGTATCTCAAAATCAATTAAATCGTTATCTCAAGATTTAGAGGGCGATATAATGCTGGATATAGAAAAGGAAAAAAATATATATGAGCAATTGGAGAGATATGACATAACTGTTGATAAAGTAAGTTACTTAACGAAGAGTAACAGTGAATTTGAAATATCAATAGAAAAGAAAACTTGCCATGATGGATGTATGTGTGAAGATAAAATTGTAAATATAATTTCAGACCTAGTAGGTGAAAATATGTCTGTTAGAAAAATAGGGTGCCATTGTTTAGGAGGTAAATGTAAGGCAACATTTGTTAAATCCCAAAAATATAAGGCTGTTACAGAAGTTTCAGCTATGTCTAGGGATGGGCATATTCTTTGCGGAGACAATTACACATATATGGAGATAAATGATGGTAAATATATGATGGCTATAAGTGATGGTATGGGAAAAGGCAAAAAAGCATATGAAGAATCTTCCGCCACTATTGATATATTAGAAAAAATGATAGATGCAAAAATTAAAGACGAAATAGTTATAGATACTATAAATAATATGTTGCTATTAAAGTCTTCAGAGGAGATGTTTTCAACCTTAGATTTAGGAATTTTAGATTTAAAACGAGGATGTTTAGAAACTATAAAGATGGGAGCTTGTTCTACCTATATAAAAAGAGATGATGGAGAAGTCGACTTAATATCATCATCATCATTACCTGTGGGTATATTATCTGATGTAAAAATTGATAGAAAAAATGTAAAAGTTAAGGAAGGAGACTATGTTATAATGGTTTCTGATGGAATTGTAGATGCAGGAAGAAATAACAATTTAGGCGATAATTGGTTAATATACTTCTTAAAGAATATAGAGACTACAAATCCAAAAGAAATTTCAAATTTAATATTAGATAGAGCATTAGAGTTACAAGCGTTACAAATCGAAGATGATATGACTGTTTTAGTTACGAAGATATGTACAAAATAAGGTTTATAAAATTATGTGTATAATATGTGGATAACTTGTGTATAATATGTTAATAGACTTTTGAAAAAAGTATAGTTATTAACAAAAAAAACATATAAATCAACAAAATTTGTTGATAAGTATGCCATAAATGTTAATAAAATGTAAAAAAAGAAAAAACAAAAGCTATTATCAAAAGAGATTCATGTTGAAATAACTAAATTTCTAGGAAAACAAAGCCTGTGAATATGTTGATTATTATGTGGATAACTATTAATTCTATATTTATTTATATAGTATGAATAATTGAATAATATATCTAAAAAAAGCCATCCTATTATTAAGTAAATTTATTGAAAGGATGGCTTTTTATGAATAGAAAATTGTGCAAAGCAATAATACCTTTATTTATTTCTATTTTTTGCATGTTAATAATAAGTATAAAAGCTGACCAAGGATATCAAAAGAATAATGATAGAGCAGTTACTGTCATGAATAATGATACTGAAGATGATGCTGAAAAAAAACAAGAAATAGATTATGAAAAAACGTGTTGGAACTTACAATCTTTGTTTAAAAGTGATGACCAATGGAAAAAAGAACTTAAAAGTTTTGATAAAGATACAAAAGAATTAAAAAATTACATAGGTAAAGTAACAAAATCACCAACACACTTGTCTTTTGCCTTAAATATCAAGGAAAAACTTGATATAAGATTAAATAGACTATCTGCCTATGTAAAATTAAAACAAGATACTAATAAAAATTCGTATAAATACCTAGATATGAATGATATTATAAGTAAATCTTATGGTAATTATATGGGGATTTGTTCGGATTTAGAATTAGAGATATTAAAATTATCAAACAAAGATTATAAGAAAATTATTTCAAATAAAAATATAAATAGAAAATATGGTGCATATTTAAGAGATATAAGAAGAAATAAAGTACATTATTTGGATGATAAGTCAGAAGATATACTAAGTAAAGTGTCTTCCATAAGTAGTCTTCCAAGTCAAGTTTATGAATTGTTTAGAAATATGGATAGAAAAACTAATTTGACACCAGCTCAATATGCTAGTGAGCTAGAATCATCAGATAGAGAAAATAGAAAAAAAGCTTATCAAGATGAACTTATAACTTACAATGATAATATAAATACAATTGCAGGTTTAATTACTGGTCAAGTTAAAAAGAATATTTTTTATTCTCAAGAGAGAGGTTATGAGTCTTCTCTAGAAATGTTTTTAGAGTCTGATAATGTAGATGAAAAAGTATACAATAATTTAATAAGAACTGTAAATGGGAACATGGACAGTCTACACAAATATATAGATTTAAGAAAAAAAGTCTTAAAATTAGATAAGGTTCATTCATATGATATGTTTGTACCAATAGTTAAAGCTGTTGATGATAGTATTAACTATGAAAAAGCACAGAGTATAGTATATTCAGCATTATCACCTTTAGGAAAAGAATATAATGATGTAGTCTATAAAGCTTTCAATGAAAAGTGGATAGATGTTTATTCTCATGAAAATAAAGTAAGCGGTGGGTATTGCTTATCTGTTTATGAAAATCATCCATATATACTTTTGAATTATAATAATTCATTAGGTTCAGTTTCAACTTTATCTCATGAACTTGGTCATGCTGTATATGAATATTTAAGTTCCAAGAATCAAAATTATTTTAATTCAAATCCATCTATATTTACTCATGAAGTTGCATCTACAACTAATGAAGCATTACTTTATGAGATGCTTATAAGAGAAGCTAAGGGTAATGATGAAAAAGCTTATTATATAACACAATATCTAGACTTAATAAAAGATACTCTTTATACACAAACGATGTATGCTGAATTTGAAAAAACTATACATGAGTTAGTGGAAAAAGGAAAAAGTGTAAATGCATTAGTATTAAATGATGTTTGGGGACAACTTCTTAAAAGATATTATGGACAAAGCTATGAATTAGACCAATTATCTAAGGTTGGATGGGCTAGAATCCCACATTTTTACAATAGTTTCTATGTCTATAAATATGCAACAGGTTGTAGTGCAGGAGTAAGTTTTGCCCAAGACATATTAAAAAATGGCTCAGATAACTATATAAATTTCCTTAAAAAAGGAAGCTCAGATTATCCAATAAACTTGTTAAAATCAAGTGGAATAAACCTAACTAATACAAAGCCTATAGAAAATACAATTAAAAAATTTGACAGCTTAGTAGCAGAACTTGAAAAGCTATTATAAAAGATTATTATAATCCACATGGTAAATATATCGAATTAATGATAAAATATACTAAAAGTTTAAAGTCCTATCAAAATAGGGCTTTTTATTTATTAATTAGTGGGAGATGATTCTATGCAAATTAAAGTTAAGAAAGCTGTAATACCAGCAGCAGGTTTAGGGACTAGGTTTTTGCCAGCTACTAAGGCACAACCAAAAGAAATGTTACCAATAGTTGATAAGCCAACTCTACAATACATAATAGAAGAAGCTGTGGCCTCAGGAATAGAGGAAATACTAATAATAACTGGTAGAAATAAAAAATCTATTGAAGACCACTTTGATAAATCCGTAGAATTGGAACTTGACTTGGAGAAAAAAGGCAAAAAGGAATTGTTAGAGATAGTCCAAAATATATCTAACATGATTAACATACATTATATAAGACAGAAAGAGCCAAAAGGATTGGGAGATGCAATTTATTGTGCCAGACACTTTATAGGTGATGAGCCTTTTGCAGTAATGTTAGGCGATGATATTGTAGATAATGATGTTCCTTGTTTAAAGCAATTAACAGATGCATATGAAGAGTATAGAACTACAATATTAGGTGTTCAAAAAGTGAATTCAGAAGATACTAATAAATATGGTATAATAGAGGCAAAAAATATAGAAGGTAGAGTCTATAAGGTAAAAGATATGGTAGAAAAACCAGAGCCAGGAAAAGCGCCTTCAAATATTGCTATCTTAGGTAGATATATAATAACTCCTGAAATATTTGATATTCTTAAGGATTTGCCACCAGGTAAAGGTGGAGAAGTGCAACTAACAGACGCTCTAAAAATATTGTCTAAAAAAGAAGCTATGTATGCATACAATTTTGAAGGAAAGAGATACGATGTTGGTGATAAACTAGGATTTTTAGAAGCTACTGTTGATTTTGCTCTAAAAAAAGAAGACCTTAAGAAAGATTTTATCCAGTATTTAAAACATGTATGTGACGAATTTGATAAAGATAAAAATGTGTTATACAATAGTACAGATGAAGAATTTGATTCATCTGAGGTCTGCAACATTAAAGAACTTGAAATTCAAAAATAATTAGTGAAAGGTGATGTACTGTGGCAAAATCAAGTCAGAAAAAAATTAATAGAATAATAGCTGTTGGAATTGTAGGGATTCTTGTCTTAACAAGCATAACAGCTGTTTTAAGTATGCTTGCAACCATGTAATAGGACAAATAACTACAATGGACATACATAAATATAAAAACCATATATAACTTCAATGTAGTTAAAAACTTACAACATTTTAGTTATATATGGTTTTTAGAATTTATAAATGTAAAAAAAAATTTTTATAATAGTTGCATATTTTAAAGGAAAATATTATTATAAGATATAAATATAGTGATAAATTTATAAAAATATGCTAAGATTGGACTTGAAATACAATAATATAATAGATGATAGTGTTTTAAATTTTATTTATTGACCATAATGTATAAATAGTGATATTATTAGACTTAACTGTTTAAATAAAACTTTTCTTTTTCATGCCTTCAATTTCCAAAATAAGTATGTATATAAATGAATATATAGATGAGGAGGATTTTTTTGATTTTAGATGATAAAGTATTAGAAGGATTAGGAAGTAAAACCTTAGTTGAGCTACGAGAGATAGCTAAAGAATTAAAAATAAAATCAATTACTACATATAAGAAAAATGAGTTAATTGAGATTATAAATTCTAAAAGTAAAAATGAAGAAAAAGTAAGCGAAGAGATTAAAGAAAAAAATGAAGAGATTAAAGAAGACATAAAAAA
This sequence comes from Clostridioides difficile, assembly GCA_012955965.1. GTDB lineage: Bacteria > Bacillota > Clostridia > Peptostreptococcales > Peptostreptococcaceae > Clostridioides > Clostridioides difficile_G. Next base: position 71,943 of record JABBZI010000015.1, read on the forward strand.
TAGAAAAGAAAATATAGAGCGTGAGAGTATAGAAAAAGAAGTTGAACATAAGAGCCCTACCAAATCATACAACAAGAAAGAAATAGATACTCAAAATATTTCCCAAAACCAAGAAAACAGAAACCAAAGAAATGATTATAATAAGACAACGAATGTAAATGATTGTAATAAGGCATCAAATATATCTAATAGAATGGTCAGAAATAATAATAAAAACTATTATATGCCTAAACAAGTCGATGAATCTAAGATAGTCGATGAATTTAACACATCAAAGGAAGATGAGGTAGTAGGTGTACTTGAAATTTTGCCAGATGGATTTGGTTTTTTAAGAGGTTCAAATTATTTATCTACTGAAGGAGATGTTTACGTTTCACCATCTCAAATAAGAAGATTTAATATGAAAACAGGCGATAAAATTAAAGGGATAACTAGACATCCAAAAAGCGGAGAGAAGTTTAGAGCACTTTTATATGTTCAAAAAATAAATGATGAAAACCCTGATACAGCTATACAAAGAAATGCATTTGAAACATTAACACCAATATTCCCAGAAGAGCGACTTACACTGGAAACTAATAGAAATGAAATAGCTACAAGAATTATAGATTTAATTTCTCCTATAGGAAAAGGGCAAAGGGGATTAATAGTAGCACCTCCAAAAGCTGGGAAAACAGTTCTTTTAAAAAGTGTTGCAAATAGCATAGCTAAAAATCATCCAAATGTTGAACTTATAGTACTTCTTATAGATGAAAGACCAGAAGAAGTTACTGACATGAAAGAATCAATTGAAGGAGATGTTATATACTCTACTTTTGACCAAGTATCAAGTCATCATGTAAAAGTTGCAGAGATGGTGTTAAATAGAGCTCAAAGATTAGTTGAACATGGAAAAGATGTAGTAATCTTGCTAGATAGTATAACTAGGTTAGCAAGAGCATATAACCTTACAATATCTCCTACAGGTAGAACTTTGTCTGGTGGTATTGACCCTGGTGCACTCCATGGACCTAAAAAATTCTTTGGAGCAGCTAGAAACATTAGACAAGGTGGTTCTTTGACAATACTAGGAACAGCATTAGTCGAAACTGGTTCTAGGATGGATGATGTAATATTTGAGGAATTTAAAGGTACAGGAAATATGGAATTACACCTAGATAGAAAATTAGCTGAAAAAAGAATATTCCCTGCAATAGATATTTACAAATCTGGGACAAGAAGAGATGACTTATTGCTTGATGATGAAGAAAAGACAGCTCTTTGGAGATTAAGAAGAGAAATGAGTAATAATTCAGTAATGGAAATTACAGATAAAGTTATTGAGCTTATCAAAAGAACTAAAGACAATAAAGAGTTTGTAAAATCAATAAAGAATTTGTAAAGTTAGTAATATAAATGTAAATATAGATTATATAAAGTAATGGAAAAATCACTTGAATGGCATAATAAGTTGTGCTATAATAATGTAGTTGATAATGTAAAAAGAAAGTTAATATAATTAATTTTTTTAAATAAAGAGAAGAGGTGACTATAATGCAAAAGGAAATACAACCAAAATACAATCCAGTTGAAGTGCGTTGTGCTTGTGGGAACACATTTGCTGCTGGTTCAACTAAGGACGAAATAAAAGTTGAAATATGTTCAGAGTGCCATCCATTCTATACAGGAAAACAAAAGAACATAGAAAAAGGTGGAAGAATCGACAAATTCAAAAAAAGATTCAAAATGGATTAATTTTTATAAAAATGGAGTTGGAGGAAGCCAACTCCTATTTTATTACAAAAAAACATTCATATTCTACTTTAAATTGTCTTTTTGTATTATAATAATAAATATGTAAAATTGAGTATTCTAAATACAATAAAATGAGGTGAGTGGATGGCAAAACAAGCTGTAGGTGGGCAAGCTGTTATTGAAGGTGTAATGATGCAGTCAAAAGACAAAAGAGCAGTAGCTGTTAGAAAAAGTGACGGAGAAATAGCACTAAAAGAAGATAGAATAAAAAGTTGGGTAAGAGATAAGAATATAGATAAGATACCTTTTGTTAGAGGTTCTTTTGTTATGATAGATACAATGATTCAAGGTATAAAAAGTTTGAATTTTTCTTCAGAGTTTTTTATGGAAGAAGCCGAAGAAGATAAATTTGATTTATTTATAAAGAAAATCTTTAAAGATAAAGCGAATGATATCATTATAATATTTTCATTGGTCATAGCAATGCTACTTTCTGCTGGATTATTTATTTTCATACCTACATTAGTAGGAGGAGCTTTTTCTAAAGTAATGCCTAATGACTTTATGCTCAATTTAATAGAAGGTATTATAAGAATAGTTATATTATTTGCATATATAGTACTAATCTCACGAAGCAAGGATATAGAAAGAGTATTTCAATATCATGGTGCAGAACATAAATCTATATATTGTTATGAAAATGATTTAGAACTTACAGTAGAAAACGCTAGAAAATTTAAAAGGTTACATCCTAGATGTGGTACAAATTTTTTATTTATAGTTATGGCTGTATCAATAATATTATTTGCATTTTTTGGTTGGCCAAATCCAATTCTTAGAATATTTATGAGAATCATATGTGTGCCAATAGTAGCAGGTTTATCTTATGAGGTAATCAGGATTCTTGGAAAATATGATAATAGATTCACTAAAATTATTGCATACCCAGGGATGATGTTGCAATATTTTACAACAAAAGAGCCTGATGATGAGCAGCTAGAGGTAGCCTTAGAAGCATTAAAGGCAGTAGTAGATTAAAGAAAAGGATATTTATTATGACGATAAGAGATATAATTATTAAATATTCAGATACATTTAAAGATATAAGCGATACTCCAAGATTAGATACAGAGTTATTATTGCAAAAAGCTTTAGGTGATGTTGACAGGCTATATATTCACTTAAATCTAAATAAAGAGTTAGCTGAAGAACAAGAAACAAAATTTATAGGTTTTGCGCAAGAAAGATTAAATGGAAGACCAATAGCCTATATAGTTGAAAATAGAGAATTTATGGGATTAGATTTCTTTGTTAAGGAAGGTGTATTAATTCCAAGACCAGATACAGAAACTTTAGTAGAAGAAATAATTGAAATATGTAAAGAAAAAAAAGATGTAAGTATACTAGACATAGGTACTGGTTCTGGTGCTATTACAGTTAGTTTAGCAAAGTACATTGAAAATTCTAAAGTCATGTCTTTTGATGTATCAGAAATAGCTTTAGAAATAGCTAAAAAAAATTCTATTATAAATGGAGTTGATGAAAAGACAGAGTTCATTAATTCCGACTTATTTACAACAATAAGTGATAGCAATATAAAATTTGACATCATAGTTTCAAATCCACCATATATTAAAAAACAAGATATAGAAACTTTGCATACACAAGTAAAAGATTATGAGCCATATAATGCTCTTGAAGGTGGAGAAGATGGATTAGATTTTTATAGAAAAATAACAGAGCAAGGTAAGAAATATCTAAGTAGATGTGGAATATTAGCATATGAAGTTGGTCATAATCAAGCTGAGGATGTTATTAATATCATGAAAAGTAATGGATATAAAAAAATATATACAAAGAAGGATATTCAAGGCATTGATAGAGTTGTTATAGGTTACAATATATGATATAATCAACAATTGATATGTTACATTTAATCGAGGTGAAAGTATGTTAAAAAAATTAGAGGTATTGGAAGATACATATAAAGACTTAAGTGAAAAAATAGGTGACCCTGATATAATAAATGATCAAAAAGTTTGGCAAAAGTATATAAAAGAACATGCTGACTTAGAGCCTATAGTTATGAAATACAGAGAGTATAAAAATGTTTTAGATAGTATAAAAGAATCAAAAGATATTTTACAAGAAGAGTCAGATGAAGAATTAAGGGAATTAGCTAAAATGGAGTTAGCTGAGATGGAAGAAAAAGTAGAACCTCTAGAGGACGAAATAAAAATATTATTATTACCTAAAGACCCTAATGATGACAAGAACGTTATAGTTGAAATTAGAGGTGGAGCTGGAGGAGATGAAGCAGCTCTATTTGCAGGCGATTTATTTAGAATGTATTCAAGATATGCTGAGAGAAGAAGATGGAAAATAGAATTATTAAGTGCAAGTGATACTGGAGTCGGTGGATATAAAGAAGTATCTTTTATGATAAAAGGTAAAGGAGCATACTCAAGATTAAAGTATGAGTCTGGAGTTCATAGAGTTCAAAGAATACCATCAACTGAATCTGGTGGAAGAATACACACATCAACTTCTACTGTTGCAGTATTACCAGAAGTTGAAGATGTAGAAGTTGAAATAAATCCAAATGATTTAAGAATAGATGTTTTCCGTTCTTCAGGTAATGGAGGGCAAAGTGTAAACACTACTGACTCTGCAGTTAGGGTAACACATATACCTACAGGTGAAGTAGTATCTTGTCAGGATGGAAAATCACAATTAAAAAATAAAGAGCAAGCTTTAAAAATATTAAAAGCTAGACTTTACGATAAAGCATTAGCAGAGCAACACAAAGATATAGCAGCAGAAAGAAAGAGCCAGGTTGGAACAGGAGACAGATCAGAAAGAATAAGAACATATAATTTCCCTCAAGGTAGAATAAGTGACCATAGAATAAATTTAACTTTATATAAGCTAGATGCGTTCTTAGATGGAGATATAGATGAAATGATAGATGCTTTAATTACTGTTGACCAAACAGAGAAAATGACTGCAATATAAGTAATGCTTTAAAGGGGCTGTTTCTTTCTAGAAATTATTTTCTATTTTGAAACAGCTATTTTGCATTTTAGGTCATGTTATCATATTCTACTGTATATAATTGTTATATACAAGTATAGGAGGGTTATATGATACTAAAAGTAACAATGATTGGGCTTTTGGCAGGTGTTATAGGGACAGGATTAGGAGGAGTAATATCAGCTATTTTTAAAAGAGAAGTTGATAAATATTTAAATTTCTTTATGGGATTATCTGGCGGAATAATGTTAGCTGTAGTGGTATTTGATTTGATGAAAGAATCAATGGACAAAATGGGAATAATCAATACAGTTATATTTACATTTGTTGGGGCTCTCATAACTATGTACATAAAAACAAAACTAGATGTATCTGGAAGTATGGCATCTGGATATCTTATATTCATAAGTATATTACTACATAATTTACCAGAGGGATTAGCTATAGGTTCTTCTTTCATGTCAACGGAAAGCTTAGGCATAACTCTTGCTATAGTTATAGGTCTACACAATATACCAGAAGGATTAGCTATGGCATTGGGTTTAGTTTGCAATAAAATGAAATTAGGTAAGGTCATTTTATTTACTTTGATAGCTGGTCTACCTATGGGTCTAGGAAGTTTTTTAGGTGTTTATTTTGGAGGGGCATTTACGTCTCTTATAGGTGTATTTCTTGCTACAGCAGGTGGTACAATGATGTATGTTGTATTGGAAGAAATTTTTCCGCATTCAAAAAGTGTGTATTGTATAATTGGTTTTTTGGTAGGTACAATAATTGTAAACTATATATAAAATTAAAATGAAAGCAGGCATACAAAAGATGAAAACTATTATAAGTAGTATTGATATAAATAATATTGATTATGAGGAAATAAAAATACAAGCAAAACTTCTTAGAGAAGGTAAAACAGTTATCTTTCCAACTGAGACAGTATATGGGCTGGGTGCAAATGCGTTAGATGAAAATGCAGTAAAGAAGATTTATGAAGCTAAAGGAAGACCTAGTGATAATCCATTAATAGTGCACATATATGAAAAAGAAGAAGTGTATGATTTAGCTAAAGATGTAAGTGATAAAGCTAAACTTGTTATAGAAAAGCTTTGGCCAGGACCTATAACAATAATATTAAATAAGAAAGATATAATTCCATATAGAACTAGTGGGGGGCTTGATACAGTTGCAATAAGAATGCCTTCCAATGTTATTGCCAGGGCAATAATAAAAGAAGCTGGTGTACCTATTGCAGCGCCTTCTGCAAATATATCTGGGAGACCATCTCCAACAAAAGCAAAACATGTGTATGAAGAAATGAATGGAAGAGTAGATGGAATAGTTTTGGGAGGAGATAGTAACTTTGGATTGGAATCAACTGTGTTAGATTTAACAGAAGAAACTCCAATGATATTGAGACCAGGAAGCATAACTAAAGAAGTTTTGGAAGAACTTCTTGGCGAAGTAAAGCTTGACCCATCATTAAGTAAAAAAGAAGATAATCAAAAAGCTAAGGCTCCTGGAATGAAGTATAAACACTATTCTCCAAATGCAGATGTATATATTATATCTGGGAAAAGAGAAAATGTAGCAACAAAGATTAATGATATGATAAAATCTAATAAAGAGAAAGGCCTAAAAACAGGCGTAATGTGTATTAGTAGAAATAGAGAGTTTTATGATGGAGAAGTAATAGATTTAGGAAGAACTCTTGAAGAAGTTGCAAGCAACCTGTTTGATGCTCTCATAGAAATGGACAAAAAGGGTATTGATATCATATATTCAGAGGAGTTTCCTAAGACTGGTGTTGGACAAGCAATTATGAATAGACTACTTAAGTCAGCAGGATACAAAGTAATAAAGGCTTAAAAGGGAGTTGTAAAATATGAATATACTTATTGTGTGTACAGGCAATACCTGTAGAAGCCCTATGGCTGAGGCTATATTAAAGAAGGCAATTGAAGAATCTGGAAGAAATATTGAAGAATATTGTGTATCATCAGCAGGTATATCCACAGTAGATGGTATGAATGCTTCTAAACATTCTATAGAAGTATTAAAAGAATTGGGTATAGACTTATCAAATCATAGAAGTAAAGTAATTACTAAGGAATTAATTGATAACTCGGATATAATACTAACTATGACTAACTCTCATAAAGAAATTTTAGTACAAGCAGTTCCAAAATGCAAAGAAAAAGTGTATACTTTTAAAGGGTTTGTAAATGAGAATGAGTCAGATATATCTGATCCATTTGGTGGAAATTTAGATACTTATAAAGATACTATGAAAGAAATAATATATTCTGTCAACGAAATAGTAAAAAAAATATAAAATGGAGGATAAACAAATGAAAATAGGATTAGGTTGTGACCATGGAGGATACAATTTAAAAAAAGAGATAATAAGCTATTTAGAAGGTAAAGGGATAGAATGTGTAGATTATGGAACTAATAATGCTACGGATTCTGTTGATTATCCTGTTTATGGAGAAGTAGTTGCAAATGCAGTTGTAGGTAAAGAAGTAGATTATGGAATATTATGTTGTGGTACAGGTATAGGAATATCTTTAGCTGCAAATAAGGTTCCTGGAATAAGATGTGCAGTTGTATCAGATGTATTTTCTGCAAAAATGTCAAAAGCACATAATGATGCAAATATGCTATCATTAGGTGAAAGAGTTTTAGGAAAAGGTCTAGCACTTGAAATAGTTGAAGCATGGATTAACACAGATTTTGAAGGTGATAGACATGCTAGAAGAGTAAATATGATTAAATCAATAGAAGAAAAACATAATAAATAATAAAAATTACAGTTTTATCAGGAGGAATTATCAAAATGAGTAAAGTGGTAGAGACAAATCATCCATTAATACAACATAAATTAACTTTAATGAGAGATAAAAATACTGGTTCTAAGGATTTTAGAGAACTTTTAACTGAAATTGCGATGCTGATGGGATACGAAATAACAAAAGATATACCATTAAAAGATGTAGAAATAGAAACTCCTATTCAAAAAACATCGTCTAAAGTAGTTGCAGGTAAAAAGTTGGCAATAATTCCAATTTTAAGAGCAGGTCTTGGAATGGTGGATGGATTAGTGAGCTTAATGCCAGCAGCAAAAGTTGGACATGTAGGATTATATAGAGACCCAGAAACATTAAAACCAGTTGAATACTATTGTAAACTTCCTCAAGATATAGGAGAAAGAGATATAATAGTGGTTGACCCTATGCTTGCAACAGGTGGGTCTGCTGTAGCAGCTATAGACTTACTTAAATCTAAAGGAGCTAAAAGTATAAAATTAGCTAATTTAGTGGCTGCACCAGAAGGTATAGCAGAAGTACAAAAATATCATGATGATGTTGATATATATGTTGCATCAATTGATGAAAAATTGAATGAACATGGATATATAATTCCTGGTCTTGGTGATGCTGGAGATAGATTATTTGGAACTAAATAAAAATAAATAACAATAAATATTTCTTGGGGGCTTTCTTATATAATATATAATTTTATATAGGAAGGTTCCTTTTTATGTATTTTTCTCAAAATAGTAATTCTTGAATTGATAAATTTCTCGAATTGAGAATAAAAAGTTTTTACCAATTAAAAAAGAATGGCTATTTTACAGGAACCTACAAAATATTAGTGTTTTTAAATATGGCATGTTAGTTGCTTACAATTAAATTGATATGTATTAATTAAATTAGAAATAGAGTATGAATGATATTATTAGGAGTGATAATATATGAAAAATTGTATAGTGGTAAGAGGAGCAGGAGATTTAGCGACAGCAGTTATCCATAAATTACACAATAGCGGTTTTAAAGTGATTGCTCTAGAAATAGAAGAACCATTGGCTATAAGGAGACAAATTTCTTTTTGTGAAGCTGTTTATGAAAAAAAGGTAATTGTTGAAGGGGTAGAGTGCATACTTTGTAATACTGAAAAAGAAATAGAAGAGACCTTGTCTCAAGATAAAGTAGCATTAATTATAGACCCAAAAGGAAAAATGCTATCTAAGATAAATCCTATTGTTTTGGTTGATGGGATATTAGCTAAGAAAAACTTAGGTACAACTAAAGATATGGCACCACTTACAATAGCTTTAGGTCCTGGATTTTGTGCAGGGGAAGATGTAGATATTGTTATAGAAACAATGAGAGGTCATAACCTAGGAAGAATAATAACTAATGGTAAAGCAGAAAAAAATACAGGAATACCAGGTGCAATAAAAGGTTTTGCTAAAGAAAGAGTAATGCATTCACAGTATACTGGGATAATGGAAAATGTATGTAAGATAGGCGATATAGTTGAAAAAGGAGACTTAGTTTGTTATATTAGTGATTATGAAAAAAAGCATGAAGTTAGAGCAACAATACCTGGAGTGCTTAGAGGATTATTAAAAGATGGAGCAAAGGTAAGTGAAAATTTAAAAATACTAGACATAGACCCTAGAAAAGAAGAAGTTAAGAATGCTTTCACAATATCAGATAAAGCTAGATGCATAGCTGGAGGGGTTTTAGAAGCCATATTAAACAATGGAATCTATCCAAAAAATTAAATTATATTAGATAAGACTATTAATATTTTGTTAAGATGATATAATAAATTTAATAGATTAAAGAGAGCATATAACGGGTATTTAAAATTTAAATGGTAAAAATGCTCTTTTTTTATTGGACATTCAATTAACATGTGTATATAATATAAAAATAAGTATTTATTTAGCTTGAAATCTAATAAATATATAAGACCAGTACATAAGCAAAGAGGAGAAAAGTAAATTATGAGACCATCATGGGATGAATACTTCATGGAAATTGCAGAAGTAGTGAAAAAGCGTTCAACTTGTATTAGAAGGCAAGTAGGTGCTGTCATTGTAAGGGACAAACAAATATTAACAACTGGATATAATGGCTCTCCAAGAAATCTTGAACACTGTGAAAACATTGGATGTAAAAGGCAGGAATTGAATATTCCTTCAGGAGAAAGACATGAATTGTGTAGAGCATTACATGCTGAACAAAATGCCATAATACAAGCTGCTCATAATGGTATTAGTGTAGATGGAGCAACTTTGTATGTTACTACAAGGCCTTGTGTTTTGTGTGCAAAAATGTGCATAAATGCGGGTATATTAAAAATTGTTTATGAAGGCGATTATCCAGATGACATGTCTACAGAATTGTTAAAAGAAGCAGGAATAGAGCTCATAAAATTTTAGTAAATAGGAATGACATGACAATAAATGCTAAATTATGACAGCAGAATTATATGATTAAAAGAAAGTGTTTGAAAAATCATCAGATTAGTAGTAAGATATATTTTATAATTAAATAAATTTATGATATAGATTAATTAAATGTTATTTATTTTGTAATAATGAGGGATACTATTTATGAGTAAAAGAAATACACATATGGAAATTGCAAAGTTGTTTAGTTTAATAAGCCAAATAGGATTGATGATTGTAATATCAATATTAGGATGTACTTTCTTAGGAAAATTTTTAGATAGTAAATTAAATACTAGTCCAGTTCTGACAATAATATTTTTATTGTTAGGTGTTGGAGGAGCTTTCAGTGGTGTTTATAAAACTCTAATAGTATATACACGAAGGAAGTGATATATTGGATATAAAATTACTTAACCAAGTAAGGTCAGTAACAAAGGGTATAGTAATATTTGATGTAATTTTAATTGTGCTAATGTTGATAACATCAACATTAAGTAAGCCTGTATTATTAGGACTCATATTTGGCTCTATAATAGCTATGTTAAATTTTAGATTATTGGCAATATCACTGGAAAAATCAGTGACATTTCCTGCTGGAAAGGCACAAGCTTATGCATCAGCACAATATACCATTAGATTATTTATAATGGCAGTTGTTCTAATTGCTTCAGCTAAAGTACCACATTTAAATATAATCGGAACAGCATTAGGATTATTGAGTACAAAGTTTGTCATATTATCAAAAAACTTTATAAATAAATTAAAGAGGAAGGAGGCATAAGTATGAGTCAAGCGCATTATTATCTCATAGGAAACTTTAAAATTAGTGAAACAATACTAGTGAGTTGGGGAATAATGGCCTTTTTAGCGATAGCATCTTATTTCTTGACTAGAAACTTAAAAAAAGTTCCAACTAGTAAAATCCAAATATTTTTGGAATTTGCAATAGGTGGTCTTGCTAAAATGGTTACAAATGTTATGGGTAAAAACACAATAAAAAGAATGCCATATATGATACCATACATAGGAAGTTTGTTTTTATTTTTCGCATGCTCAAATTTAAGCCCATTACTTGGATTAAGATCACCAACAACCGACTTGGATACAACTGCTGCATGGGCAATGATTACATTTTTTATGATTTATTTTGCAGGAGTTAAATTTAAGGGATTATCGTACTTTAAAGAATTGGCTCAACCACTTCCTGTAATGTTACCAATCAATATTATAGGCGAGTTAGCTAGACCAATATCATTAAGTTTCCGTCCATTTGGGAATATTTTAGGTGGAACAATTATAATGGGTCTATTTTATCAACTTTTAGGTTTTGTATCTAGTTTAATACCAGGATTATCAATACCAATTGGACAGATACTAATACCAGTACCATTGCACTTGTATTTTGACTTGTTTGCAGGATTGTTACAAGCATATATATTCATAATGTTAACAATGGTGTTTATATCAAGTGCAGGAGAATTAGATTAAGAAATCAACTTATATTAAGATAAAAATAAAATAATTTAAAAATTTAAAGTTTTAAGGAGGAAATAATTATGGAAACAGCAATAGTAGCGGCAGCATCAGCAATAGGTGCAGGAATAGCAGTTGCAACAGGTATAGGTGCAGGTATAGGTCAAGGTGTAGCAGCAGGTAAAGCAGCAGAAGCAGTAGGAAACCAACCAGAAGCTAAAGGTGATATAACTTCAACTTTATTACTAGGTGTTGCTATAGCAGAGTCTTCAGCAATATATGGTTTGGTTGTATCAATAATACTTCTATTCGTAAATCCATTCTTTAAATACTTAGGAATGTAGATTTAGTCCTTAAATATTTTGAGATAGGTTTATAGGTAAATCATCTCAAACTTATAATCATGAGAAGAGTTTTTTCTTCTCGTGATTATAAGTAGTTATGATTTATGGAAAGGAGGATAATTATGGAGAAAGCACTAGTAGGTATAACATGGGAATTTGTGTTCCAGATTGTTAATACCTTTATAATATTTTTACTTCTGAGAAAGCTTTTATTTAAGCCAGTATTAAATATAATTCAATCAAGAGAAAATGATATTAAAAATGATTTGGCAGAAGGCGAAAAAGCAAAAAATGAAGGTTTAGCTCTGAAAAAAGAATATGAGTCAAAAATCAATTTTGCTAAAGATGAAGGTCAAGAAATCATAAAACAAGCAACTATAAGAGCAGAACAGAAATCAGATGATATAGTAAATACTGCAAAGAAAGATGCTCTTGATATAAAAGAAAAAGCAAGTAAAGATGTAGAACAAGAAAAACAAAAGGTTATAAATGAAATTAAGAATGATATATCTAATATAGCATTACTTGCAGCATCTAAGGTTATTGAAAAAGATTTAGATAAATCTAAACATGAAGAATTGATAGAAAACTTTATAAAAGAGGTAGGGGAAGCTAAATGATAAATGTAATAGCCAACAGATATGCTGAAGCCCTATTTCAATTAGGAGAAGAAGAAAATTCAACTGATTTATTGTTTAAAGAATTAGAAAAAGTAGTAGATATGATGACTAAAGTTAGTAAAGATTTCTACAAAGTTTTAAAATCACCATTAGTTTCAAAATCAGAAAAGAAAAACTTGGTAGAAATTATTTTTAGTAAAGAAGTAAGTTCTAACATAAAAAACTTCTTGAAGGTCCTGGTAGACAAAGATAGAATATCATATTTAGAAGATATAGAATTAGCTTATAAAGAATTATTAAATAAGAAAAATAATATAATTGCTGGTGTAGCAATAAGTGCTATTCCAATGAGTGAAACAGATATTAAAGAACTTGAAGTTAAACTTTCAAGTAAATATAATAAAAATGTTACTATAGAAAATGTAGTTGACAAGACTATACTAGGGGGAGTTCTAGTTAGAATTGGAAATGAGCAGATAGATGGCACTGTAAAAACTCGTCTAGATAAGATGAAAGAAAAGCTATCTGAAGTAATATCTTAAGAATGGCGGTGAACCCATGAACTTAAAACCTGAAGAAATAAGTTCTATAATTAAGCAGCAAATAAAAAATTATGAGAATAAAGTTGAGTTGACAGATACAGGTAGTGTTTTAACAGTTGGGGATGGTATAGCGAGTGTATATGGATTAGAGAAAGCTATGTCTGGTGAGTTACTAGAGTTCCCAGGTGAAATATATGGTATGGCACTTAACTTAGAAGAAGAAGTAGTTGGAGCTGTTATACTTGGTGATGACAGTGAAATAAAAGAAGGCGATATAGTTAAGAGGACTGGAAGAATAGTCGAAGTTCCAGTTGGAGAAGCTTTACTAGGTAGAGTTGTAAATTCTCTAGGTCAACCAATAGATGGAAAAGGACCTGTAGCATATACAAAAACTAGACCAGTTGAATCTGAGGCACCTGGTATAATAAATAGAAGATCTGTTTATGAACCATTACAAACAGGAATCAAATCAATAGACTCAATGATACCAATTGGTAGAGGTCAAAGGGAGTTAATAATAGGTGACAGACAAACAGGTAAAACATCTATAGTTATTGACACTATATTAAATCAAAAAGGAAAAGATGTTATATGTATATATGTAGCAATTGGGCAAAAACGTTCTACTATAGCTCAATTGGTTAATTCGCTAGAAAAAGGTGGAGCTTTAGACTATACAATAGTAGTTTCAGCAACAGCATCTGAATCAGCACCACTTCAATATATAGCACCATATGCTGGAGCAGCAATGGGTGAAGAATTTATGTACAATGGAAAACATGTACTTATAGTATATGATGATTTAAGTAAACAAGCCGTTGCATATAGAGAAATGTCATTATTACTTAGAAGACCACCAGGACGTGAAGCATATCCTGGAGATGTATTCTATTTACATTCAAGATTACTTGAAAGAGCAGCTAAGTTATCAGATGAATTAGGTGGAGGTTCAATGACTGCTTTACCTATAATAGAAACTCAAGCTGGTGACGTTTCTGCATATATACCAACAAATGTTATATCTATAACAGATGGTCAAATATACTTACAACCAGAATTATTCTATTCAGGTGTAAGACCAGCAGTTGACCCTGGTATATCAGTATCGAGGGTTGGTGGTTCTGCGCAAATTAAAGCAATGAAAAAAGTTGCAGGTACATTAAAACTTGCATATTCACAATATAGAGAACTTGCAGCATTCTCACAATTTGGTTCTGACTTAGATGAAGATACTAAAAAGAGACTTGCTCAAGGTGAAAGAATAGTTGAGATATTAAAACAAGGTGAGCATCAACCAATAAAAGTTGAAAATCAAGTTATGATAATATACGCTGTTATAAATAATCATCTAGAGGATATTCCAATAGATAATATAGCGAGATTTGAATCAGAATTGTATGCATTTGTAGATAATAATTATCCAGAAATATCAAGAAAAATATTAAGTGGAGATGACTTCACTCATGATTTAACAGATGCAATAAATGAATTTAAAGAAAAGTTTGTTGTTGAAGTATAATCCTTTTTAAAAAAGGAGGTAAATTAATTGGCAGGAGCTGGAATTAAAGCAATCAAAATACGTATGGGAACTGTTGAAAGTACAAAACAAATAACTAAAGCTATGGAACTAGTTGCATCTTCTAAGCTTAGAAAAGCAAAAGAAAAAGCTGAAGATTCAAGAGAATACTTTAATACTTTGTACGATACAGTAAAAGATATTGCCCAAACAACACGTGGAGTTAGAAATGAATTTTTAAAAGAAAGAGAAGTAAAAAATAAGTGCTATATAGTAGTAGCTGGAGACAGAGGTCTTGCTGGCGGATACAATTCCAATGTGTTAAAGGAGTCTGTATCTCATATGCAAGGTAAAAAGGAAACAGTCATAACTGTAGGAAAGAAAGCTCACGAATTCTTTTTTAAAAGAGATTACAATATAGCAAAAGATATAAATAGTGTTGAAGCTTGTGGATATGAAGATGCGATAGAAATTTCACAAACTATTATTGACTTGTATAAAAAAGGTGAAGTAGATGAAGTTTATATTTCTTATACAAAATTTAAATCAGCTTTATCACAAGAAGTTGAAATTTTAAAATTGCTTCCATTAGTTTTTGAAAAAGATACAGATGACCATGGAATCATAATAAAAGAAGAAAAGCAAAGTAAATCAAAAGTACAATATATACCATCAGCAGAGGCAGTTTTAAGTTATATTGTACCTCAGTTTATATCAGGTACAGTATATGGTGGAATCTTGGAATCTTTTGCATCAGAGCAAGGTGCTAGAAGAACTGCGATGGAATCAGCTACAGATAATGCGAATGAAATGCTATCTAATTTAGAGTTAAGTTATAACAGAGCAAGACAGTCAGCTGTAACTCAAGAAATAACAGAGATAGTTGGTGGAGTTGAAGCTCTAAAATAGGGAGGTTAGGAAATGGCAAATGTAGGTAAAGTAGTACAGATTGTAGGAGCTGTACTAGATGTTAAGTTTGATAGTGAACAAAGCCTACCTAACTTATTAAATGCGTTAGTAATAAAGTTAGGAGATAAAGAAATAGTTGCAGAAGTTGCTCAACATATAGGTGATGATACTGTAAGATGCATATCTATGAGTGCAACGGACGGACTTGTAAGAGGTATGGAAGTTGTAGATACAGGCGGACCAATAAGTGTTCCTGTTGGAGACGAGACTTTAGGTAGAATATTTAATGTTCTTGGAAATCCAGTTGATGGAAAACCAGCTCCGAAATCTGCACCTAAATTACCTATACATAGACCAGCACCAGCATATGATGAGCTAGAAACTACAGCTGAAATACTGGAAACAGGTATTAAGGTAGTTGACTTACTAGCACCATATCTAAAAGGTGGAAAAATAGGTCTATTTGGAGGAGCAGGAGTAGGAAAAACAGTTTTAATACAAGAACTTATAAACAATATTGCTAAGCAACATGGTGGTATTTCTGTATTCTCAGGAGTAGGAGAAAGAACAAGAGAAGGTAATGACCTTTATGGAGAGATGAGTGAGTCTGGAGTTATAAACAAAACTGCTCTAGTATTTGGTCAGATGAATGAGCCACCTGGAGCAAGAATGAGAGTTGCTTTAACTGGACTTACAATGGCAGAGCATTTTAGAGATGAACAAGGACAAGATGTTCTACTTTTCGTTGATAATATATTCCGTTTCACACAAGCTGGTTCAGAAGTTTCAGCACTTCTAGGACGTATGCCATCAGCTGTTGGTTATCAGCCAACATTAGCTACTGAAATGGGTGCGCTTCAAGAGAGAATAACATCAACTAAAAAAGGTTCAATAACATCTGTTCAAGCAGTATATGTGCCAGCAGATGACTTAACTGACCCAGCACCAGCTACAACATTCTCTCACTTAGATGCAAAAACAGTTTTATCTAGACAGATATCATCATTGGGTATATATCCAGCAGTTGACCCTCTTGAATCTACATCAAGAATTCTTGACCCTAATATAGTAGGAAAAGAACATTATGAAGTAGCCAGAGGAGTACAATCAATACTTCAAAGATATAAAGAACTTCAAGATATAATCGCTATACTTGGTATGGATGAATTGTCTGATGAAGATAAGTTAATAGTTGCACGTGCTAGAAAGATACAAAGATTCTTATCTCAGTCATTTACAGTTGCTGAGCAATTTACAGGAAATCCAGGTCAATATGTTCCTGTTAAAGAGACTGTAAGAGGATTTAAAGAAATCCTTGAAGGTAAACATGATAACTTACCAGAGTCAGCATTCTTGTTTGTAGGAACAATAGAAGATGCTGTTAAAAAAGCGAAGGGAAGTATGTAGTCATGGCTAGTGAATTTTCATTGAAAGTTGTAACTCCAGATAATACTTTTTATGATGGAGATGTTGAAATGATAGTAGTTAGAACTACAAAAGGGGACAAAGGAGTATTGAAAGGTCATATACCATTTGTTTCAGGTATACCTGTAGGAACTTTAAAGATAAAAAAAGATGGAAGTTTTAAAGAGGCGAAGATAGCAGAAGGATTCGTTAATGTAGCTCAAAATAAAACTGTTATATTAACAGAATCTGCTGAATGGATTTAATAAATTAGTTTATAATCTAAAAAGTCATTTTGACCAAAAAACATTTTGGATAAAATGGCTTTTTTTATTTTTGATGTTAATAAAATAACAAAGAAAATGTAATTTTTTAGTGACAATAAATTCACAAAAGTTTAAATTTACTGCAAAATTATGTTGTAATTAAGAATATAAAGAAGGTTTAGATAGGTTTTATGTAAGTGAAAACATCTTCATATAATAAATATATATAAAATTTTTATAAAATTTAAAAAATTTGCTTAGTTGTGTAGTATAATAAATAATATAATAGATTTGTATATAATATTCATTACAAATAATTTTAAAAGTTACAATTTTATTATAATGATTATTAAATTAAGATAAGTAACATAAACTAAACAATAATATGTATTATCAATAGTAAATTTATAAATTCATTATTAATATTTAAAGAAGCATTATAAATTTTCTGGAGGAACAATGAATATATTTGATATTGGTGTAGACATAATTGAAATTGACAGAATAAAAAAAGCTGTAGAAAAAAATAACAGGTTTTTGGAAAAAATATTTACTGATAAAGAAATTGAATATTTTAACTCGAAGAATTTTAAAGCAGAAAGTATAGCAGGTAATTTCGCAGCTAAAGAAGCTATAAGTAAATCTATGGGTACAGGGATTAGAGTATTTAACTTTAAAGACATAGAAGTTCTCAGAAATGAAATGGGAAAGCCAATAGTAAAAACTTATAATAATCTCGCAAAAATGTGCATAGATTATAATGTTTTAGAAATAAAAGTTTCAATATCACATTCAAAAGATTATGCTATAGCAAATGCGATAACCATAATTAAGGACTAAGGAGTGATTACATTATGATGGACAAAACAGCAAAAGAAATAATGACAACAGATGTAATAGTAGCAAAACAAGATGATAGTATAGCAGATGTAGCTAATATGCTAATTGCAGAAAAAATAGGAGGTCTGCCTGTTGTAGATTCAGAAAATAGAGTTGTTGGAGTAATTTCTGAAACAGATATTCTTAAAAAGGAAAAATATATAGAAGCACCTCTCTATATAAATCTATTACAAGGATTGATTTTCTTAGATGATTTAAAAAAGGTAGAAAAAGATATAAAGCAAGTGGCTGCTTATAAAGTTGGAGAACTTATGTCTAAAGATATAATAAAGGTTCATGAAGATGATAAGTTTGATGATGTAGCTAATATAATGATTAAAAAATCAATAAATAGAGTTCCTGTGGTAGATGATGACAATAAACTTAAAGGTATAATTTGTAGATATGATATAATAAAAGCTTTATACAATGAATAAACTAGAGTAGGAGGTGTGATGTGAGAAAAAAGTGGACCATAGTATGTATTATGTTTTTGGCACTGGTTATAATTGTAATAGGATGCCAAAAGCGACAGTCCACAAAAGAAGAAGTATACAAAGACTTTCAAAAGCAGATTTCTGATATGAATTCTTACAGTTGTAAAGCTGAAGTAGAAGTATTTGGAAATAAGAGCCCACACAATTATGTTTTAATTCATACTTATAAAAAAACTGATAACTATAAATTAGAAGTAATTTCCCCAAAACATTTAAAAGGGAAGAGTATAGAGTATCAAGGTGATAAAATATTAGTTAAAAATCCAAATATCAGTGATATAGTGGAATTACCTAATACAGGAAAGAACAATCAATATCTTTTTATAGGAGACTTTATAAAAAATTATCTTCAAAACGAAGAGATGAAAATAAAGTTATCCAAAGGACATTTGGTTCTAGAAACTTTTATTCCTGGGGATAATAAATATTTTAATAAGCAAGTATTATATGTAAATGCTGACACAAAGAACCCTGAAAAAATGGAAGTATTGGATAAAGAAGGAGTGCCAAGATTTACAGTAAAATACAAAGATTTTGAATACAGAAACTAAGGGGGACTAAAGAAATGCAAAAAATAACAGTGCCTACATGGGCGGAGATAAATCTAGATAACTTAAGATTTAACTTAAATAATATTAAAAATTTATTAGAAGAAGATATTAAGGTTTGTGGAGTAATAAAAGCTGATGCATATGGACATGGTGCAGTAGAAGTTGCAAAATTACTAGAAAAAGAAAAAGTAGATTATTTAGCAGTAGCAAGAACTGCTGAAGGAATTGAACTTAGACAAAATGGCATAACACTTCCTATTTTAAATTTAGGATATACTCCAGACGAAGCTTTCGAAGATTCTATAAAAAATAAAATAACTATGACAGTTTATTCTTTAGAAACAGCACAAAAGATAAACGAAGTTGCAAAATCTTTAGGAGAAAAAGCCTGTGTTCACATTAAAATAGACTCAGGAATGACTAGAATAGGTTTCCAACCTAATGAGGAGTCAGTACAGGAAATAATAAAATTAAATAAATTAGAATATATAAATTTAGAAGGTATGTTTACTCATTTCGCCACAGCTGATGAAGTAAGTAAAGAGTACACTTATAAACAAGCTAATAATTATAAATTTATGTCTGATAAGTTGGACGAAGCTGGTGTAAAAATAGCTATAAAACATGTATCAAACAGTGCAGCTATTATGGATTGCCCTGATTTAAGGTTAAATATGGTAAGAGCAGGAATAATATTATATGGTCATTATCCATCTGATGATGTGTTTAAAGAAAGATTAGAACTAAAACCAGCAATGAAATTAAAATCAAAAATCGGACATATAAAACAAGTTGAACCAGGTATAGGAATAAGTTATGGACTAAAGTATACAACTACTGGTAAAGAAATAATCGCTACAATTCCAATAGGATATGCAGATGGGTTTACTAGAATTCAAAAAAATCCAAAGGTTCTTATTAAAGGAGAAGCGTTTGATGTAGTTGGTAGAATATGTATGGATCAAATAATGGTTAGAATTGACAAAGATATAGACATAAAAGTTGGAGATGAGGTTATACTATTTGGAGAAGGTGAAGTTACAGCTGAACGTATAGCCCAAGACTTAGGAACTATAAACTATGAAGTGTTATGTATGATATCAAGAAGAGTTGACCGTGTTTATATGGAAAATAATGAGCTTGTACAAATAAACAGTTATTTGCTAAAATAAAACCATGATATTATAATCTGGGAGGCGATTTTGTGTACGATAAAAGTAAAGAAAAAATAGAAGTTACTTTACCAGACTCTCTGATTTCTGAAGTTGATAGTATAGTTCAGATGGAGAACAGTAACAGAGAAGATTTTGCAAAAGCTGCTTTTCAGTTCTATATAACTCAGAAAAAGAGAATTCATATTAAAGAATCTATGAAAACGGGTTATAGAGAAATGGGTCAAATCAATCTGTCATTGGCTGAGTTAGGTATGACAGTTGAAGAAGTATCTTCTGATGATAAAAATGAAGGGAAGATTGCCCAAGGTGAGTACTAATTGTGAAATAAAGCGTGGTGATTTATATTACGCTGATTTAAGTCCAGTTGTTGGTTCAGAGCAGGGAGGCGTTAGACCTGTTCTGATAATACAAAATGATGTAGGTAATAAATACAGTCCTACAGTTATAGTATCAGCTATAACATCTCAGATTAATAAAGCCAAATTACCTACTCATGTAGAGATAAGTTCCAATGAATATGGGCTTAATAAAGACTCAGTAATTCTTTTAGAGCAAATTAGAACTATTGATAAAAAGAGACTGAGGGAGAAAATTGGTTGTCTAGATGAAAATATGATGATAAAAGTAGATGATGGACTTCAAATAAGTTTAGGATTGTTTACTTTTTAAAGAGGGATTTGTCTTTTATTAGACAATCCCTTTTTTCTTTAAAAATATCTTTTAGAGTTTAATTTTAATAGGGTGTGTTAAGAAAATCAAAAATAACGCAAAAAAATAGCATAAAAGTGATATAATAATATGGAATTGATATAAAATTACGAACTCAAGGGAGGTAATTGCATGAGAGACCATAAAGGATTAAATGAGATTGCGCGTATCATAAGAAGAGATATAGTTTCTATGATACATAGAGCCAAATCTGGACATCCAGGAGGGTCATTATCAGTAGTTGAAATACTTACTGCGTTATACTTTGATGAAATGAATGTGGATTCTTCAAAGCCTAAAATGGAGGATAGAGATAGATTTGTATTATCAAAAGGACATGCTGCACCAGCATTATATGCTACATTGGCTGAAAAAGGATATTTTGATAAGGAAGAACTAAATGGCCTAAGGAAAATTGGAAGAATGTTACAAGGTCATCCAGATATGAAAGGTACGCCTGGTATAGAGATATCTACAGGCTCTCTAGGGCAAGGTTTTTCAGTTGCATGTGGTATGGCGATGGCATCAAAGTTGGATAATGCCCCATGGAATGTATATACTTTACTTGGTGATGGAGAAGTTCAAGAGGGTATTGTTTGGGAAGCTGCTATGAGTGCAGCGCATTATAAGCTTGATAATTTAATTGCTTTTTTAGATAATAATGGGCTTCAAATAGACGGAGATACAGAAAGTGTAATGAATTTGGGCTCAATAGTTGATAAATTTAAAGCTTTTGGGTGGAATGTAATTGAAATAGATGGACATGATTTTGACCAAATATTTGCTGCTCTTGATATAGCTAAATCAACAGTTAAAAAACCTACAATGATAATTGCAAAAACTATAAAAGGCAAAGGAATATCTTTTATGGAAAATCAAGCAGGATGGCACGGAACAGCTCCAAGTGACGAAGAGTTAGAAAAAGCCTTGCTTGAACTAGGAGGTGCTGACAATGAGTAAAATGGCGACGAGAGAGGCATATGGTAAAGCATTAGTAAAACTAGGTCAAATAAATGACAATGTTGTTGTGTTAGATGCAGACCTATCAAAATCTACAAAAACACATGACTTTTACAAATCATTTCCAGATAGGTTTTTTAATATGGGTATAGCGGAACAAAATTTAATAGGTGCTGCTTGTGGATTATCAACTGCTGGCAAAATACCTTTTGCAAGTACTTTTGCTATGTTTGCTACAGGAAGAGCTTTTGAGATTATAAGAAATTCAGTTTGCTATCCAAAACTAAATGTAAAAATCTGTGCTACTCATGCAGGTCTTACTGTTGGAGAAGATGGAGCATCTCATGAAAGTGTGGAGGATATTGCTATAATGAGAGCTATACCAAATATGACAGTTCTTGTTCCGGCTGATGGTGTTGAAACAGAGAAAATGATTTTTGAAATAGCTAAATATAATGGGCCTGTTTATGTTAGGCTAGGAAGAAGCTCAGTACCAGTTTTATTTGATGAAAACTATGAGTTTGAAATAGGAAAAGGTACAGTTTTAAGAGATGGTGATGATGTATCGATTATAGCTTGTGGAATTATGGTAAATGAGGCTATACTGGCACAAGAAAAGTTGCAAGAAGAAGGTATAAGTGCCAGAGTCATAAATATGTCTACAATAAAACCTATAGATAAAGATTTAATATTAAAAACAGCAAAAGAAACAAATGCAATAGTAACTGTAGAAGAACATAGTATAATTGGAGGACTAGGCTCTGCTGTAAGTGAAGTAGTTGGAGAGTCTTATCCAACTATAGTAAAAAAAGTTGGAGTTAAAGATTCGTTTGGAGAATCTGGTGCCCCAAATGAATTGTTAAAAAAATATGAATTAACTTGTGATGATATAATAAAAGTTGTCAAAGAAGCCATTCTTGCAAAAAGAATTTAAGACATATAAATTATTCATATTTGTTAATAATATAATAAATTTGAAGGAGAGATATAAAGGTTTGTATTAATTTATATCTCTCTTTTTATACATGATATCAATATATCAAAAATGTAATAAAATATTCAAATTTTTACAAAAATAGAGAAAATATTCAAATATATAT
>JABBZI010000160.1 GCA_012955965.1 Clostridioides difficile
CGGTGGTTCGAATCCACCATCCTCCACCAAAGAAATGCGCGGATGTGGCGGAATTGGCAGACGCACTAGACTTAGGATCTAGCGCCATTGGCGTGGGGGTTCGACTCCCTTCATCCGCACCATTTTTTATTTAATTTAATAAACGAGCGGGAATAGTTCAGTGGTAGAGCGCAACCTTGCCAAGGTTGAAGTCGCGAGTTCGAATCTCGTTTCCCGCTCCAAATTTTATGTTTATATTGTATTGTGGGTGCATAGCTCAGCTGGATAGAGCAACGCCCTTCTAAGGCGTGTGTCCGGGGTTCGAATCCCTGTGCGCTCACCACATATATATTGGGGATTAGCCAAGTCGGTAAGGCACATGACTTTG
>JABBZI010000161.1 GCA_012955965.1 Clostridioides difficile
CTAACTTTTATCATTTTTGAGGTTGTCGTTCACATAAGTTCGCTACTACCTATGCAGTTCTCTTATGAACTTCTTACACTTTCATGCAAGCACAGACTATATCTTATCCTTCGGCGTTATCCGTTAAGGTCTACCCACTTCCACTACCAATAGCTTGTAGTGTACTTCCCTCAAGAGGAATAGTCGTTGAAGTTTCTCCTACTTAGGAGCTTACCTGCTGATTGCCCATTTTAAAGTACTTAGGGTTTAACCTTATACCATCTAACCAATTTTTTCTACTTTCGTAACTTTCACACTTAGGTTTATTTCATCCTTATGTTTTAGTTTGGTTAGCTTTAGGGGTTTCCAGCAATTCAAGTAGTATTG
>JABBZI010000162.1 GCA_012955965.1 Clostridioides difficile
TTATTTAATATACCCTCAGCTATTAGCTTTGCAACTGTATTTTTATTTTTAATATAGTAATCTGTATCTGCTTTACTGTCTACAAAACATACTTCAATTAGAATTGCTGGTGCTTTTGTATGACTAAACCAGTAAAGACCTCTTACATCTGATTTCGCACCTCTATTTCTAAATACTGTTGCTAATTTATCATTTACTCTATTTGCATACACTTTGCCATCATTAGTTTTGTATATTGTTTCTGTACCCATAGGATTTGGTGTTTTATTATTTGCATTAAAGTGAATTTGTACTGCTAAGTCTACATCTTGTTTATTTGCTATTTGACATTGTTCTGCTAAGTAATTATTAGATTTATCTA
>JABBZI010000163.1 GCA_012955965.1 Clostridioides difficile
TAATTCTAAGAGCTACTTTTTTTTATGTAAAATCCTCTTTTTTACTACAATTCATTAACAAAAAAATTAAATCCATTTTAAAGTCTAAATTTACTAATTTTTCAATTAATTAGAAAACTTCTTTATTCCTTTATAATAACTACAATATAAAAAAATAGTAAGTAAATTATGTATTAATTATAAAAACATTATAGTTAGAAAACCTCTTTAAAATTAGGCATTAAGTATCCCTTAGAATTAGAACGGGAACAAATTTAAAAAATTCAAGTGTTATCAAACAGACAAGGGGGAAAAATACAATGAAAATACCAAAGAAGATTGCTGCCATACTTACAGTTACTATGATAGCTGGAAGTT
>JABBZI010000164.1 GCA_012955965.1 Clostridioides difficile
TTATCCCGTATTAGCATACCTTTCGGTATGTTATCCGTGTGTACAGGGTAGGTTACCCACGCGTTACTCACCCGTCCGCCGCTCTTTACCGAAGTAAATCGCTCAACTTGCATGTGTTAGGCACGCCGCCAGCGTTCATCCTGAGCCAGGATCAAACTCTCAAATAAAAGTTTATCAGGCTCAGATACTATTGTTATCAAAATATCTGGCTTTATGGTTTGTTTCTTGTTTATAAATTAACCTACTGTTTAATTTTCAAAGTTCATTTAACTTATCATTCAATTTTGTGCTTGTTATTTTTTTACTTCTTGTTGAGCACATTTATTATAATAACATCTTATTCTAGTATGGTCAA
>JABBZI010000165.1 GCA_012955965.1 Clostridioides difficile
CTTTTGCATTTAATTCTGCATCTTCTTTCATCATTTCATCTAATAATGCTTGTATTGGAGCTAATACTCCTTCTCTTGTTTCTCCAACTAATAATCTTCTATCAAAAGTTGCTTTACAGTAATCTGGTACTACTGAAGCTCCTGGATATGGAGAAGATTTTATATCTGTTAAAACTAGTATCCCATCACCTAAAACTGGATGAGTTGGAGGTACTAATTGTTGTATTTTTTGGATTACATTAGCCATTTTATAAACTGCATTTACACCTTTTTCTGGATTAGCAGAGTGAGCTGGTTTACCAAAAGTCTCTACTACTATTTCTCCTCTACCTCTTTGACCAATCTTTAAGTTTA
>JABBZI010000166.1 GCA_012955965.1 Clostridioides difficile
AATAGAGATATTAAGCATAAAGATTATGTGGTTACAATAGCAGAGAGGATACACCTGTTCCCATTCCGAACACAGAAGTTAAGCTCTCTAGCGCTGATGGTACTTGGTGGGAAACTGCCTGGGAGAGCAGGACGTAGCCACGTTAATGTTCCAAGGTAGCTCAACGGTGGAGCAACCGGCTGTTAACCGGTAGGCTGTGGGTTCGAGCCCCACCCTTGGAGCCAAAAAAGCCGAAGTGGCGGAACTGGCAGACGCACAGGACTTAAAATCCTGCGGGACTTACCTCTCGTACCGGTTCGATTCCGGTCTTCGGCACTTATAAAACAATATCGCGGAGTGGAGCAGTTGGCA
>JABBZI010000167.1 GCA_012955965.1 Clostridioides difficile
GAGTAATGGTTCAAGATACAGCATGGGACGGATATGAAGAAATTCCAGCATGGATAATGCAAGGATATGGAACTATGGCTCAAGAAGCTATAGAGCAATTAAAAGAGTATGGAGTAGATAGACCAACACACGTATTTGTGCAAGCAGGAGTTGGTTCACTTGCTGGAGCAGTTCAAGGATATGTTGCTTCAATCTATGATGAATGCCCAATAACAGTAGTAGTAGAAGCTGATGAAGCTGATTGTTACTATAAATCAGCAGAAGCAGGAGATGGAAAACCAAGATTTGTTGGAGGAGATATGCCAACTATAATGGCTGGTCTTGCTTGTGGAGAGCCAAACACTATAGG
>JABBZI010000168.1 GCA_012955965.1 Clostridioides difficile
TGATTAAAAGTCAGGTGCTCTACCGACTGAGCTAATAGACCATATTAGTTGGGGTGGATAATGAGAGTCGAACTCACGACCTCCAGAGCCACAATCTGGCGCTCTAACCAACTGAGCTATACCCACCTTAATTGGTCGAGGTGAAGGGACTCGAACCCCCGGCCCCATGGTCCCAAACCATGTGCGCTACCAAACTGCGCTACACCTCGAAGTTATTTACTTAATTTAATGTGGTGGGCCATCAGGGACTCGAACCCCAGACCTACCGGTTATGAGCCGGGCGCTCTAACCAACTGAGCTAATGGCCCACATTAAATTTTAGTAGCGGTAATAGGAGTCGAACCTATG
>JABBZI010000169.1 GCA_012955965.1 Clostridioides difficile
ATCCGCAGTATCCACAATTATCAACTGAAAGGTTCATCATAAGATTGAAACCAAGCCCTTTATTATTAATACCTACTTCTTGAATATCTTCTATTTTTACGTTATTTACACTGACACCAGTTGTAATCTCCATTCCGTTTTTGCATCTATAAACCTTACTACTAGAAAGCATGGATTTCTCTCCAAGTTTTATACCAAGCCCACATGAGGTAACAGTGATATCATTTGCAGTAGCATAAAATGGAATTTCTATTCCTGTTTTTGAAAAGCCAGAAATATATAAATGTTCAAAATGTGATAGGCCTTGTGCACCTTTACATTCTGTGATAGCAGATACATTTTCAA
>JABBZI010000016.1 GCA_012955965.1 Clostridioides difficile
TTAGTCATACAAAAGCACCAGCAATATTAATTGAAGTATGTTTTGTAGACAGTAAAGCAGATACAGATTACTATATTAAAAATAAAAATACAGTTGCAAAGCTAATAGCTGAGGGTATATTAAATAAAAAAATAGATAATATTGAGGTGAAACAAATGTATAAACATACAGTAGTTTTCGAGGGAGAAGTTGACAAGGTATTAGCACAAATAGTCAGTTGGAATTATAAAGAGAGTGAATGTTTAGTTTGTGATATAGAAGATTATAAGCCATATCAAACAGAAAATTTATATATTGTAGGGGGAGGAGCATGTAATAAGATAGCTTCTATAACTAAAGAAAAATATACTATAATAAAAGGTAATGATAGATTTGATACACTTTATAAAGTATTAGATTTTATAGATAATGGTTTAAAATAGATAAGATATTTGTATAAATTATTACTATTTTATGATAAAAAATAATTTTTTTAAAATATTAGCCAGTTTTGCTTGTTTATTGACTAGTTATGTAGATTGATTGTAAATCTATCTTTATAGTGCTAGAATATGATTAAATATAAACTAATTGAAGGGGGATGATTGAATGAATTCTAAGAAAATAACATCCATATCATTAGCAACAATTAGTATTATAAGTATTTCTGTTGATAAGCCAAGTATACCAAAAGGTGAGCGTGTTATATTTAGAGTGGATATGCAACAGATAAGTCAGGGGCACCGATAGCTAATAGAACTGTATACTTACTTGAAAATGACTATCCAAAGGAATATACATCGTTATGTTGTCAAATGGAGAAACTATAGATGGGAACTTTGATTTTGGAAATACAAGTACATGGAAGGGTAAATGGTTTATAGATGGAAGCAATTATGATTTTGCAGATGTATTAAGCAAGTATTCTAGTGTTTTTATATCTCAAGATATGTAATCAATGTATGTTTTAAAGTAATTATATGAATGGTTTTAAAACTAACATATAATTACTTTTTTTAATACAAGAATAAATTTATTTTGGAGAGGTAAATATAATGAAAATTTCTAGTCAATATAGAAGCCAATATTTATTAAATAACGAAAGTGACATAAAAAACAAAAAAAAATACAAAATATTATTAAGAAAAATGAAACTACAGAAAAAAACAATTATCTATTTAATGTCATGAAACAAAAACAAGAACTTAATAATAGAATTAAAGATTTAAAAGACAAACAAGAACTTTATGCTAAAAAAATAAATGAAGCAATTAGAAATTTATTTAAATCAGAAATAGAAAATAAAAATAGTAATGTAGAAGAAGAAAATGAAAATACTATTTTGGAAAAATATCCAATTTCTCTAAATACAGAAGAAAAAGAGGAATTATTAAGTACAGATGAACTTAATGATAAAAATAAAGAAGAAATATTAAATGATGAAAAGTTAGAGGAATTAGATTCAAAAGGTGTCGATAATGAAAAAGAGTCAGAAGAACTAGAACAAAAAGATATTGATAAAGAAGATAAAGAACTTGAAAATTTATTTTTAGAAGGTAGCGACTGGAGTTAGTTGTTACCTTCTTTTTTAATAAATTTAAAGTTTATACAGTTATATATCTCTTTCTAATTAAATAATATAAGATTGTTGTTGTAATAGCTACTAATATCATTGCTATTATTGTAATATCTAATCTTCTTGTAAATAAACCTATAGCTATGTATTCAAGACCTATTACATAGCGATAAAGCACTTCCAGTTTAACAGTTCTTTTTCTATCTATATTTCCATACTTTAATTCTAATTTATCTAAATATTCATCACTACAAAAACCAATTTTATGTTTAATTAAGGATATTATTGTAGTTAATATTATAATTCCTACTCCGATAAGTATAAGATTGATATTTCCAAGATTCATAGTAGATACCTCCTTTAGCATAATAATTTTTTTATGTATGTTGTTTATATTCTTTTGTAAAGAGGAAAGGAAGATAAAATAATGATACAAATATAAGTCTCTCTAAAATAACATAATAGCTAAATGGCATTTCAGAACTATTACAAATAACATCTAAACTATTAATTAAAGCATGAATTATAGAACAAAACCATATATTTTTAGTTTTCAAATAAACATAACCTAAAAATATAGAAAGTCCAATTCCATAAATTAAATGAATTACACTTCCCATTATTGGAGCATCAGGACTATAGAATGTAAATTGTAGAGGTAAATGCCATAAACTCCAACAAATGCCTACAATTATAACACCTATCTTTTTGCCAAATTTATTAAAGAAAATACTTTGCAAAAAACATCTCCAGCCATATTCTTCAGATAAAAAAGGATAAATATGTATTAGTGATATTATAGTAAGATTCAGATAAAATAAAATACCATTATAATTAAGATTATTTCTACTTATTATTAATGCAAGGATAATTTGAGAAAATATAAAGTAGACAATTAATAAAGTACCTATTCTTATATTCTTTAGAATATAGAGTTCTTTTGATTTAGAAGAATGAATAATAAGATATAAACTGCTTATTAAAATTAATATATAATTTACTAATTGAGATTGATTGAGGTTTATTAAGTTAAATGATTTAGCAATAAATAATAAAAAATAACTAAGAAAAAGCAATATTACTAGTGAATAAAACTTATATTCATCATTAGTTTTTCCTTCTGAGTAAAATTTTGCAATAGCTACAGAAGATAGGGGCAATATCATCATGAATGATGCAAAGCTTTCAAGGTCAATAAACTTATTGAAATATAATAGAAAACCTAATAAATAAGTTAAACCAAAAGTTATAGAAAAAAATATTATAATCTGTATTTTCTTTCTTTTTTTATCGCTTTCAATATATTTGGGGTTTAATAAATCAATCCATTTTTCTTGTAAGCTCAATAGAAAAACCTCCTTTAAGATATTATTTTCTTTTTTATAATCATCAACTCATATAAGAGTTATCTTTCTTAATCAAAGTATATCAGTAAGATAAGTACAAAGAGTGTCTAAAATATTACAAATATATATAATAAAAATTAATAATGAGATAATGAATAGCAAAAAAATTAATTATTTTGCTAAGATAGATTCAAATTTCTGAAAATTTATACTATAATTTATATAAACAAGTAGGCGTTCTTATAAAATTAAAAAATTTGTATTATTTGAAATATCAGTATTGATGATTCTTTTAGTTTATTTACAAAGATAAAGAGAAGTGTATCAAGTGCCACTTGGGCTGATTATGTAGATGTTCTTATAGGAACTAGATTTGGTTTAGCATAAAATACAAATATAGAATTTAGGTGTTTTTATGAAAAAAATTATATGGGTTTTATATAGTTTTATAGTTATTACAATTAATTTTACATTAAAAGAAAAAAATTATAACTTTATTTTACTGTCAATCTTTTTTATACTACTATTAATTCAAAATGGAGTATTAAAAACAGGTTACCAAAATAGAGCTACCTTTTATCAAGATAATTATTTTAATGAAAAAGATAAAAATGATGAGATAAAACTTATGACTATAAAGAATTTTATATTTTTGTCATTACCATTATGCTTTAATATAATATTTAACTATTTAACTTCTTAAATTGCATTTAGATTTATTTTAGTAATAGATAAATTAAATTTAAATATTAGATAAAAAGGTAGTAACTATTTAATTATAGTTACTATCCTTTTTGTTGTGGATAAAATATTTAACTGACATTTATATACAATCTAAAATATAGAATGTTGAAAAATTAATGTTTATAGATGAAAATACAAGATAAATCTTATTCTATATATGAGTACTAATATTATAGCTTTTTAAAGAGAAAAACTTATATTAAAGGCTTTGGTAAGCTCCACTGGTATTTCAACCAATCCCATTCTTATGGGCAGAACCGTGTCATACGGGGGTATCATTATACTGTGGTACAGGTTACGGCAAAACAACCGTTCCAAAGGTTATTCACAAATCACTATATAGTCGCTCTCTTGATTAAGGTCATGGCGTATAGTATTTGTTGGCTATCTGTATCACAAACGTATCTATCTACTTTATTCAGTTGTCAAAGAACAGTCGGCATTGATTTGCCTATAAAAGATCACAATAGCTTGTGGGCTTTTATAGACAAATAATTAATGATTCTCAATGTACCAAATAGCTTGATACATGGAGAGAGGGCGAGATTAAGACAAATCAAATCTCAAAATAGCAGTAATTAGTTTTGTTTCTAACATTCGTTTCACTTCTTCCTCTACGTAAATATAAGCATTTCCATGTTCGTCAAATAGAGTTTTTTGTGAAAGGCGAATGATATAGCGTTCAAAGTGTTTTAGTATGACATTGATGGCATCTACATCACCATGAATTGCAAGTAAAATTACTGTAAAAGGTAATACTTCATTGGTATTTTTCATTTCAATGTTCCTCCAGGAGTTTTTTTAACTCTTTTAATGCATTAGTTTTGTGATAATGTACGGTACTTTCTGCTAAATCCATCAATGTTGCTATGTCAGAATTTGTCATGTTGAGAAAGAATGAAAGTAGAATTATATCTTGTTTTCTTTTTGTAAGTTTTCCGATTGCTTGTGCCATTAATACATCTTCAATTCGTATGTTGTAGTCGTAAGAAACCATACAGATGTAGTTAGAATCATAATCATCTAAAATACTCAATTTACTTAATTCTGCAAGTGACAAAGATTCGAGAGATACCAAATAATCATTTCTGCGTTTATTTTCGTCATAAATATCTCTAGCATAGTTACGCAAAACTGTTTTACAGAAACTGTCGAATTGATGTTCAATTGTCTTTTCATCAACCATAAGATTTCACCCCCTTTCCATCACAAGGAGTTAAATAACCTTGCTTACTCCTATCACGGTGGGAGGCGTTAAATCTTCGATAAATTTCAAAAAAAGAGAAAAAATACACACTCTGCCTATAGGGCAAAAATGTGTATTCTTTAAAACGTATTTAATTTATATTGGTTGTAAGCCACCACCATATTGATGCATGGAAATATGCATTGGCTAGCTTTTCATAAAAATACAAAGATGCATAAGAAATTAATAGAGGGGAAAAACTTATTCTGTTATTAAAAAGTAGGTTAATTCTAATAAATGCTATTGCGGTCGAATTAAACTATATACATGACAATCAATCATGTTTCTATTCTTTATTATGGAATTGTGACAGTATTCTTCAATCTTAAAACCACATTTTTCCAATACTTTACTTGACCCTCTATTGTAGGAATATACATTAGCATGAATTTTGTTAAGGTTGTATTTTTCAAAGGCAATTTTGCATATTTCTTTTACTGCATTTGTTGTTATCCCTTTGCCCCAATAGTTCCTAGCAAGCCAGTAACCTAATTCAGCATTTTTATTAATAGAGGTATCTTCTTCAAATGTTAGGCTGATACTTCCAATAGCCCTGTTTTGATAAAAAATAGCATAGCTAAGTTGTTTAACATATGGAGTTGCCAAACAAAAACTAATAAAATCTCTAGCGTTTTGCTCCGTATAAGGGTGGGGGAAGTTGTCACGAAGATTCTTTGCAATTTCTTTATCATTTGCAAACTCAACTAAATCGGTAATATAAGCATAATTCCACTCTATAAGTCATTTTTCTTCTCCTTTTATGAAACAGCTACAAGAAATCTTTCTAAGCCAATACCACTTATCAAACAGCGTTCTTTTTTATTTCCAAGCATTTGATAAGTCCAGTCAACAAATCCACCGTCAACCATTTCAACGGTTTCATTTCCTTGTTTGACCGATAATTTGAAATTGATACCTTTATAATAATTATTATCAACATCATCATTATGAATTGATAACTCTATATTAGGAAAAATAAGTTTGATAGTTTCAACCATTCTGTCGAAAAATCCGTCATTATCTTTGTATCCGTTTCTTTTGCGTAGAATAATAGAGAAACGAACATTTTCTATTTCACTTAATATATCTTTATAATAGTTTAAGTGCTTTTCTAACAACATTTTTTCACAAGTGTAAGACCCTGTATCTATACCAGATGAAACCATACAATATAAGCCAAAATGTGAATATAAACCTTTACCTACAAAATTTTGTGCTCTTATTGCCCTAGCAGTAGTAGCCATGTGGATAGGTATAGTATTATTTTCTTCTTTTCTTTTTAATTTATCAGCAATAATTATTGCCAACATATTTGAGGGGTCTGCAAGTGTTTCTGTCCCTCGTAGAGCACTTACTACATTATATTGATCTACGGAGCCAAAAACGCTACAGCTACCTAATGGAGCAGAGGGAGAAAGCATAATCGTCTTGATATCCATATTGAATGCTTTTCTCAATAATTTTGATTCCAAAGCATGAATTTCTTCTGGATCTATACCACTAGGGATAGTAAATCTATTTAGTTGGTATGACTTTAGAATATCAGTTGCAGTTAAAGTATTTGCTTGTCTATCAAACACTTCTAATAGAAGTGAGTTCAAGTCTGATTTTGATAGAGCTGATAACTTATCAACTATATTCTTATCCCCAATTTTATTTGTAATTCTACTTAAAATATCACTCATAGTTATCCTCCTATACTGTTACTTTCAAAATAATTATAGAATGGTTACAACAATTAATCTAGGTCATTTGACCAAAAATGAAAAAACACTGAATATTTACTATTCAATGTTTTTTTACTTTGGGTTTATTTGATTAAATCTTGGAAATACTGTAATGCAACCCTTTCAGCTTCAACCTTTCGGACAATAGGACTTTGTGATAATTCCTCTCTTAACTCAAGATACAGGTTGATAGTAGCCTGCAATGCATTAACACAGCTTTCATATTCATGGGTAGCAACCGTTTTTTCTAATGCTTCAATATATTGGGGTGCGTCCAATTCAATTTTTCTAACTCCACGAGGTAATTTACCTAAGAGAAGCTGTATTAATGGGGCAAGTACTGATTGTCTTAAAAAAGATAAAAAATCAATTGTTTCAAATAGTTCTCTACGTCCAATCTTAGTGCAAGCGTAATGAACCCAAATCCAAAATCTATCTTCAATCCACTGTAAGTCTGGAGTTGGGAAGTATGCTTCTTTTTTAGAATAAATTTCTGTTATGCAGTTGTTTTCTTCATAGAGAATAGCTGAATCTTCAACCCTATCTAGTAAACCATCTAAGGTTGTAAACTTAAAATCAACATGAAGAACAGGGGAATCATAGAGGGAAATTATCAATCGAGGTTCTCCAACGTGTTCGCCAGTAAAAGCAGAAACTAATGTTCCAAACTGTTCCACAATAAGTAATCTCTCTTCGATAACTTCTTCATAGGATTTATCATCTGCTACAATCAGAAAATCTAAATCAGAATATTCATCTAACGATTTTGTGATATAAGAACCGCTAATTGCAAGTCCTATTATCCTACTATCTCTTTTTGAAAATTCTAATACGTTTTGTATCATTTCCTGTTGCGTTTTAGTCATAATATAACACCTCTCACTTTCTTTTATTAGCTATCAATCCAACATAATTATGCATAGGAGTATTATATAATGAAGAAATAAAAAAAAATAGGTCACTTGACCCGAAATAAAAAAGTATTGAATAATTATTATCCAATACTTTTTTGAAATTATACTTATGTTGTAGGAAGATTCTTTAATACCTCTCGCTGATTAATTACACTAAATCTTTTGTTTTCATAAGCAATTAGATGTTCTTGTACACATTCATTTATAGCACGATTAATGCTTCTAATTGGAGCGTTTACTTCGCTAGCAAGCTGTTTTTTGGTAAGCAGATTTAATTCACTTCTATAATAGTGTAATGATATACACCTCAGAAGTCGTTCTTTAACACTTAAAGATGATAATTCTTCAATTAATTCAGCATTTACAACTAATTTACTAGATATTTCTCGAATCAGAAATTTTGTAGCTTCAAAATCTCCCCTTAACCAGTTTAAAAAATCATCTCTATGAAGTTTATATACATTACAATCTGTGAAGGCGACAATTTCAACGGGTTTTTTCCCATCATTAAATTGTTCCATTTCTCCAAAAAAACTACCACTTCTATAAAGATGAATAGTTGAGATGTTTCCTTTCACATTTAAGATGAATGCTTCTGCAATACCGTCAATCATAAGAATTACATATTCATTTTCTTGCTCAGCAAAAAGAATAGTCTCTTTCTTTTTATACGTTTTTTTAACAAGCTTCTTTTTAATATCTTCATTCATAAAATCAATTAAATGCATATTCATCCCTCCTTACCAAATCTTTGATTAAATTATATCATCTTTCAATTAGTTAGGTAAGATAGTAAAAATATATTTACATAGAAACTATTCCATTATTATTTTCCAGTTGTCATTTTTCTGCAAAGTAATCTCAAACTGGGAAAGCTGTGTAACTTTGGTTTCCTTATCAAGGTATTTCACTGTTACAATAGCAGTCACTTGATTGTTAACTTGTGTATAAACAGGATTCACAAGTTCCACAAATACATAGTCTTTATTAATTACATCAAGTGCTTGATTACTTACATAGTAAGATAGCTCTTTTTCTGTTGCAGTAGGATAGAGCTTGAAGAATGTGTCTAGGAAACTATTAATTTCCTCTGTTGTATTTGCGTCCACCGTTCCGTCACTATCAGAAAGTACAGGCTCATAGCTTGCCTTTTGTGGCTTGCTGTCAATGGTAGGGTTCTTAATAATTACCATATTGCCTACTTCATCTACATAGACAGTAACAGTATAGGTGGAAGCGATATTCTTTTTGTTCTCGCCCTCTGAAATCTGTAGTCCTACTGAAAAGAGTACATCATAGGCATTTTCATTGTTCTGTGTCACACTCTATACTTGAAAGCTGTTGACAATAGAACTAGTAGGAATATCCGAGCGAACCATTTCAGTATTCAACTGTTGTAGGTTTTCAGTCAGATAATTCTTCAAACGTTCAATTCGTTTGTCCTGTGAATCTTGCGACTGTTGCCATGAAAAATATTCCTTGCTAAAGGATTCTACAAAACTCTCAATGCTATTCGTATCAACAACCTGTTTCTCAATGATTTCTTTTTCATGAACGGTGTGCATATCAATGGCTGTAAAGTTCTTATAAATTCCAAAGCTCATACTTCCTATCAATAATACCCATAAGGCAATCGTGAGCTTTTTATGTGTTCCCACTTTGATAGTGGGAATCTGTTTTTGCTTCTTTGGTTTGTCTGGTTTTTCTTTTCGTTCAATTTTGATTTTCATTTTATTAATTCCTTTCTATTTGATAATGCGTCCAGCTCCAATTAAATGAGCTTGCCAATAACTGTCGGTAAGGTTGGTATATCCAATCGGATTCCCTGCATGGTACATTTGGTTATTACCAACATAGATTCCAACGTGCGTCACATAACTACCAGCGTCATAGGTCGAGTGGAAAAAGACTAAATCGCCAGCTTTGGCTTCGGATAAGGGGATATGCTGTGTTGCGTCATATTGAGATTGTGCAACTCTAGGAAGTTGAATCCCAGCTACGGCATAACTCCATTGTGTCAATCCACTACAATCAAATGAAGTAGAGGGAGAAGAACCACCAAAGACATAAGGGTAACCCTCATATTTCAGAGCTTCATTCATAATCGCTTGCACGGTTTCATCATCAAACTGGACTGGTGTAAGGTGTTGTGAAACAAGTAATACATAGAACTGATTTCCGTAGTTGTATCTCCAACCACCATTTATAGGGATTGCGATAGGATTTTGGTAATCAACCTTTACACCACCAGCTTTATCCTTTGAAAAAGATTCTGCCAGTTCATAGCTGTATTTCTTTCCATTGCTAGCTACATAATTGATGAAGCCACCGCCATAGTTGTAAGACTGAATGATGGTATTAATATCACAGCCGTTGCTTTCAGCACTGGCTAGTAGCTCACTAAAGTATTTACACCCCTGTTTAATAGATTCTTCTGTACTAAGACTGTTCAGTGGAAGTCCTAAAGATTCTGAGGATTGCATAACATCTTCGGCAGTTCCGCCAGATTCCACCTGCATAATTGCCAGAATGTAATTGGCGTATTCTTCAATGCCAAACTCCTTACAATTCCATCAAGTCGCCCATTTTTTCGCCTGTTCTTGTTCCAGCAGAACGATTTTCTGGATTCTGTTTTATAGAAGTGGAATGGTTGGCTGTTGATTCATTCCCATTCTCATTTTGTCGTTCATGGTTAGCTTTCGTTGTCTTAGTAGGAGCAGGAGCTTCTTTCTCTTTACCAGAGCGACTACCTTTACCAATCGCTCGACTAACATTTCTCTGTAATCGTCTTGATTGACGATTTAAGAACATTCTAGGTTTACGGAACATTTGACGCCCCATACCTTGAGAATCATTACTTTGTAGAGCGAACATATTCATGATATCTCCCAGCTTGAAGTAGATTCCTGCAAAGGTCACTATCTGCAAGAACATAATCATGAAAAATGGAGAAGAACCAGCAAGGGAATACAACATAGTTGAAATAGCTGTTAGGAGCGGTTACCTCTGTAACAGTTACAGTTGTACCCTCTGGAATATCATTGATAGTTGTTAGACCGTTTGAATCTGTGACAACTTCTTTAGATGTTCCGTTGTATTCAAATTTCAGTTTTGCATTAGATAAAGGTTTTCCTGTATCTTCATCAATCTTTGTAGCTTGCACATTGCCTAGCTTGATAACATCAACCTTAACAGTAGCTTGCTTTGAACTTTCTAAGTGAAACTCAACAAGGGTTTGATGTTGCGGTTTTGTATAAACAATAGAAGTACCAACCTCACTTTGAGGTACTTTACGATAAGTGATAGAAGCGTCATTTGAACTTGCACTAGGTGTAATTGTGATGGTATTTCCATTTTGTTGTAAAGTAGCGTTTGTGTTGTTAGATTCTAAAGTCATACCACTTAGAACACCGTTAGAATCTGTCAACGTAATACTATCGCCAACTGTTACTTGTACTTCTTGATTGTTCCATGATGGCAGCGTATCATGACTGTTTACCATTGCCATGATTTCAGCTTTTCTCTGATGATAGTTTGGGATTGTACTAGAGATATATTGGTCGCCTAATTCTTCCCATATCATTACTTGTGTAACGACATAATAATAATGAGATGGCTTGTATTCGTGTAACTGTAATAAGCTATTTTTGAAAGAATATCTTTCTTAGGAGCGATATACGATTCTGGAATATAACCACCACCTGTCGTAGTGAAGATTCCAGATTCTACACAGAATACTTTCTTTCCGTCCATCTTCATAACATAAATTGGATTGTGCGTGATTGCATAACCTAAGTGTGGGCTTACTCCTGTATAACTATATTCAGTCGGTTCGTTTAGAACCAATTCACTAGCTGAAACAGAGGTAGGGTTTGTTAAAAACGTACCGCAGACAGTTACTAAAACCATGATATAGGTTGTTAATTTTCTTAATATACTTTTCGATTTTGTTTTCATAGTATTTCCTTTCATAGTAATTTTGCATGAAAAAAGACGCTCAATTAAGA
Organism: Clostridioides difficile; assembly: GCA_012955965.1. Classification (GTDB taxonomy): domain Bacteria; phylum Bacillota; class Clostridia; order Peptostreptococcales; family Peptostreptococcaceae; genus Clostridioides; species Clostridioides difficile_G. The sequence continues at coordinate 11,540 of JABBZI010000016.1, forward strand.
ACGCCTGCAAATAGAAAAGGAACACCTTTTTCGTGTTCCATGTTCTATAAAATATTTAGTTTTTTTTTGATACAATACTGATGTGTTAATACCATATCTTTGCATTTCTAGGACTTATCAACGTATCAAGGCTCATTCGGTAGTAGTAAATTAGTAGTAACATGGCTTTTTAGTCCTGTATATATGCGGATAGGTACTGTGTTCTAGGGGATAATCAGATTTTTAGTATGTTTTTATTTTAAAAAAATAATAAATCTTTTAGCTATCTTTTTCTATACAATAAAACTTAAAATCAAGTTGTTAGAAACCTTACAAGGATTAAGTATGACCTAATATGTATGCCTTTTCAAGTTACAGAATAGGTAGAGAACGAAAGATGAAAGTTGTTTCTTGACATAGTTAACCTGATATGCAACAATAGTTATATAACGTATGTGATTAAAAATTACCTATAAGGAAGTGAAATTTAATGCCACCTAAACCAAAAATAACAAAAGAAATGATTTTGAATATTGTATTGGAAATTACAAGAGAAACAGGTTTTGAAACTGTAAATGCGAGGAGTATAGCCAACAAATTACAATGTTCTACTAGACCAATCTTTACTTGCTATGAAAATATGGATGAATTAAAAAACGAATTTCTTTCTTTTGCATATGAATACTACAATCAGTATGTTACAAATTATCATAATTCTGTAGATGTTAGCCCCTATTTAATTCTTCCTCTTTCATATATTGAATTTGCTCAAGAAGAAATACATTTATTTAAGTTATTATTTATAAATGATATGGATTTGAATATGACAGAGGCAAAAGACTTTTATAATGAAATTGACAATGAGAAAAGGGCAAGAATTTTTTCAGAAACCTTTGGGATAGAATTAGAACGTGCAAAAGTAATATTTTTGGATTTATTCCTTTATACACATGGCATAGCAGTCTTAGTAGCAACAAAAAAATTAACATTAGATAGAAATAGTGCTGAAAAAATGGTGAGAAATATATTGTCAGCTTTTATAAGACAAGAAAAAACAGATTGAAATTTATCTATTTGATGTTTAATAACTAATATAGAAGGAGTACAATATGAAAACAAACAAATATTTAAATGATTTTTATAATAATTATGATGAGGATAGTAGACTAGAGTTAAAGCATGGATCAGTTGAGTTTCTTACAACTATGCATTATATTGAGAAGTATATAAAACATAATGACCATATTCTTGAAGTTGGGGCTGGAACTGGACGATATTCTCATGCACTAGCACGTCAAGGATATGTAGTTGATGCAGTAGAGTTAGTAGAGCATAATATAGAGATTTTCAATCAAAATACACAATATGATGAAAATATAACTATTACTCAAGGTAATGCCCTGGATTTATCTGCTTTTCCTGATAACGAATATGATATGACATTGCTATTAGGGCCACTATACCATCTTTATAGCATAGAAGATAAACAACAAGCTCTTAGCGAAGCAATTCGTGTAACAAAACAAGGAGGAGTGATTTTCTCTGCATATGTCATATCTGATGGATGTCTTATTGATGAAGGGTTTAAACGAGGTAATATCAATGTTACTGAATATATTGAAAAAGGATTAATTGATTCTCTAACATTTGACACCAAATCCGAGTCTAAGGATTTATTTGAACTTGTCCGTAAAGAAAACATTGACAATTTAATGTCCATATTTCCTGTAACTCGATTGCATTATGTTGCATCAGATGGTTGTGCATTATTTATGCGTGAAGCAGTAGATGAAATGGACAATGAAACATTTGCATTATATTTGAAATACCATTTTGCTACTTGTGAACGTGAAGATTTATTGGGTGTTACAAGTCATGCGATTGATATATTCAGAAAATAAGTATATAGATTTTAATTTAGATGCACCTTATAAATTGATGGTTGTTCTTTATGAATTTATACCAATGAATACAGTTTTGAAAATATTATAAAAGTATAATTGTTTTTGTTGAAATATTACATAACTTAGACTACTATTAAAGAAAAGGTATTGGAGGATATAGACATGATTATAAGTACTGGAGATATTAAAGAAGAATATGGGGTTATAGATGCCATATTTGCAATAGATTCTCATAAGGAAGGAATTTTTAGAAGTGCAGACCCAAACTCAGCATTTAAAGGAGTAAAAGAACAATTAAAGAAAAAATGTGAACAATTAGGAGGAAATGCTGTAATTAATTGTCAATTTGAATATCGTATTGCTGTGGCAGATGGTTTTGCAAGCAAAAAACAAGTTGTTGAAATATTTGCATATGGAACAGCTGTAAAAACTTTATAAAAATAGATATTTATAGAAAATTTTTTTGACTATTTATACGTTTTTGATTACCAGTTAGACGATAAATGTTGAATATTTAGAAAATTTTGTTTATTATTGCAAATAAAAATATATTTTTTTATTTTAAAAATAAATAAATAGGTGATTTTATGAATCTAGATTTTAACTACTATGGTACATACCTTGCAGCTAAAGTAGCTGGTTATAATGCCTCTGATGCAAATATAATTGCTTATGTTGTTCAATATGTGGATGAATCAACTAACAGTATAATTCTTGAAGATGTAAACTTTACACTTTCTACAGTACAAACAACTTTAGAATTTGAAAAATAGTATGCAGATTTTACTTCATGGGGTTATATATGATGGAAATTGTGAAGCTCCATTACATGGTGAACCTTTTGGAGGTAGTAAGATATCTATAGATTTAGATAATGATGACTATATAGTTAAAATAAGTGGGTCTATAGGGTGGCTTACTAGTTTGACAATACCAGCAAGAACAATAGGTAAAATTACATTTTTAACTAAAAAAGGAAAAACTATAATAACAGGAAAAGAATTAGTATTTAAAAAATATGGAAAATTTACTTTAGAGCCAGAGTCAGGTAAACAAATATTTGAACTTCAGAGTTCTTATTCAGTACATAAATTTAAACCAGAATATAGCAAAAGATATTTAGATTGTTTAGGAATTACTTGTATGAAATAGTTATATGAGAGAATTTTCAAAAACTAAATTAGGAGTATTTATTTAATATATAATTAGAAGGTATCAACTAGAGTTAGTTGTTACCTTCTTTCTTTTTTAATAAATTTAAAGTTTATAGAACAATATATCTTCTTCTAATTGAATAATACAATACTCCTGTTATAATTGCTACTACTACTATTATTGTAATTTCTAATCTTCTTATGAATAAACCTATTGCTATATATTCGAAGCCTATTAAATAGCTATAAAATATCTCTAGTTTAATAGTTCTCTTTCTATCTATATTCCCATATTTTGATTCTAACTTATTAAAATATTTTTCACTACAGAAATTAGTTTTATGTTTAATAAAATATCTTATTGTAGTTCCTATTATAATCCCTATTCCAATAAGTATAATATTGATATTACCAAAGCTCATAGTAGGTACCTCCTTTAAAATTTAATAAAATAGAGCTGAGTTAAATTTTATTTTTTTTAGTAAATAAATGTGCTAAAAAATAAAATATACAAGCTCCTATTAGCATTCCAAATATGGTGTCAATTTCTATTTTCTTTTTAAATATAAAAATAAGTATCAAATAAGAGATAAGTATACCTAATATGTAGTATAGGAAAAAAATTGAAAGCTTTCTTTTCATATAATCACCAACTCGTATAAGATTTATTTTCCTTAATTAAAGTATAGCAGTAGTATATAGATAAAAAGCGTCTAAAATATTACAAATATATACAATAAAAAATAATAATGATGTAGTACATATCAAAAAATTAATTGTAAAGATGACATACAATAAACGTAATTTACCTGATGGATATTCTAGATATAAAATAACTAATGTTAGTAAAGGTGATAAAAATATAATTTATGTACTTTTGAATAAAAATCATCATTATAAAATATGGTAAGTTAATTTATATTTGTAAATAAAAAATAAAATTAAAAAGTTTTATATAAAAATTATTATATACTTCTTTGGGGCTGCATGATTTGTAAAAGAATACCTATATTGTTGGAAACTTTAATATAATTTTATAATCTATAACATATTTGGATAAACTATGTAATGAAATAAAAGGAGGTATAAGCAAATGGAAAATTCTATGTTTTGCTATCAATGCGAACAAACAGTAGGTGGAAAAGGATGTACAAAGATAGGAGTTTGTGGTAAGACACCAGAAATAGCAGCACTTCAAGATTTATTAATTTATCAATTAAAAGGTATAAGTTGTTATGCTAAAGTTCTTATAGATAATGGAGAAGAAATAGATAAAGAAATAGTTTCTTTTGTAGAAAATAGTCTGTTTACAACTTTAACAAATGTTAATTTTGATGGTGATGTTCATGAAGAGATGCTTAGAAAATCACAAGAAATAAAGCAGAGATTAAGAGAAAAAATTAAAGAGCCTATAAAAAGTAATGAATATACTGAATATAATTTGAGTGATACAAGAAGTCAAATGTTAGAAGATGCTAAGAGAGCAGGAATAATGTTTGATGAAAGTCTAAATCCTGATATACGTTCACTTAGAATGACAATACTTTATGGATTAAAAGGTATAAGCGCTTATGGACATCAAGCTAGAGAACTTGGATATTATAATAATCAAGTAGATGAATTTTATTTTAGAGCACTATCATCAATTACAGATGATGACTTTTCTTTAGAAAACTTAATAACATTGACTCTTAAGACTGGAGATATGAGTGTTGCTGTAATGCAAAAACTAGATGAAGCTAATACTACCATTTATAAAAATCCAGAACCTCATAAAGTAAATGTCAACATAAAAAAAGGACCTTTTATAATAGTATCAGGTCATGATTTAAAAGATTTAGAAACATTACTTAAACAAACTGAAGGAAAAGGGATAAACATATATACTCATGGAGAAATGATTCCTTGTCATGGATATCCAGAATTAAATAAATACTCTCATTTAGTGGGTAATTTTGGTGGAGCATGGCAAGACCAGCAAAAAGAGTTTGATTCTATACCTGGATGTATATTAATGACAACAAATTGTTTAATGAAACCTAGAGATTCTTATAAAGATAGAATTTTTACAACTAGTGTTGTTGGATGGGATGGCGTAAAGTATATTGGTAAAAATGAAAATGGAGAAAAAGATTTTAGTGAAATAATAAATAAAGCATTAGAATTAGGCGGATTTAAGGAAAGTGAAGAGCCACATGAAATATTAGTTGGTTTTGGACATAATGCTACATTAAGTAATGCACCTGCAATAATAGATGCAGTTAAATCTGGAAAGATAAGACATTTCTTCCTGATTGGAGGATGTGATGGAGCAAGACCTGGTAGAAATTATTATACAGAATTCGCTAAACAAGTGCCAAAGGATTGTATAATTTTAACTCTTGCATGTGGAAAATATAGATTCAATAAGTTGAATTTTGGGGAAGTGGCTGGATTACCTAGATTGCTAGATGTTGGCCAATGTAATGATGCTTACTCAGCAGTGAGAATAGCTTTAGCTTTAGCGGATGCATTTGACACAGATGTAAATAGTCTACCTCTTTCAATAATATTGTCATGGTATGAACAAAAGGCAGTAGCAGATTTGTTGGCATTATTATCACTAGATATAAAAAATATATATTTAGGACCAAGTTTACCAGCATTTATAAGTCCAAACCTACTACAGTATTTAGTTGACACATTTAATTTGATACCTATTAGTACTCCTGAAAAGGACTTAGCGACATGTTTAAATGTTCCAGCAAAATAACAATAATTGTAGATTATAATCAAAAAAGAGTGTATTTAAACACTCTTTTTTAATCGTTTTCATCTTCTACATATTCAAGTATATCTCCTGGTTGACAGTCTAAAGCTTTACAAATTTCATTTAGAGTAGTAAATCTAATGGCTTTTGCTTTTCCAGTTTTTAATATTGATAAATTAGCATTTGTAATATCTATTTTTTCGGCTAAATCTTTAAGTGATATTTTTCTTTTTGCCATCATTACATCCAGATTAACTATAATTGCCATAACATCACCTCTATATTGTCAAGTCATTATCTTCTTTTATTTTTATAGCTTTATCAAATGTTTCAGCAATTACAAAACACATTAGTGCAAATATAAAAGAAATAACCATAAGTGGTGAAATACCACCATTATCACTTCCAAAGATTATTATATTGTTGGTATTTAAACCATAGCCATTGATACATTCAATTATGGTATTTACTAATAAACAATATCCCATTATTTTAAATCTCTTTACATTTTCAAATATAAAAGGTGAGTATTTAGTACTATTAATTATAAATATCAAGAACAAAATGACTATAAAGTAGTCAGAAAAATATAGTATTCTCGCAATTAAAGTAATTAATTTGTCAGAACTAAAATCATATAAAAACATAGGTATCATACACAAGAATGTTATACCAGCAACACCTAAAATTGATAATATAAAATATAGAAAGACTGATAAAATGTTACTAAAAAATTTTGTAATCATAAAAAATATTTTCTCCTTAACATAGATTATATTATTGATTATAATATATAATTTATTGTTTTTCAATAATAAATTATTGACATAACATATGAATTTATTATAATATATATTAAAAATAAGAATGTATAAGGTGGTAAGTTTATATGAAAAAGATTTAAAAAAAATATCTGTATGTGCATTTAGTGAGATTTTTATATTTAACTTTGTAGTAATAATATTATATTATTACTATGATATCTATTTATATGCAATTACTATAATACCTTCAGTTATAGTATCCTTTATTTCATTATCAATAGGATTTTTGACTTTAGTTTTATCAATTTTACTTGAGAAAATTATTGAAATAAAAGAGGAAAATGATAAAACTATATAGTATACTTAAAATTTGAGTAATAAAATTTTTACTATGATTATTTTATAGTTAATTTTATTAGATTTATTTAATATCATAAGCTTAGTGTTACAATAAAGATGAATATCTTAATAAGAAATAAAAGATTGGGTTTTATATATAACTGTAGTTTATTGATAGTAACAAGTCAAAATTATATAGAGTATAGAAGAGAGAGGAAAAAATAATATTTGTACCTCTCTCTTCTATGTCAATTAGTTGTTCATTATTGCTTACAGTTCTGTACACTTTCAAAGTTTTTAAATAATAATTAATGTATTTTCTATATAATTATATTAAATAACATCAAAATTAAAATTAATTAAATAAAGGCTTATAAACAATGTAATCATAATAATATTGTTACTTTCTATTTAAGTGAAGTATTTATCCATTCATATAATGCATTTAGTTCTTCTGGGGTATTAAACCAATGTTTGCTATTTTCAAGAATAGTTAGACTGCAATTAAATTTTTGTACAAATTTCTCTACAACATTGATTTCAGTAAGTTCATCATACTTACCATATAATATTTTTGTTGGGACATTCCATTTAGTAATAGGATGTTTTTTTGCATATAACAGGTATTCCCAAGAAAGAGTATGTCCAAATGAAGTTGGAATAATTAATTCATGTTTAAGTTGTTCTTCTGATACATTTGCCCAAATCATCATATTTGAAATGAGTTGTTGCATATCAAGAATTGGAGATACAAAAATACATTCTTTTAAATTTTCCTTTTCAAAGCTTAACATACTATACCATGCTCCAATACTATTTGCATATAAAGAAATTTGACTCCAATTACACTTTGCATATTCCATAATAGTTGATAGTTCTGGAACAACATGCCATGGGTCAAATAAATTCTTTTCTTTTTTACGCTCTCCATGTTCTGGTAAATCTATACTTAAAACCTGATATCCATGATAAATAGCAATATTGGCAAAAGCTTCAGCCTCTTCTTTATAACCTGATTGTCCATGTATGTAAATATACAATTGATTTGAAGGAATTCCCCAAAGAATTGAAGGAATTCCATGAATTTTAAAATGTTTTTTTTCCATAAAAATCTCCTTTCAGTTTGTTATATTAGTTATTTCTATAGTTAAGGAAATTATAGAAATAATATTGTAATAAAATAGCTTAATATAATACTAATTATATTAGTAACAAAACTAATCTGATTAGTATTATATTAAATTGAAATCAAATTGTCAATGCTTTACAATAGTATAAAGTATTTTATAAGTTTAAATCATTGACTGAACTAATCAGATTAGTTAAACTAATAAAGTAATTAATTTTAAATGAAAGAAGGAAAATTATGCGTGTTAGTAGAGAAATAGTTATACAAACTGCTTCAGATATAGCTGATAAAGATGGACTTAATAAGATTTCTTTAAAAGTTGTTGCAGAAAAGCTAGGTATACGTACACCATCTTTATACAATCACATAGAATGTTTAGATGACTTACTGCTTGAAGTGGCTCATAATGGAATGAGAAAAATGAATAATCAGATGGAAAAGGTGGCTATTGGTAATTCTGGAGATATAGCTATAAAATCTATAAGTATAGAATATTTTAATTTTGTAATTGCTCATCCAGGTGTCTATGAAACAATACAATGGGCTACTTGGCATGGAAATAATGAAACATTAGAAGTGTTTGGTGAATATAAATCCTTATTAGAAAAACTTATTATTTCTTGTAATCTAAAAATAAAGAACACAGACGCAGTGCTAAATTTGATAACGAGTGTATTGCATGGTTATTCGACGTTGCAACTTAAAAAAGCACTTGTGAACCAAGAAGAAGCTATAAAAGGTCTAGCTGATTCCATTGATACTGCTCTATTAGGTATTCATAAAAAATATGATTAGTAGGAAATTCTTAGAACTATATGATAATATAATAAATGTTTGGTATTATATATCTATTCATAAATTATAAAAATGTAATAATGAAAAATATCTATTGTTTATATATAAAGCTATTAGTTTAATAATTAATTTGATTGATATATTATCAAAAAGGATATAAAAAAATAAATCAGAGTTCCATATTATTAATGTGTGTTTTAAAAAACAAAAGAGATAGAATTATTTTTAAGTATTAATAAAAAGCAAAGCTATTATAAAATATTTAAGAGACTTTGCTTTTTATTTTATTTATTATATTATATTACAAATTTCATAGGTGTAAAACGTATGCCATCAACAGTTTGCTCAACATCAATATCTTTAAATCCTAATTTGTGATAAACTTCAACTGCATAAGGGGATGAATTTACAGTGATTTCAGTTAAAGTGGTTTTATTATTAGTACAATATTCTATGCCTGTAGACATTAATTTTCTTGCAATACCACATTTATGATAATTTTTATCTACAAATAGCATACATATATGGTTTAATTCTCTAATAGATAAAACTCCTATTAATGTTTCATAATCAAAACAACCCCAAAAGAAGAGTGTTTTTTCTTTGACTTTTTCAATAATAGAGTTATATTCTATAAATTCATGAAATGAATTGATTCCCTCATCACAATAATCTGGAGACTCAAATTCTTCAAATACATTCCATATTAAATTTAATGCATTTCTAATATCCTGTTCTTTTAATTCTCTTATTAAATATTCTTTACTTATCACAAGCAACACCTCTATTATTAAAAAATTTTATCATAAGTATATATCTTGAATATATTTAAGTCAATACAACTTATATATATATTAAAAATATTATGATAATATATAATTTATATACAATGTAGATACACTACAAAATGTATTTAAACATATACGAATTAGTAATTTAAATAAGTTTAAAATGATATTATTTAAAAAAATATGACATAGCATTGTCATATTTAAAATGTTAAAATAAAAATATATAAGTGATATTTATAAATTATTATATAATTAGAAAGGGAGATAAATATGAAAATTATTGATATAAATATAAATAACATAGACAATGAGCATATATGTTGTTCAATTTCTGAAAAAAAAGGAGAAAATTGTGTTTTTTCTAAGAAACTTTGGATGAAAAATAATTTTGATAAAGGTCTTGTTTTTAAACGACTTGATGTAAGAGGCAAAGCTTTTATAGAATATATTCCAGCAGAAAATGCATGGAGTCCTATTGTCGCAGATAATTACATGTTCATTAACTGCTTTTGGCTATCTGGAAAATTTAAAGGTCAGGGATATTCTAATTTATTACTACAGGAATGTATTGATGATGCAAAATCAAAAGGGAAATATGGATTAGTTGTGCTTTCATCAAGTAAAAAAATGCCATTTTTATCTGATTCTAAATATCTAAAATATAAGGGATTTTGTTTAGCTGATACATCAGAACCAAATTATGAATTATTGTATTTTCCATTTACTGATAATGCTCCTGTTCCATGTTTTAAGGATTGTGTGAAGCAAAGAAAATTAAACGAAAATAGCATAGTTTTATATTATAGCAACCAGTGCCCACACACAGAAAAATATGCCCCTATTTTAAAGAAAATTGCAGATTCTAGAGGTATAGACGTAAATCTCATAAAATTTGAAACGGCAAAAGAAGCTCAAAATGCTCCTGCACCATTTACTACATATAGTCTTTTTTTTAATGGTGAATTTGTGACTAATGAGATACTTTCTGAGAAAAAGATTGAAAAATTTTTAGATAGTAAATTTCAAAAAATTTAACTAAAAATTAATATAAATATTATAATCTCAAATTATAATATTTTATAATTTAATATACTTTAGAGGTTTCTTAAATTGATATATGATAATATAAAATAACATAGTATTAGGAGGTGATGAATATGAAAAGACTCTTTAAACAGATTAAAATATATACAAACAATAATAGAAGGATTGTTATTGTATCTGATTAGGAGTTTTTTTTATACCAATTACAATCTTTCTCTCAAAAAGGAGAAAAAAATGATATTAAAAACAAAAAGATTAACTTTAATTCCACTATCACTGCGTCAACTTGAACTTTGGATTTCCAATAATACAGAGTTAGAAAAAGAATTAAATTGTACTTATTGTGCGGAACCAGTAACTGGATTTTTTTATGATATTGTAAAAGGACAATTAAATATTGCTAGTAAAGATAAAAAAAATATATTGTTTCATACATTTTGGTTTATTATGTTAAATGAAAATCGTAAAATTGTAGGAATAGTTGATTTTAAAAATGTACCTAATTTTCATGGTGAAATTGAAATTGGTTATGGATTAGGTGATAATTACAGAAGACAAGGATATATGACAGAAGCTGTTGAAAAAATGTGTGATTGGGGATTGAGTCAACCAAATGTATCTTCTGTAATAGCTGAAACTGATATAGAAAATCTTGATTCACAAAATGTTTTATTGCGATGTGGGTTTAAATTGTATCTAAATTCAAATACAAAATGGTGGAAATTAACTATATAGAAAATATTTCCAAAATTTTATAAATTATATTGACAAAGTTAAAAAAATAAACTATTATATAAAACAATAAGAAAAAGAAAATAAATTTAAATTCTATGAAAAAGAGAGTAGCATAAAAGGAATTGATAGAGAGCTGGGAATGGTGGAAGCCTGGTAGTGAATTTTATTGTGAATAGAGCTTTGGAGGAGATTGTCAGAATTGATAGTATGGCAATTGGTGAGTCTCGCCTTAAGAGATTAGAGTGGGTAAGATTATCTTATCAATTAGAGTGGTAACGCGGGTGTATATTCGTCTCTTGGTCTTTGACCAAGAGGCTTTTTTAATTTTAAGAATTCATTTGCAGATACTTTTTAATTTGATTTGTAAGGTTTAGCATAATTTTGCCAATAAGAGTGGTACCGCGGAAATTCGCCTCTTAGTATTTATAATACTAAGAGGCTTTTGTTTTAGTTAGAAGGTTTTAATCTATGTATTATCAAATGATTATTATATGATAAACAGGGGAAATGGAATTCTAATATTATTTTAATATAAAATGGAGGGAATAAAATGAGTAAAATAAAAGCTGGAATTATTGGGGCAACTGGATATGTTGGAGCAGAATTGCTGAGATTATTAATAAATCATGATAAAGTCGAAGTGACAGCAATAGGTTCAAATTCTTATGTAGGAAAAGATATAGTTGAACTATACCCAAGTATAGGATACAAAAATAGCATGATATGTATAGAAAACGAAAAGGTTATTGATATGTGTGATGTTGTATTCACTGCTCTACCACATGGAGTTAGTGAAAAGTTTGCAATAAAAGCAATTGAATCTAAAAAGAAAGTTATAGATTTAGGTGCTGACTTTAGAATAAAAGATGAAGAAATATATAGTAAATGGTATGGAGTGTCATTTATAGATGAGACCTTACATAAAAAAGCTATTTATGGATTAAGTGAAATATATATAGATGATATAAAAGAGGCAGATATAATTGCAAATCCAGGATGTTATCCTACTAGTATTTCTTTGCCACTGATACCATTATTAAGTTCGAAGCTAATAAGATGCAATAATATAATAATTGACTCTAAATCAGGTCTTACAGGAGCTGGTAGAGAATTATCATTTAGTAGTCACTTTACTGAAGTTAATGAAAATATAACTGCATATAAAATAGGTAAGCATAGACATACTCCAGAGATAGAACAAAATTTAAGTGAAGCATATAAAGAAAAAGTGAATGTAGTTTTTACACCAAACCTAATTCCAGTAAATAGAGGAATACTATCAACTATATATTGTGCAAAAGAAGATAATATTTCTATAAATCATATACATAAAAAATTAACTGATTATTATGAAAATAAAGAATTTATAGAAGTTCTTCCATTAGGAAAGGTAGCTTCTTTAAAGAATGTTAAGTTATCAAATAAATGTGCAATATCATTACATGAAAATGGAGATACATTGATAATTTGCTCAGCTATAGACAATATGATTAAGGGAGCAGCAGGGCAAGCTATACAAAATATGAATATAATGTTCGGTATTGATGAAACTACAGGTTTAAAAAATATAGCACCATCATTTTAGGAATAAAAAATACTAAACTCATATAGGTAGGAGGAGAAAGATGGAAATTATAAAGGGTGGAGTTACAGTTTCAGAAGGATTCTTTGCTTCTGGAATTCACTGTGGCTTGAGAAAAAATAAAGAAAAAAGAGATTTAGCCTTGGTTTATTCAGATGTTTTATGTGATGCAGCAGCGGTAGTTACTCAAAATAAGGTAAAAGGAAATCCTGTTTATGTGACACAGGAGCATATAAAAAATGGAAAAGCGCAGGCTATCATAGTAAATAGTGCTAATGCTAATACATTTAATGGAAAAGAAGGACTTATAAATGCTTATAAAATGGCCAAATTCACTAGTGATAAATTAAATATCAAGGAAAATGATGTTTTAGTTGCATCCACAGGTGTCATAGGAAAACCATTAAATATAGACTTAATAGAAGAAAATATGGATGAATTAGTGAATAATCTAAGCAAACAAGGTCATATCGGAGCAAGAGAAGCAATTATGACAACTGACATTATAAAAAAAGAAATAGCAGTAGCAATAATGTATGGAGATAAAAAGATAACTATTGGAGGAATGGCAAAAGGTTCAGGGATGATACACCCTAATATGGCTACAACTTTGGGATTTATAACTACTGATGCAAATATTGAAGGAGCTCTGTTAAAAGAAGCTTTAAAGGTCGCTGTTGATAAAAGCTTCAATAGAGTTAGTGTAGATGGAGATACAAGTACTAATGATATGGTAATGATTCTAGCAAATGGAAAAGCAAAGAATGAAAAGATGAATAAAAAGGATGAACATTATCAAGTATTCTTAAGTGCACTTACATATGTTTGTATAGAACTTGCAAAATTGGTTGCCAAAGATGGAGAAGGATGTACAAAATTAATTGAATGCTATATAAATGGAGCATTAAGTGAAGAACATGCAGTAAAATTAGCAAAAACAGTTATATCTTCTTCACTAGTAAAGACAGCTGTATTTGGGTCTGATGCAAACTGGGGAAGAATACTGTGTGCTTTAGGATATGCAGGTGAAGAAATAGATATGGAAAAAGTGGATATTATTTTTGAGAGCATGAAGGGATATATTGAAGTATGCAAAAATGGAAATGGGTTAGATTTTAATGAAGAAAAAGCAAAAAAAATTCTTGAAGATGATGAAATAAGCATATTAGTAAATTTAAATATGGGAAATGCTCGAGGAAATGCATGGGGATGTGATTTAAGCTATGATTATGTAAGAATAAATGGAAGTTATAGAAATTAGGAGGAAATATTTTAATGATTAATATAGAAAAAGCAAATACACTTATAGAAGCTTTACCATATATAGAAAAACATCAAGGTAAGACTATTGTAGTTAAGTATGGCGGAAGTGCAATGAAAAAAGATGGTTTAAAAGAGTCTGTCATGGAAGACCTTGTACTAATGAGTTATGTTGGAATCAATATCGTTTTAGTACATGGTGGAGGGGCAGAAATTAATAAAATGCTCGCAAAAGTAGATATAGAAAGCAAATTTGTAAATGGACTTAGATATACAGATGAAGAGACTATGGAAATTGTAAAAATGGTACTTGCTGGTAAGGTAAATAAAGATTTGGTGAATAAAATACATACAAAAGGTGGAAAGGCAGTGGGACTTTGTGGAATAGACAATAATATGCTTTTATGTGACCCATATAAAAATTATGAACTTGGATTTGTAGGTGAAATAAAAAAAGTAAATGTTGAGCTTATAGAATCTTGTTTAGAGTCAGGTTATATTTCAGTAATTGCTACTATAGGCGTTGGAGAAGATGGAGAAACTTATAATATAAATGGAGATACAGCAGCTTCTGCTATAGCTAAGGAGTTAAACGCAGATAAACTAATACTTCTTACAGATGTACCTGGTCTATTAAGAGACCCAGATGAAGAAAAATCATTAATAACAGAAGTTATATTAGAGGATGTTGACACATTATTTGCAGAAGGGATAATTACTGGAGGTATGATACCTAAAATACGTGGTTGCGTAGATGCTTTAAATAATGGAGTAAATAGAGTGCATATTTTGGATGGAAGAGTTCCTCATTCTATAATAACAGAGTTATTTACTGATAGTGGTATAGGAACATTAATAAGAAAAGAAGATGAATAGAAATAAAAGTAATATATAAGAAAATTATAAATTTAAGAAGGGATGATAAGAATGAATAATAATAGTACAATTTCAAAATGGAATGAATATTTTATAGATACATATAATCAACCTAATTTTGTTATAGATTATGGTAAAGGAAGTTGCTTTTTTGATACTGATGGTAATAAGTATATAGATTTTACAAGTGGATATGGAGTATCCTCTCTTGGATATAGCAATAATAGTCTAAAAAATGCTTTAAAGGAGCAAGTAGATAAGTTGCTTCATACTTCAAATTTATATTTTAATGAACCTGTGTTATATGCTGGAGAGCAAATAATTAAAATAAGTGGAATGGATAAAGTATATTTTTGTAATTCTGGAACAGAAGCAAATGAAACAGCATTTAAAATAGCAAGAAAGTATAGTAGTGATAAATATGGTAAAGGTAGAGGAACTATTATAAGTTTAAAAGACTCTTTTCATGGTAGAACCATGATGTCTTTAATGGCAACTGGTATGGATAAATATCATAAATATTTTTATCCACTTCCTGAAGGGTTTAAGTATATAGAAAGAAATAATATTGAAGATTTAAAAAATAATATAGATTCAAGCGTTTGTGCAATAATCTTTGAAGCAATTCAAGGCGAAGGTGGAGTTAATGTGCTTGAGAAAGATTATGTTTTACAACTGGTAAAAATATGTAAAGAAAAAGATATAGTATTGATTTTTGATGAAGTCCAATGTGGTATAGCAAGAACTGGTAAGTTTTTTGGATATGAATACTTTGATGTAAAACCAGACATAGTTACAGTAGCAAAAGGATTGGGAGCAGGAATACCAATAGGGGGAGTACTGGTAAATGAAAATCTTTCAAAAGTACTAGGAAAAGGGGACCAAGGTACAACCTTTGGAGGCAATTTATTAGCTATGGTGGCAGCTACAGTTGTATTAGATGAAATATCTAAAGAAGATTTTTATAAGGATATAATAGAAAAAGGTGATTATATAAGAAAATCTATTGAGGATTTTAATAGTGAAATTGTACTAAACACAAAAGGTCTTGGTCTGATGATAGGAATTGAAACCAGTATTGAATCTAGCATTATAGAAGAGAAAGCCAGAAAAAAAGGATTGCTTATTTTGACTGCTGGTAAAAATGTATTAAGATTTTTACCTCCATTAACAGTCACTTATAAAGAAATAAATGAGGCGCTTGAGATTTTAAAAGATATACTACTAGAAGTTAACTAAATATTCAAAAAATAAATAATTAAAATAAGGAATTAAGATATATAAAATAAATAACTTGCAAATTTAACTGAATTTAAAAAGTTTATAAAAAGGGGAGAATTAGTATGAATAATATAAGTTTAAAGGGAAAGAGTTTTTTAACATTAAAGGATTTTTCAAAAGAGGAAATCAGATATTTATTAACTTTATCTAGTTATTTAAAAACTAAGAAAAAGGTTGGCATAAAAGGAGATTTACTACAAGGGAAAAATATAGCTTTATTATTTGAGAAAACATCGACAAGAACTAGATGTTCATTTGAAGTAGCTGCTCATGATGAAGGAGCACATGTAACTTATCTAGGTCCTAATGATTGTCATATGGGAAAAAAAGAGTCTGTGTCTGACACAGCAAAAGTCTTAGGAAGATTTTATGATGGAATAGAGTTTAGAGGGTTTAAACAGGAAACAGTTGAAAGTCTAGCTAAATATTCAGGTGTACCTGTTTGGAATGGACTTACAGATGAATATCATCCAACACAAATACTAGCAGATTTTTTAACAGTAATTGAGAATGTAGATAAGGATTTGAATAAAGTTAAATTTGTGTATGTTGGTGATGGCAGAAATAATATGGGAAACTCATTAATGATAGGATGTGCTAAAATGGGAATTAATTTTGTGGCACTTGCACCTAAAGAACTTTGGCCAAATGAAGAATTAGTGAAAGATATGAAGGAAATAGCTAAGAAATCTAAAGGAGATATAAGATTGACTGAGAATATTGATGATGTAAAAGGTGCAGATGTTATATATACAGATGTATGGGTTTCTATGGGAGAAGAAGAACAATATGAAACAAGAATAAATCAACTGAAAGATTATCAGGTAAATATGGAGATGATAAAGAAAACTGAAAATGAAAATGTTATATTTTTACACTGTCTTCCAGCATTCCACGATTTAGAAACTAAAGTTGCTCAAGAAATTTATGAAAAATTTGGATTATCAGAGTTAGAGGTTACAGATGAGGTATTTAATTCAAAACATTCAAAGGTATTTGAAGAAGCTGAAAATAGAATGCATACTATAAAAGCAGTTATGGTTTCTACCATGACTGATGTAGACATGAACAACAGTTTAATATAGATATCATTTATCCTAGGTCTTATTTTAAGGAAAATACATAAAATATTCTAAATATATTATTCAAAAACTCTTATTATATGTTAAAATAACTTATGTATCAACAAATTAAGAGGGAGGATTTGAGATATGAAAAAAATCATATTAGTTTTAACAACTTTTTTATTAGCAATATCTGTAACAGCATGTTCAAGTGCAAAGCCAGAGGATACAATTGATAGTTTTTTTAACAGTGCCAAGAAGTTTGACTTTGAAGGCATGAATAAGGTAATGGAGAATAATGACGAAAAATATAAAGATGTATTAAAAGAATTAGATACAAAAGACCCAAATGCACAGTATGCTTTAGATTATCTAAAACAGAATGCATCTAAAATCACCTATACAATAAAAGATAGTGAGATTAAAGATGATAAGGCAACAATAAAAGTAGAATGTAAATTTGTAGATTCAACACCATTACTTAAAGAGATAGTAGCTGAAGCATTTACAAAGATGCTTGGTATGAGTTTTTCAGGACAAGACTTAACTGATGAAAAAACGACTGAAATGCTAGTATCAATTATGAAAGAAAAACAAAAAAGTGTTAAAGAGACGTATGTAACAAAAACTGTAGAGTTTGAATGTTCTAAAAAAGATAACAAATGGATAATAAGTTCAGCTAATGATGCAGTAGCTGATGTATTATTGTCTAATCTTGTTACAGCAGGACAAGAGTTCTCTAATTCTATGGGTAATATTCAATAGTAGAACCTGAAGTATAATAAATAGAAAAATATTTAAAAAGGATACCAGTCTTGGTATCCTTTTCTATTAAAATACTATAATATGTAGTTGAATTTTATATCATCAAAGAACTAAAATATAAAACTATAGGTTTATATTTTTTTAACTAAACAAACAACATGTACCTTTTCTAAAATATAGTATCTAAAAATTTATTTAGCTAGCTTTAGATATTTGTTGATAGTTGCCTCAGCTAAACATTTTGATGAATCAATAATATTAATTGAAGAATGAGATTTTTCGAAAACTACATTTAAGTCGGTACAAGCAATTATTATATTTTCAATAGATTCTTTTTTCACATCTTCAATAAGTTCATTCCAAATATGAATATTATAAGGATTTCCTTTATCTGTTTTTATATTTTGAATAAGAGTATTTAATTTTGTCTGCCACTCATCTTTAAATATAAAATCATGTCCATTATGTAGTATGCCATCTTGATAAATTGTAGATTCAAATGTTGAACTAGTTGAAAAAAGAGTTACTTTTTGTGAAGCAGTAGGAAGTTTTTTAACTGTTTCTTCTACAATATTTAACAGAGGTATCTTAATTGAATCTTTTAATTCTTTAAAGTATATATGTGCTGAATTACATGGCATAGCAATAAAATTTACTCCAATTGATTCAAGTTTTTGTAATCCATCAATAATAGTTTTTTTCATAAGTCCATGATTTATTGGATGGTCAATATAAAATGGAGTAGGTAAGGAATATATCATCATCTTTGGAAACTCATCATCATATTTTGCTCCATACTGCGATTGGCATTCATCAATAACTAAATCCACAAATGGTGCAGTTGACCTTGGACCCATTCCAGCTAAAATTCCAATTAATTTTTCATTCATAAAAAGTATCTCCTTAATGTACAGATTTATGTTAGGTATAAAATATCAAAATTGATTCTATAAGAGCAGAAGAGTCTGTTTTATAATAGATAATATTATACAATTGCATAACATAAGGCAATAGTGACAATAGGTTTTTAATTGTATATTGGATTTAAAATTATTTTAAATCGAGATTATCTAATATTTTTAAAAATATTTTTATAGCAGTATCTAAGTCATCCACAGAAACATTTTCATCAGGATTATGACTTATCCCTCCAGCACATCTTATAAACACCATTCCAATATCAGTTATATGGTCCATTTCTTGAGCATCATGACCAGCTCCACTGTAGATATAAAAAGGGTTAAGATTTAAATCTGTAAAACTTTTTTCTATAGTTTTAGTTATTTTATTTGAACATGGTACAGGAACATTTTCAAAGGAAAGTTCACTTGTATAATTAAGCTTTCTATCTTTACAGATATGAGATATTTCGTTGAATATCTTTTCTACTGAAGTATCAAGAATTTCTTGAGAACAAGAACGTACATCAAGTGTAAAATCAACTCTTTCAGGTACTACATTTGATGAAGATGGATAGAAATTCATTTTTCCAACAGTAGCAACTAAATTAGTAGTCATCTTAGCTATGTTTTCAATGGCTAACACACATTCACAGGCACAACATCCAGCATCAAATCTCATATCCATTGGTAATGTACCAGCATGTCCAGATTTGCCATTTACTGATATTTTAAAACTTTTAAATCCTGTAATACTTGATACAATTCCAGCAGGAAGAGATTCCTTTTCTAAGACAGGTCCTTGTTCGATATGAAATTCTAAATATGCGTCTATATCTTTTCTAGGATGTAAATTTATTAAGTTTTTATTATTAAATCCAAACTTTGTTACAGCTTCTTCAAGTGTAATTCCATTTTCATCAACAGATTTAAGAAGTTCCTCTTTAAAAGTACCAGCAAAAACTTTACTTCCCATTAAAGATGTTTCAAATCTAGTTCCTTCCTCTTCAGCGAAGGCAACTAACTTAATGTTGAAAGGATAAGACTTATTATTATTTTTTGCCTCTTCAAGTCCAATTAGAGGAACTATTATTCCTAGCATACCATCAAATATTCCTCCACATTTTACACTATCTTGATGAGATGCAACTACTAATGTAGGGGCATTGGGAGTATTAGATTTATATGTACCTATAACATTTCCAATATCATCAATTTCAATATCAAGATTTAAATCTTTCATCCATGAACTTATTAAATCAATAGATTTTTTATGTTCATCAGTTAATATAAGTCTTGTAAGACCATTTGTTGTTGAACTTATTTTTCCTAATGTTTGTAGATAATTCATACATTTTTGACCTAGCATATGTACCTCCTAAATATGTATTTTTTTATTTTAGCTAATATTAGCTTTTATACTATAATTTATGAATTTTCAAATAGTTACATATATACAATGAAACGCTATTTTTCAATGTTAACAATAATATAAAAGTTTACTTCTAATACTTTTATATTTAAGACTTTCACTAACCAATAAGTATTTTATAGAAAGCTAATTGCCATGAGTAATACCTATTAAACCTGTAAGACTTTGACCTGTTTTATCTTGAGTATATATTCCTAAATCTACTGAACTTTCATTTTCAAGATTAGCAAGGTTATATTCTAATAATCCTTTAAAAATAAAATTTTCATCTTGCTTTTATATTTTTCTGTAATTTCTAATTATATGTTTAAATTGTATTCTCATAAAATTTTTTATCTATTTGTATTTTTTATCAAAATCAATTGAAATACTCTAGTTTAACATTATTCTAATAGTCATTTATGTGGATGTCAAATTAAGAAAATTTATTTTTAACTTTATATTGTTGAGATTGAAATTTTTAAAAACAAAATAGAGCTTTAATTCTATTAAAAATGACTAATAAATTTAGTAATCTTAGACATTAAGTATTAAAATAATTTAATTTACTGTGTATAAGAACTATTTTTAAACAGAGTCTTGTTTTTAGATTAAATAATGTAACCAATGATTAAATTTATATGAAAATTATGTTGCATAAACATATTGATAAAATAGTGAGGTATTATTGAAGATAAATATTTAACTAAAAACTCCTAGTAGATATAAAAGATGAAAATAAAATACTATCAAAACGAAATTGATAGTATTTTTAATAAAACCTTACTTAAACAATTTAAATAGAATCCTAAATAAAATAATTTATATTTCTTTTTTGCTATAAATCTTTGATGATATAAAATATGAAATCACAAATAGTAATATAGCAATGAATGGAAGCGAATATAGTAGTGTATTAAATATAATTTCTAGTGAAAGAGGTGAACTAATAGTTTCTAGAATACTTTTAGAAACTATTAAAAGTAATGTTGGAACTAAAAAACATAAAATCATTAATACACGAGCTTTTTCTGTACCAAATTTATAAACAAGTGGTAAGATAAGACTACCAAAACATATTGAAATAGATAAGACTAATGCATTAATAAGCAGAGTTTCACTTAATATAAAATTATGTTTAAAATAACCAATAATGATACTAAGTATAAGTGAAACCAATACACCAACGAAGCTAAATATTAACATAGTCAGATATTTACTTAGTACAATATCATTACGCTTAATAGGCATTGTAAGTACATAACTATCCCATTTATTTAAGTCATCATATGAGAATGTTGAAACAATCATTGTTGTGCATAGGACTACAATAATACCTACAAGATTATTAGCATCTCCTCCTCCAAAAGAAGATATAAGTCCAAACATAATTACAAATAAAAGTAGAAATTTTATATTGCCTTTTAAATTAATTAAATCTTTTAAAATTAAACCTTTCATTATTTATCACCTCTCACATAAAATAACATAATTTCTTCTATAGATGTATTATCGACTACGAAGTTTGGATGTTTTGCTATAAACCTATATTTATCATTAAGAAGTACTTCATATCCAAATTGGCTTTTACGATAATATGAATAATCTTCCTTTGAAATATTATCAAAATCACTAGGTTTGCATTTTAAAATTCCCATATTATTAATTAATTCATCCTTATTTTCACTAAATACTATATTACCTTTATGTATAAATGTAATATAGTCTGCTATTTTATCTAAATCACTTGTAATATGTGAAGATAAAATAATAGAGTGTTCTTCATCTTGTATGAAATCTAAAAATATATCCAATATTTCTTCACGAACAATAGGGTCAAGTGAACTAGTTGCTTCATCTAGTATTAATAATTTTGGATTATGTGATAAAGCGACAGCAATACTAAGTTTCATTTTATTACCCTTTGAAAACTCCTTAATTAGCTTATTCTCTGGAACTCTCAACTTTTTTAAATAATCTTTGAATAATGTGTGATTCCAATTTTTATAGATTTTACTCATAATTTTTGATACATTATCTAGATTTAAATTTTCATGAAAATTGCTTCCCTCAAATACTACTCCAATTTGTTCTTTAATTTCTTTTTCATTTTTTTTGTTATCAAGGCCAAATATTTCTATATTTCCACTATCATAAGAAATTAAATTTAAAATTGCTTTTAATGTAGTTGTTTTTCCTGCGCCATTTTCACCTACAAATCCCATTATACTTCCTTTTGGTACTGAAAAAGATACATTTTGTAGACTAAAATCTTTATAAGTTTTATTTAAATTTTTTATACTTATTGCATCCATAATTATCATTCTCCCTTATATAATAAAAGTAAAATATCTTTTAACTCTTCATATGTAATACCACTACTTTTAGCTGTATCAACTGCTTTTTGTAGGTACTCCTCAATTAAACGAAATTGCTCTTCTTTCACAAAATCCATGTTTTTACTAGATACAAAGCTACCTTTGCCAGTAACTGTTTCAATAAATCCATCACGTTCTAAATCACTATATGCTCGTTTTGTAGTAATCACACTTATTCTAAGTTCTTTTGCCAATAATCTCATACTTGGAAGAGCTGAGCCTTCTGGCAATTCTCCACTTATAATCATACTTTTAATTTGTGTAGTAATTTGTTCATATATTGGCTTTCCACTTGAATTACTAATAACTATATTCAACAAGACACCTCCTTAAATTGTATATATAGTATATATACATTATATAAATATATATATAATATGTCAACTATTTTTAGAAAAAAGTAATTTGAATTATTGTATATTTTATAAAAGCATTTTATAAGATACTAGTTTTTTTAATATATTAAAATTTTTAAAAAAAATTTATAAATATTATTCTAAAATCTTATCAATAAATTGGAAATACTAATTTTAAAACCTAAGAAAGTTTAGCTTATAGGTAAATAAAAGTTTAGTTTAAAGATGAACTTTCTACATTTTCGCTTTTGACATACATATTTTTTTGTAATATATTTATATTATCAATTAGAGGTAAGGAGAGTGATAAAAGATATTTAATTTAGATAAGACATTAAAAAAAGACCTAAATCAAGAGTATACAGAGAGTAAAAGTTTAGTTATGAATAAAAGTAAATATATGAATATTTGCTTTAAGAATTATATTAAGGTAGTAGAAGGAATGTATACTAAAAGAGATTTAATTCCATTAAAATTAATAAACTCTATGGATAAAAATAATAAGATTAGAAAAACACTAAATGAATTATCTTGTGAACTTGAATATCCAAAAACTTCTTTATCTTCATTGTTTACAGAGCTAAAAAAAATGGATTTTTTACAGAGAGTAAAAAATGGTGAGTATATGATAAATCCACATATAGCTTATAAAGGTAGTAGAGCTGATAAAGAAAGTTTATTAGCAGAATATAATCAGATAAAAAGACCTAGTAAGGTTAGTAAATAAGGAAGAAGGTTTTTATATGAGTTTAAAACTTGATAGAAATGTTCTACAGTGGTTTGATTATGTATTTGAAAATGAAAAAACTAGTTTAAGACACTACAATTTTGATTGTACATTAAAAGAGATTAGCCGTGCTAGTTTAAATAGAGTAGCTTTTATATTAGAAAAAAATAATTCTAGATACTGGAAGCTTTATTTTGAAATACCAGCTGAAGTCACTTTAAAACTTAAACAAAACATACATCCTTTATTTAGAGAGTATATATATGAACAAATATCACTGTATAATGATAATCAAATTTACAATTTTGTAAATTCAAACATATTAAAAGTGTTTAACAATATTGCTATTTATCAATATAATATTTTGGAAAATTTATATACTATTGATTTTAGAAAGAGTTTTATCGATAAATGTCAGTATTTATTAATTGGTGAAAAAAGACTTATAGATGAAGATTTATATTTGAGAGCAAAATCAAAAGATGTATTTGACTTTTTTAATTCAGATGAAACCTTTAATCTAACATTAAGCTTTGACATACAAAAGAATGAGAATTTACTCGATAGTCTTTTGGAGCTTAGGAAATCAATAATCATAAATGAGAGAATTTAATTTATTTGGATATAATATTAAAATGGAGGGATTTATATGGACGTAGAAAAAATGACTTTAAGAGTTCAAAAAAGTTTAAATGAGGCTTATAATGAAGCAGTAAAAAATCATAATCAACAAGTAGATGTAATTCATCTTTTTTCAGCACTTATTAATCAAGAAGATGGATTAATACCAAATATAATCGAAAAAATGAATATATCAATTGATTCTTTGAGAAATACTGTAAACATTGAACTTGATAAGCTTCCAAAAGTATATGGAGAAGGTGCTGACTCACAAGGCGTATCAGCTACTAGAAAAATAAATGAAGTACTTATAAAGGCTGAAAGTATTTCTAAAGAATATAAAGATTCATATATAAGTGTAGAGCATGTCATGCTTGCAATGATGGAAACAGAATCAAAATCAGTTGTTGGTAAAATATTAAAACAATATAATATAAATAAAAATGACTTTTTAAATGTATTATCACAAGTTAGAGGTAGTCAAAGAGTTGAAACACAAGACCCAGAAGGAACATATGATGCACTTGCTAGATATGGAACAAACTTAGTAGACTTAGCTAAGAAAAATAAGTTAGACCCTGTAATTGGAAGAGATGAAGAAATAAGAAGAATTATAAGAATTCTATCAAGAAGAACTAAAAATAATCCTGTGTTAATTGGTGAACCAGGTGTAGGTAAGACTGCAATTGTTGAAGGATTAGCAGAGAGAATTGTAAGAGGAGATGTGCCAGAAGGATTAAAAGACAAAATTGTATTCTCTCTTGATATGGGAGCTTTAATTGCTGGTGCAAAATATAGAGGAGAATTTGAAGAAAGATTAAAGGCAGTTTTAAAAGAAGTTCAAAGTTCTGATGGAAAGATTATATTATTTATAGATGAGATTCACACTATAGTTGGAGCTGGTAAAACAGAAGGTTCAATGGATGCAGGAAATCTTATTAAGCCTATGCTTGCAAGAGGTGAATTAAATTGTATTGGTGCAACTACTTTTGATGAATATAGAAAATATATAGAAAAAGATAAGGCACTTGAAAGACGTTTTCAGCCTGTAATTGCAGAAGAGCCTACTGTTGAAGATACAATATCTATACTTAGAGGTTTAAAAGAAAGATTTGAGATACACCATGGAGTAAGAATACATGATAATGCTATTGTGGCAGCAGCAAAACTTTCTCATAGATATATACAAGATAGATTTTTACCAGATAAAGCAATTGATTTAATTGATGAAGCAGGAGCTATGATTCGTAGTGAAATAGATTCATTACCAACAGAATTGGATGTTGTCAGAAGAAAGCTATTTATGCTAGAAACTGAAAGAGAAGCATTACTTAAAGAAAATGATGATAAAAGTAGGTCAAGATTGGATGATATTCAAAAAGAAATAGCAGAATTAAAATCTAAAAATGATGAAATGACTGCTAAATATGAAAAAGAAAAGAGTCAAATTTTAGATATTAAAAACTTGAAAGCTCAATTGGATGAAGCTAAAGGGAAAGCTGAAAAATATGAGAGAGAATATGATTTCAATAAAGCAGCTGAGGTTAAGTATGGCGAAATACCTAAATTAGAAGAACAAATAAAGAATTATGAAGAAAATATGAAAGATGGTTCTGAAAATTCACTTTTAAAGGAAGAAGTAACTGAAGAGGAAATATCTAGTATTGTATCAAAGTGGACAGGTATACCAGTAACTAAACTAGTTGAAGGTGAAAGAGAAAAATTACTTAAGCTAGAAGAAGAACTTCACAAAAGAGTTATAGGGCAGGATGAAGCAGTTACAGCAGTTTCAAATGCGGTAATACGTGCAAGAGCTGGTCTAAAAGATGAAAGAAAACCAATTGGTTCATTTATTTTCTTAGGACCTACAGGTGTTGGTAAAACTGAACTCGCAAAAACTCTTGCCAGAAATTTATTTGATAGTGAAGATAATATAATTAGAATTGATATGTCTGAGTACATGGAAAAACATGCTGTATCAAGATTAGTTGGACCTCCTCCAGGATATGTTGGATATGAAGAAGGAGGACAACTTACAGAAGCAGTTAGACGTGCTCCTTATTCTGTAATATTATTTGATGAGATAGAAAAAGCACATGAGGATGTATTTAATATGTTCTTACAAATATTAGATGATGGTAGACTTACTGATAATAAAGGTAAGACTGTAGACTTTAAAAATACTCTTATAATAATGACTTCTAATATAGGAAGTAATTATTTATTAGAAGCAGGAGGAAATATAACAGAGACTATTAACAATTTGGTAATGAATGAAATGAAGCACAGATTTAAACCTGAGTTTTTAAATAGAGTAGATGACATTATAATGTTCAAACCTCTAGACCAAGAAAATATCAAGAAAATTATAGACATATTTATGGCAGATTTAAAAAATAGATTAAAAGAAAAAGATATTAATATTGAAGTTACAGATTCAGCTAAAGATGTTATGGTGAGAGAGGGATATGACCCTGTATATGGAGCAAGACCTCTTAAGAGGTATATAGGAAATACATTAGAAACTGTGATTGCAAAGAAACTTATTGCTGGAGAAGTGTATAATGGATGTACTATAGTTATAGATGGAAAAGATGAAAATATAGAAGTTCTAGTTAAATAATGAAAAAAGAAGCAGGATATAATATATCAGATATTTTATCCTGCTTCTTTTGATTTATAAACTATAATAAGATATATGCTTTATCAAACTAATAAAAATATTTTTAAATAAGTATATTCAAACTAAATTTGATTCAAAGTCAGCATTTTAACAAATTCTCTATAATATATTTATAGTTTTAAGATATTCATAACTTTAGTATAATTGTAAAAAATTATTGTTCATTTTTATCCTGTTTAAATAAATAAAAACCAATTAATATTGCACCTATTAAGCAAAGAAGTGTAATAATGATATAAACATTTCTCATTCCAAATATAAATATCTTATCATTACCAATTATATAATCATTAACCCTATACCCAGCTTTAATACTCATAAAATTATATAAAAGTGTTGTAGAAATAGTAATACCTATAACTTGACCTAAATTTCTTACAAGGGAATTTATACTTCCAACAACTCCTAATTTGCTTTTAGGACAATTTGACATTATCAAAGAATTGTTGGCAGGTTGAAATATAGATTGTCCTATTGATATTATTGATACAGAAATCACAAATAAAATAAGAATAGAGCTCTCCTCTAATCTTGACATTAAGAAAAATCCAAAACTCATAACAATAAGACCAACTAAAATAATTTTTTCTGACTTAATTTTATCTGATATATTACCAAATACTGGTGAAAAAATGGCTAAAATTAAAGGTGATAATATCATAAATAAACCTGCATGAATGGGTGAAAGTTTCATAGTATTTTGTAAATAAAATGGAATTAGAATACTAGATGATGCAATACAAATGAATGATGTAAGAGCGCAGACTAAATTCAACGAAAATTTTAAATTTCTAAAAATTCCAAGGTCAAGAAGTGGTTGAGGATGTCTTTTTTCTAATATCAAAAATAATATAATAAAAATAATTGATAATAATAGTGAAATTAATATATATGGACTTAGCAATCCTATTTGTTGAGCACTAATTAGAGCACTAAAAAATAGTGTTGTTCCTAAAAATTGAAGTATAGCACCATTCTTATCCATCTTTTCTGAAGTTTTTTTATTATTTGGAAGAAATTTTGTATTTAAAAATATTACAATAATACCTATTGGAATATTTATAAAGAATATAAAATTCCAATTAAATATTGATAAAATAAATCCTCCTATGGATGGTCCAACCATATTGCCAAGAGCAACAGCAGTAACTAAAATTCCTAAAGCTTTACCTCTACTTTCCTTTGGAAATAATTCTGTAATAATTCCATGATTATTTGCCATGTAGGCAGAAGCACCTATTCCTTGAATAAAACGGCAAATTATAAGTAAAGTTAAAGAATTACTTAATCCACATAATAATGAAGCTGTTGTAAAAAGAATAGTGCCTACTTGAAATATTCTAGATTTACCAAGAATATCTCCAAGTCTTCCAAAAAATAGTAGTGTTGAACAAATAATAATTGAATAACTTGCTATTACCCATTCAATAGATGATAGAGAGACATTTAATTTACTTGCAAGAACTGGAAGTGCTACATTTATAATACTAGAATCCAATGTTGCCATAAAAGTCATTGCTATAACTACAAATAAAACTGTTGTATTTTTTTTGTTTTCTTTAAAAGATTTTGTCATTTTTATTACCTCCTTATTATAATGACTAGCATTATTTTGATGTTTACAATAATAATTACATTTTATATAATATCGATATGAAATAATGAATACAACAACGATATTGCTTATAATTAGCACTATTTTGATAAGAGGTAAATAATGAATGATAAAAACACGTATTTTGATAGAAAAGGTCAAGAAAGCTTCATAGATATTTTTTTAAAAGAGGATATTAAAAAAGGAGAAAATTTTAAAAGACATTGGCATGAGCATATACAAATATATTATTTTTTTGATGGTATAGCATACTTAGAATGTGGTTTGAATAATTTTAAAGTAGTGTCTGGAAATATTGTAATAGCAAATAGTAATGAATTGCATTATTTAGAAAGCCTATCAGATAATCTAAAATTCTACACTATTCGTATTGAACCTAGTTTTCTTTTTAGTAATCAAGTTGATTTGTTACAAGCTAAGTACTTAGCACCATTAACTCTAAATCGTATTGTATTTAAGAATTTAATTCAAAACGATTCTTTTATTTTAAAATACATTAAAGCTATACTTGATGAATATCACAATAAAGAAATTGGATATGAGTTATCTATAAAAGCTAATGTCTATCAATTGATAGTATTCTTGTTAAGAAATTATGTTGATAAAATGTTTTCTGAAGAAGAATTTATAGAAAGAAAATATTCTTTAGAAAAATTTGAATGTATATTTGATTTGATAGAGGAAAAATATATGGATAAAATTACACTAAAAGAACTTGCTAGCAATGTGAATTTGAGTGTACATCATTTTTGTAGAACATTCAAACAAATAACAGGTAAGACGACAACTGATTATATAAATGGAGTTAGACTTGATAAGGCTATATATTATTTAAAACAAACAGATTTAAACATGACAGAAATTGCTATGAGATGTGGTTTTGATAGTATAAATTATTTTAGTCGTTTATTTAAAAAGAATTATGATATATCCCCAACTAAATATAGACAGGAGCATAGGGATACTTGTAGTATTATTTTAAAGAAATAATAATAAATAAGCTATAAATGTACTTTATAGAAAATATAGGATTTTGAGTTTTTTATAAATATTGATAAAATCTATGATATAAAAGAGCAAAATTATTAATGAGATTTAAGTAGTAAATGAATATGAAAGGATATTGTACCTAATGAAAAATATTTTTTATTATGAAACCAAAATTGGGAAAATAGGAATAGCAGAAAAAAATAATTGTATTACAAATTTGTTTTTTGACACATCTATTTTAAATTCTAAAGAATACTTGGTCAAAGAAACCGAAATTATAAAAGAAGCAAGCAAACAACTAAAGGAATATTTAGATGGGAATAGAAAAGCGTTTGATTTGCCTTTAGAGTTGTTAGGAAGTGAGTTTAGTAAAAAAGTTTGGAATGAGCTTTGTAAAATTCCGTATGGAGAAACAAAGACTTATACAGAGTTAGCAAGTATAATTAATAATCCTAAAGCATACAGGGCTGTAGGAATGGCAAATAGCAAAAATCCTATTTCTATTTTTATACCTTGTCACAGACTTGTAGGTTCTAATGGCAGTTTGAGAGGTTATCTAGGAGGAATAAAGGTAAAGGAATATTTATTGAAACTTGAAAAAGAGAATAAATAATATATGTAAAAATAAAAGTTTAAAACAATGCTTATTATAGAAAAACTAAATTTTATTTGAAAAATTACAAATAAGCCAAATGAATATAAAAGATTTATATATTTATAAAAAATTTTATAATAAAAATTATCTTGAAAAATATATAAAAATATAAAAAATATACAAGATTCTACAATAATAGATTTTTTTGTTATTATTACGAGTTTTTTATTGCATCTGTAGAATAAAAGTATTATTATATAGTTAAGATAATTATCTAGGGATATTTTGGATAATAATGATATGTTTTATAAAATAAAAATATAATTACATAAACTTTATTAAAAAATTGTTGGAAATTTCTGACTAACATTAAGAACGTAAGTTTGTTGGGGGATGGTGTATGTGGAAAAATCAAATACTACTGTTACAAGAAAAGAAAAAATTGAAGATACAGGAATGAAATTAGATTATTTATTGAGTGAAGATATTACTTTTTATGAATTATTACTTGAGGTTTTGAATAAAGAAAAAGAAGAGAATTAATTCTCTTCTTTAAGAAATCTTTTTAGATAAGCATTATCAATCATTTTTTCTATAGCTTCTCTATCTTCTTTTTCAAGAGAATATATTTTTTCTAATAGTTTTTTTGTTTTTTCACTGACTGCTAAGTTCTCTATGATTAATTTATCTTCTTTACTTATCTTTGTACTTTCATTTACACCCAGTAAATAATCAGTGGATGTCTTCAATTCTTTTGCCAATCTTACTATAATTTCACTTTTAGGTTCTCGTAAATTATTTTCATAACGTGATAAACTAGCCTCAGTTATACCGACTTTAGTAGCAAGTTCTTTTTGATTTATATCCAATTTTTTTCGTAAATTTGATATTCTATCTCCTAAACTTTCCATATGTACATCACTCCTTACCGAAATTATAAGTTATTTTTATAAAAAGTAAAATAAAATTACCAAAAATATAAAAAAAAAAGATTAAAATAATAAAATACATTGAAAATTACCATTTGTATATGTATAATATGAATTATACAAATGGTAATTGATAAAGAGGTGATATTCTGAAAATAAAAACATAAATAATTAATAGATATATACTACTTAGATACATTTAATTTGAATATAAATAAATATTTCAATAATAAAATTACCAAATGTATAAGACGATACTATAGTATTAACAATTTGATGTTTCAATAAATTTAAATGTTTAAATAAGTTAGAAATTAATTATATGAAATTGATTCTTATAAATTAAAATAAGTTGAGTAGATGGAGGAATTAATGTGATAATAATTAGAAGTCAAGATAAAACTGATTTAATGCAGGCTAATCAAATTAAAATAAATGATAGTGAAGTTTATGTAGTATTTGAAAGGTTTAATACTATAAAAATAGGAACTTATGAAAGTAATGCAAGAGCCATACAAGTGTTGGATAATATACAAAGTTTTATTGAGAATGGAACAAAATATGATTACATAACAGCTAACAAAGTTAGATATAATATTAATAAAATATTTCAGATGCCAATTAAATAGTGAGTGTGTTTTATGCTTAAGAATTAAAGCCTTCTTTTCTTTATAGAAATAGAAAAGAAGGCTTTACATATTTATGAATATTGAAGTATTTTTGTTTTTAAATTTAGATTATTTAATAGTATATTAGCGACCAATTAAATAATAAGAATTCTCCTAAAACAGCCAATATTAAATATATGACAGCTTCATTTTTATAAAGAGAGGTATTTTTTTTATTTATATCATCATCCATTGTAATAGCAATTTCATCTTGAATGATATTTTTACAGATAGGTTCTAAAATAGTATTTTTTTTCAATAGATTAAATAACTTACTTACATATACCCATATAAAATATCCTAAAATAGCCCCTAATGTGTTCATCATTAAATCGTCAATATCTGTAGTTCTAAGGTTAAATAATTGAAAAAATTCAATTGCTAAAGAGAAACCTAATCCAGTTATTGATACATTATTAATATTTCTAAATTCTTTCCAAATTAAAGGAAGTAAGAATCCTAAAGGCATAAACATAATTATATTTAAAACATATGTTAAAGCGCCAACTGAACTAAATGGTATTATATTTATTTCATTAAGTCTAATAATTTCGTTGTACTTTCCTATATCCCATATGCTACCAATACCAGCTTTACTAAGTGCTAAGTAAATATATAATAAAAAAATGTATACCCATATTAAATGTATTACTACATTCTTTTTACACTTCAAGTTTTTTCTTTTTATGACAATTATTTGATATATTAAGCAAGGAAGTATAGCGCAAAGAAATGAATAAAGTGTCCACATAATTGTATTTTATCTCCTTTCAAAATTTATGTTTTTAGCTATATAACTGCTATCTTTATATTAAGCTTTAAATTTTAAAAATCTTTTAATAAAATCTTAAAAATTTATTAATTTATAAAAATATATTATTAATCTTAATAAAATACAGAAAATCGAACCTCCTATACTTATATGTAGATGCTTAAAAAATTTTATCATATGCATAAATATTATAAATATATGGAAATAATAATAGTATATTTTGGTAAAATAGGAGGGATTCTATGAAATGGATTAAATGGTATAGTATTACATGTATATGTATTTTTATACTTGTAGCTTTTTATATACTAATATTTCCTAGTAAAGTAAAGTCGATTGACACTTCATCTGCATATAGTTTTATTGAAAAGAAAATTCCAAAAAGTGCAGTATATCAAGGTTATAAGAAGAACCCAATAAATGGAACTACTACAATTTATTACAGCTACAATAATTCAACTCATATAGTTAAATTTTCGCATCCAGAAGAAGGTTCAAGAGAAATTGACTGGGATAAAGTTTCAAATATTAGATTTGATTAAAGTAAAAGTATTCAAAAAATACAAATGCTAAAAAGTTAAATATATAAAACAAAAAACTTCTTTAGAGTTCATATATTTAGTATAATTGGAGTTATTGTTTTTAGGAAACAAATTTTAGCTTATTGAGTAGTTAATCAAAATGATTAACTACTTTTTTGTACCACAACAAGAGTATAAATTTAAGTAGACAATATGGTTATCAATTCCTTACACTAGAAAAATAAAAATTGCCATCAAAACATATGAAAGTGAAAGTATATTAAAAATATAATTATATAATCCAATTGTATAATATATTTATAGTAAATCGTAATAATTTTACATTAGTATATACTAATATTTTTTAGATTTTTCGTAATTAATTAATAGAAAAATGTATTATAATAATATTATGAAAATTTAAAAAAGTAAGAAAGAGGTAATATTATGAGAAGTGATATAAAAAAAGGAATAGAAGGAGCTCCAAAGAGAGCATTAATGTATGGGATGGGTCTTACTAAAGAAGAAATTGAAAGACCTTTAATAGGTATAGTAAATGCACAGAATGAAGTAATTCCTGGTCATCTACATCTTGATGAAATAGCAGAAGCAGCAAAAAATGGAGTTAGAATGAGTGGTGGTTTACCATTAGAATTTCCAGCTATAGGAGTGTGTGATGGTATAGCTATGGGACATGTTGGAATGAATTATTCACTTGCTTCAAGAGAATTAATAGCAGATTCAATAGAAGCTATGGCTATGGCACATGGTTTTGATGCCTTAGTACTTATACCTAATTGTGATAAGATAGTACCAGGAATGTTAATGGCAGCTGCAAGACTTAATATACCAAGTATTGTTGTGAGTGGAGGACCTATGCTTTCAGGCAAAAAAAATGGAAAAGTATATGACTTTAACTCTGCGATGGAAGGTGTTGGAGCATGTAAAGATGGAACAATGAGTGAAGTCGAATTAGAAGAATTAGCTATGAACTCTTGTCCTGGATGTGGTTCATGTTCTGGACTTTTTACAGCAAATAGCATGAATTGTTTGACAGAAGCATTAGGTATGGGAATTCCTTATAATGGTACTGCTGCATCACATTCTGGAGAAAGAAAAAGAATAGCAAAATATGCAGGTATGTATGTTATGGAACTACTTAAAAATGATATAAAACCTAGAGATATTTTAACAGTAGATGCGTTTAAAAATGCAATAACTGTAGATATGGCAATGGCTGGTTCTACAAATACAGTACTTCATTTGCCTGCAATAGCTTATGAAGCAGGAATAGAACTTAACTTAGATTTTTTCGATGAAATAAGTGAGAAGACTCCTTGTTTGACAAAATTAAGTCCAAGTGGTAAGCATCATATTGAAGATTTACATATGGCAGGAGGAATTCCAGCTATAATGAATGAACTCTCTAAGATAGAAGGAATAAACTTAGACTGTAAAACTGTGACAGGTAAGACTATAGGAGAAAATATAAGAAACTGTAGAATAGAAAATGAGGAAGTAATACATACATTAAAAAATCCATATAGCGACCAAGGTGGTCTTGCAATCTTGAGAGGAAATCTTGCTACAAATGGAGCAGTTGTAAAAAAATCAGCAGTTGCAGAAGAAATGTTAGTTCATGAAGGACTAGCAAGAGTTTTTAATTCAGAAGAAGAAGCTGTAAGCGCTATATTTGCTAAAAAAATAAATAAAGGTGATGTTATAGTTATAAGATATGAAGGACCAAAAGGAGGTCCAGGAATGAAAGAAATGTTATCTCCTACTTCAGCAGTTGCAGGAATGGGACTTGATAAACACGTTGCGCTTCTTACTGATGGGCGTTTTTCAGGAGCAACTAGAGGAGCATCTATAGGTCACATTTCTCCAGAAGCTATGGAAGGAGGTTTAATTGGAATAGTTGAAGAGGGCGATATAATTTCTATCAATATACCAGATAAAAAATTAGAGTTAAAAGTAAATGAAATTGAAATAGAAAATAGAAGATTAAAATTTAGGCCTTTAGAGCCAAAGATAAAACATGGATACTTAAGTAGATATGCTAAACTGGTAACATCAGCAAATACAGGAGCAGTATTGAAATAGTAGATTATGTCTAAGAGATTTAACTCATATAAGGATGTTGAACTTCTTACATGTTAAAATATAAATATATGTAAATTTTTTCTTTTAATATAATTATCTAAATATTATTTTATATACAGTAAAATATGACTCCTAAAAATAAAAAATACATCATAAATATAAATAAGTGGATATAAGTTATTAATTTGATTTATAAACTTATCATGAAAGCAAATTTATAATATTTATAAGTAATAAAATTTTTAGGAGGATATATATACAATGAATAAAAGAATGAAACTAATTCCCTATGAAATAAATGAGAATCTAAGAGGAGCAAAGACTAAGTTTCCATATGGAATAAAACAAATGAATGCTAGAGGAATGTGGGATGAAGGATATACTGGCAAAAATATCGTAATTAGTATAATAGATACAGGCTGCGACATTTCTCACCCTCTTTTAAAAGGTAAAATAATTGGTGGTGCGAATTTTAGCGATGATAGTAATGGAAATAAAAATATATATGAAGATTTTAATGGACATGGAACTCACGTAGCAGGGATTATAGCTGCATCTAATTATAATAATGAGGTTATGGGGGTAGCTCCAAATTGTAAATTATTAATAGCAAAGGCGTTAAACAAAGATGGTGTTGGGACATATCAAAGTATAATTAATGCTGTTAATTTTTCTGTAAATAACAAAGTTGATATTATATCTATGTCTCTTGGAGGAAATAAAGATGATAAAAATTTAAGAAATGCAGTTTTGCAAGCAGTAAAGAACAATATTTCTGTAGTGTGTGCAGCAGGAAATAATGGAGATGGAGACTCTAGTACAAGTGAGTATAGTTATCCTGCCAGCTATGCTGAGGTAATAGAAGTAGGTGCAATAAATGAAAATTATTTAGTTGAAAAGTTTAGCAATTCAAATACTACAATAGATTTGGTTGCGCCAGGAAGAAATATTATATCAACTTATATGGATAATAAGCTTGCTATTATGAGTGGTACTAGTATGAGTGCACCATATGTATCAGGGTCACTAGCATTAATTAAAGAATGGGCTAGAGAAGAATTTGAAAGAGATTTAGATGAAGCTGAGTTATATGCTCAATTAATAAAATGTACAAGAGCACTTGGAATACCTAGAACAGAACAGGGGAATGGGTACTTATATTTAAATCTTTATAAATACAAGAATACCAGTAAAAGATAATTTCTAATATGACGATAAAATATAGATACTATATATATTCAATATAAATATTGATAAGTATCTAATTGTAGAGTTTTGTAGATATAGACGAAAATATTGAGTAATAAAGTTTATAGATGTATTAGATAATTAGGATTATATAAATATACAGTATTATAGATAGCACATCTGAGAAAAGGTGTGTTCTTCTATATATCTGTATAGATAAAAGTTTGTATATGATTAAATGCAAGCTAAATTAAGGATAATTTATATGAAGATATAAGGTGATTTGTAATATAAATAAGAACACTATGAAAAATATTATTATGAAAGATTTAGATATAGGAAGTGATTTTGTGCATAGTAAAAGAGTATAAAAATTAAATGATAAATATTATCAATAATTATTGATTTTCATAATCAATCATGATATTATATATTTAGAAAAACGAAGAGATTTCAGATAAAGAAATCTTTTATTTTTTAGATTCTAGTTAGCTATAGCTAACTATTAATTAAAAATATTACAGGAGGTAAGAATGAGTAAAATATATATCGTTTATTGGAGTGGAACAGGAAATACTGAGAAAATGGCAAATTTTGTAGCTGAAGGTGTGAAGTTAAAAGGTAAAACGCCAGAAGTCTTGGATGTAAGCTTATTAAAACCAAGTGATTTAAAAGAAGAAAATAAATTTGCATTAGGTTGCCCATCTATGGGAGCAGAACAATTAGAAGAGGGTTATATGGAGCCATTTGTATCAGAATTAGAAGCTATGGTATCAGGTAAACAGATTGGATTATTTGGTTCATATGGCTGGGGAAATTGTGAATGGATGAGAGAATGGGAAGAGCGTATGCAAAATGCTGGTGCTACAATTATAGGTGGTGAAGGGATTACTGCAATGGAAGACCCAGATGAAGAAGCAAAAGATGAGTGTGTACAATTAGGTAAAATGTTAGCTGAATAAGTTTGTATACTATATTGATTATATAATAACTAATGATAACAACATTATAAAATGCTAAGAGAGACTAATAATACAATACATAAGAAAATATACTTAATAAAAATAGATAAAATATTAGTCTCTTTTAGCATAAATCAAATTTATAATTTAATGTTGTTTTTTAGTTGGTACAATATCATTATAGAAAGATAATAATTGTTTGATAACATAAGTAATAAATGTTGTATCTTGTGCAAAACAAAGCATATTTGCTCCAATATTAACCCAGGTTTCAATACTTTTCTTTTCTGCTGAAGGAAAGGTAATAAAGGGCATATTGTATTTTTTACATATTTCAGCAGCTTGATAAATCATGTCTTTTATTTCAACTCTATTCATATCTCCAGAAAATCCCATATCTAAAGATAAATCACCAGGACCTAATGCTATAATATCAACACCTTTGACTTGTACTATTTCTTCAATGTTATCATAACCTGCTTTCTGTTCAATTAACATCATTTTTAATGTCTCGTTATTTTCATTTTCGACATATTCTAAATAACTCATATTTCCATAATAAGAAGCTCTTTGAGGATTGCACCCTCTTATACCATTTGGAGGATAAGTACAAGCTGATACTGCTTTTTCTGCATCCTGTGCTGTATTAATAAATGGGAAACCTATAATATCTGTTCCCATATCCATTATAGGTTTAACAAGACCAGGTTCACTGTTTGCTAATCGAACTAAAGAAGCAGCACCACCAGCGTGTGCAGCTATCATATGTTGTTGTATATCTTTACGGTCTAAAGCACCATGTTCGCCTTCAATCCAGACAAAATCATATCCTGATAGTCCAACTAATTCACTTACAGATGAATCAGATAGTGAAACTGCTACTCCACACAATATCTTTCCTTCATTTAAATTTTCTTTAATCATAGTTGTGTATTTTTCCATTTGTATCAATCCTTTCTTTAGGCAATTTATTTTTACACTTCAAAGAATACAACTTCAACCTAACTTGAAGTCAATACTTTTTTATTGACTATTGTATAATGGATTTTTATAATGTTCTTATTCATATAAAATTTTGGGGAGGAAAAATATGAAATATTCCATGACTGATGTATCAAAAATAACAAATATTTCTTCATCTGCTATTCGATTTTATGAAGAAAAAGATTTACTGCTTCCTATCAGTAGAAAACCAAGTGGTGTTCGTTATTTCTCTGAAGAAGATATAGAGCGTTTGATATTTATAAAAGAATTAAAAAATGCGGGTTTATCTATTAAAGATATTCATGAATGTTTTCATTTTTGTGATATGGGAGATGATACTATAGACAAAAGAATCCAATTATTTCAGCAACACAAGCAAAACATTAAAAATAAAATATATGAATTAGAAGATTGTATGGATAAAATAGATGAGAAGATATGTTATTTAAATGAAAAAAAGATGTGTAAAAAATAACTCTTATAAAATAATTAAACTTTAATTTATTTAATATAAAGAATGACAAAGATTAGAGCCACTTAAGTGTATTGTTTTCAAGAAGACTTTTTATAGATAATTAAACAATGTTCTATATAGTTATTTCTCTATGTAATAAAAAAGGAAATTATGATAAGATATATTAATGTAAGTGGTAAAAATAGTTTCATCTATAGATATGATTATTTTTAAATGCTATAAATATTTACATATATAGTTATATTTTTCTGATTATTATAATTAAAATATTATAATAGAGTTGTTATAGTTGGAGGATATTAGAATGTATGAATCAAGAGAAAATTATTTGGAGACAATACTTATTCTAGAAAAGAAAAAGGGAATTGTAAAATCTATTGATATAGCTAAAAAGCTAAATTATAGTAAGGCAAGTGTAAGTAGGGCCATGGGAATATTAAAAGAATATGGTCTTATTATAATGGAAGTCGATGGTGATATCATTTTAACTAAAGAAGGAAGAAAAAAAGCAGAGGAAATTTATGAAAAACATATTTTAATCACTAAATTTTTAGTAAATACATTGGAGGTTTCATTGGATATAGCTGAAAAAGATGCATGTAGAATAGAGCATATTATAAGTAAAGATACGTTTGAAGGAATAAAAAAATATTTAGACAAAAACTAAGAGGTGAGCTTATGGTGTATTTTAGTGAGTCGAATAATGATGTGCAAAAATTTGATTGGGGAGAGATTACATGGATACATGAGCCATCAAAAACACAATTTAATAGGCTTAGTGCTGGAATTGTAAGATTTTTTCCAAAAAACTCCCAAGAAAAGCATTTTCATTTAAGTGAAGAACAGCTTTTATATGTGATTCAGGGAGAAGGAATACAAATTATTGATGGGAAAAAGGTCAATATAAAGGAAAAATCAATAGTTTATTGCCCACCATATTCAGAACATGAAATTATAAATACTGGTAAATTTGATTTAGTAATATTAATCACTTATGTTCCTCATAAATTTTCAAATTTGAGACAGCTACCTATCGTATTTTCTGAAAATACTATACAAGAGTTAATTAATGTAAATATAATTGAAAATCTTGCAAATCAAATATCTAATATATTGAAACTTAGAATATCTGTATATGATTCAAAACATAAAGAAATATTTGATACTAAAAAAGAAACTAGATTTTGTGATATTTGTAAAAGTGTAAAAGTGTGTAATAGAAGACTTGATAAGAGTATAAATGATAATAATTTTGAAAAAATGTATCAATGTGAGTATGGTATTTCTGGTCTGGAAATACCTATAGTGTTAGAAGAAAATATAGTTGGATATATAGAATGTGGAAATTTTATAATACACAAATCCAGCGATATAGATAAAAACTTATCTAAATTGTCAAGTACTTCAAATATTGACAGAAAATACATAAATAAAATTTACAATGAACTTTCATTAATTCCAAAGAGTAGACTGTATGTGTTAAAAGAAAATCTATTAATGATGTCTGAATTTATTCAAGAAATAGCCAAGAGAAATTTCTTTGAAAATCAACTTAGTATAAAAGATGAGGAGATATTGAAGAATAGAAAGGAAAATATAAAACTTGAAGAAGCACTTAAAAGAGCAAATAGTAAATTATTAGAAGAAAAGTACATTATCAATCCAATCGATATATTCAATAATGTTCTAAGAGAATATCCTTTTGAATTAGAAATTTCTATAGAGAAAGAAATCAAAGCTATGAATTTAGAAGGTATTTATAATCTAATAGATAATAATAAATTAATGTATAATGATGTTAGAGGTATTATTCAAGAAATGATATTAGTATTGTCCAGAACCGTGCTTAGAGATTTAGAAGATTTAAAACCTATATCTTATCTAAGAAATAAATACAATAAAAAGATATCACTTACAAATAGTGATGAAGATTTATGGGAACTATTATTACAATTTTCAGAAGAGTGTATTGATAAGAATAGAGAATTTTGGAGACAAGATAAGAGAAATTTAATTGAAAATGTGAATGAATATATACAAAAGTATTATAAGGAAAATATAAACTTAAATAGTATAGCAGAAGTATTCTTTATAAGTCCAAATTATTTGAGCTCTATTTTTAATGAAAAAAATCAAGTCTCAATAACTGAGTATATAAACTTTCTTAGGATAGAAGAATCTAAAAAATATCTATCAAATATGAATATGAGTATTAGTGAGATTTGTAGGAAAGTAGGTTTTAATAATAGTAGTTATTTTTCACAAATATTTAAGAAGTTTAATAATATAACTCCAAATGAATATAGAAAAAATATACTAGATAATAGAGTTTAGATAAGATTATGTAAGATATAAGTTTTATTGGTTAGATTTATAATTAATATCTTGTATGAATGATATATATTATAAATTCTAAAGTATTGAAATTGCAAAGGTATAGCCGATTATATAAAATTG
Organism: Clostridioides difficile; assembly: GCA_012955965.1. Lineage (GTDB taxonomy): Bacteria > Bacillota > Clostridia > Peptostreptococcales > Peptostreptococcaceae > Clostridioides > Clostridioides difficile_G. The sequence continues at coordinate 53,085 of JABBZI010000016.1, forward strand.
ATTATATTGTCTTTTAAAATAGATAAATTAGATTTTGCCACCCATTTGCCACCGTATTATACTTTTGGGTGGCAAACTCTAATTTGTAATTTTTTCAAATATATCTACAGTTTCATTTTTCATTTTATCAGTTACATGTGAATAGGTATCCATTGTAGTTGATAGTTGGCTATGACCCAAACGGTTTTGTATGTCTTTAATGTTAGCCCCATTTTCTAATAATAGGGTAGCATGTGTATGTCTTAAACAATGAAAATGGAAGTCATTGTTTAAAGCTCCTCGAATTTGTTTTACTATAGTGTCTAAAGTGTGGGTGTTTACTTGTTGACCATTTTCTTTAGTACATACCCAGTTGCTATCAAAGTAAAATTCACCATATTTTAATTTCATTTTCTTTTGATGTAGTTTATGTTCTTTTAGTATCCTTATTAAAGTATCTCCTGTAAAGATAGTTCTACAAGAACTTTCTGTTTTTGGTTGGCTTAATTCAAATATTCCATTCTTCTTTTTAATCAGTGTATGTTTTACTGTAATAGTTTTGTTATCAAGATCTATATCATCCCATGTTAATGCAATAATTTCTCCTCTTCTCATGCCAGTATAAAATCCAATTAGTAGGACTATACGCTGAAATGAATCTTGAGGAAATATATTCAGTATTTGATTAAATTCATCTAATGTAATAGTTTTAACTTTGTTAGATTCTGTTTTAGTCTTAGTTTTTGGTATACTTACATATTGCATAGGATTTTCTCGTATATGTTTGTAAGGATAGACTGCTGATTTTAATGACCTATGTAATATGTTTTTTAATACTTGTAATGTATTTTGAGAATAATTCTCTTTGTATTTTTTATTTATGAAGCTTTGTAGTATCGCAGGTGTTAAAGCTTTTACTTTGTAAACTCCTAGTTTTGGTTTTATATGTTTTTCTATGTTTATTCGGTAACTTTCTTGAGTGTTGTATTTACAGTTAAGTAAGACATATTCTTTGTACCAAAAATCTAGGTAGTCTGATAAGCTGATGTTGCTTTCTTCAAATACTATGCCAGAGTTTTCATATTCATTTAGTGCTTCTCTTAGTGCTTTTTCTGCTTCCTTTTTTGTATTGCCACCAACTCTTTCTACTTTTTTTCTTTTTCCATCTACTATGCCTAGGTCAAAGTAGTAATACCATTTGTTACTTCTTTTTCTTACTCCACCTTTCATAATAGTATCCCCCCTTTTTTTTAGAATGTATGTTTGGTTCTAACATATATAAAAAAGCAGTTAAACTGCTTTTTTATATATGCTAACAATCAGAATCATCATCTGTAAAATATCCATCTATATCATTTTCACTAGTAATTAATACTTTGTTCTCAATAGGTTCAGCTTTTAATTCGTTAATCAATTTTATGAAGTCATCAAAGATAGTTATTTGTTTATTTTCACCTTCTGATTCTGTCTGACTTACAATATCTTTAGCTTTTTCTTCTATTTTTTTAACATTATTTGCAATGTTTTTAGCTTTTTTTTCAAATGATTTCTCTTCAGCAATTTCTTTTCCTAATTTATTAAGTTCTATATCAACTCTTGCTTTTATTTTACTTCCCATTCTCTCTATAAAATCTTTTTTTAGAGAAATATTCCACTTTTCATTTTCTTTAGCTTCAAGGTAGGCATAAATAATGTTAGGAATTATATTATTAGTACAGAGTATTACTAATATATGTTTTAAATCTTCTTTTGTATGTTTTTTAAGTAAGTCTCCATTATAAGATGATTCATCAATTGAAAATGTTCCCTTTGGTTTAAACTCGATTATGATATTATGATTTTCTTTTTCACTTTTGTAATGTACTTGGGGTCTTAACATTTGTAAATCATCATTACTTAATAGGAAAGCTAATGTACCTAAAATTTCACATATTCTATCTCCATTTCCAGATAGAGTATTATTACGATCTTTTGTAACTCCACTGTAAGCAGTCAGTAAGTTTATGTAAATATTTCCTAACGAGGATAGGGGGTTACTTGGAGTATCCATATAAAATTTAAACATCCAATATAACAAATCTTCAGTTATTGCTGGGGTATCATAAACTATGGCTCCCCAATCATTTTTTTTAAAATACTTATCTATATGCTTTTGAACATTAGTAATACCTCTAAAAACAATCATCTTTAATTTATTTTCTGAATTATTATATATTAATATTTTAGTTTCTTCTGGAATTTCTTCAGTTTCTGGATGAGATATTAATATTTTGAAAAATATGTATTCAATAGTTTTTGAACTAATATAAGTTTCTTTTTTTACTATATCACTGTTTTCTGATATTGATGCAATACAATTGCTTGAATTAGTCACTGTTTTCTTGTTGTTTAATTTGATGATAACTTCATCTAAGGTATATTCTTTTTTAAATTTCCAATATGAAAACCTTATCATATTTTGAAATCTCCTTTTTAATTATTTTGGATTAGAAGCTTATGTTTTTCATAGTCAAAAGTAAAAAATGTATTAATAATCAATTTCAATATTTTGAATTTAATACCAGTATTACTTTTTGGCAAAAGTGATGTTTCTATAAATTCATAGTCAAATGAATTTAAATTACTTATAATTTTAAATTCGGTAAAAAATTCCCCTTTATTTTTTTTCAACTTGCTTTTTGGTAAAGCACTAGAGATATCAATTAATAAATACTTTATATTAGAATCGTCTACATACTGTGCTGTATTCCAAGTAGCATTGTCTACATTGAAGTCTACCCAAGACGGATGTTCTATTTTTAATTGTATACCACCAAATGAATCTATGATTTTCAGCCAGAGTAAGCTTACAAAGTTAACATTAACCTGAATAATTAATTTATGAGTTCGATGATTTGAGCCAGGCAATGAAAGAGAAGTTGAATCAGTTGACATAGAGGAATTTCTAATTAAAATTTCAAAGTAAGGTGTAAAGAATACTATGCAGAAAATGATATTGACAATAAAGACTAAGATGCTTGAATTAACTGTATATACTAAATCTTTTGATGTAACAAAATTTGAAAAAATAGAACCATATCTCCCAAAATGAGAGCTTATAAATTTTAATGGGTCTATTTTAAAAAAAGCTAATAAAGCTATAGTTATGGTTGAAAATATAGGAGTAGCTATAGCTGGGTTTTCTTGAATAATTTTTTTAACCATAAGTTATCCCTCAATTGAAAGTTTTAAAATAAGTTCTTTTAATTTCGCAGGAGTAGTTTTATCATTTATATAAAGAACTCCATTATTAAAAAATGTTACATCAATATTAAAAGGAAATCTATCAACTTCGTATTTGATAAGAATTGATTTTACATCAATACATTCATCTAATGTTAACCATTTTAAGTAATCAAAAAGTTTATGCATGATAGTTTCTTTTTCATCAATATTGTTTGTATTATTTATACTAAGAATCTGATTTCTTATGAATTCAATTGTATAATCATCTATGAATTCTAAAAAATTAACAGAACCAAGAAATATATTACTTTTTACTGCATATTCTATTATCTTTAAAAATTTAGTTGAAGTAATAGTCCATTGGCGTAAGTTTATACCAATAATTCGTTTCAAAATATCACTATAAGAATTAGAACTGAAGTCATATTTTATACCAATAATATTGTCAGTAAATAAATAGATATCATTGTTATTGAACTCATTTTTCAATTCATTTAAAGCATAACTATCTAAAACTTCTAGTAATTTGTATTGAATCATTTATTATCACCTCACTTAATTAATAATGGAATATATTTTTTCAGATTATTATAGAATAAAATATTAATGTATTTATTATATGTATATATTTATGTCAAAATACAATAAATAAAAAATTATATATTTATTTCACTTAGTTAAATTATATCACAAGATATATCACAAAATAAATGAAAATTTAGAGCTTTTTAACTTAATATATTTATATCAAAGAGCAGATTAACTGCTCTTTATATACTTTTTGTTATGTACAATATTATCTTAATTTTGTTTACTTGGTTTGCAATGAATTATTTTCTTAATATTCTTATAATTTTTTAGCTTTTATGCATAGTTTATTATAATGATATTGAAATATTTATTTATTAAGTAAAAATCTATAAAAGTAGAATGAAAGTGTTTAAAAAATATCCTCGTATATGTAGAAATTTGGTAAATTAGTTAATACTAGAAATCTATTGTTTCCCAAGTCTAACATGTTTTTCTTTCTTGATAGAAATTCTAATCTTTTTAATAAGAATTCAACGCTAACTTGTAATTCTTCTGCTATTTCATATACACTTGTTGCATGTGAATTAATAACATGTATTATTTCTTCTTCTGTTATAAGAAATTCACCTGCCCATCTTAGGGCTTTGTCCTCAGTTTTATCTACCAATATTTTGTTTTTGTAACTGTTTTTTGAGGATACATAATTTCCAACACTGGTAAAATGATGTCCTAATTCTTCTGTTAGTATCTCTATTAGCTTAGTATTATTTTGTTTTAATGAATTAAGCAATGATATAATTTTTAACCCTTGCTTGTTTATATACAATCCTTTTATGTCATCTGCTATTTTGTCAGTGTAGTAAATTTCTATTTCTTCATTTTTTGCTAAGTCTAAAAGTGCGTCTAGTTTTTTCATGGAAATCCCCCTATAAAAAGAATGTATTTTTGAGTCTTATTATATATAAAGAGCAGGTGTGAACTGCTCTAAATATTCATTTTTTATACTTATTTATTAAAAATTCAATATAATCATTAAGCTGTTCTTGTGCTTCTTCTGGTAAATCCTCATGTGGATTAGCTTTATGTGCAGCCACAGTATCTATATGATTTCTAACAAGTGTTGTGCCTAGAATATAATCTGTTGTGACATCAAAATAGTGAGCAAGCTTTACAATATCATCACTTTTAGGTGAAATTATATTATTTTCATATTTAGATAATAAATCGGTACTTATTTCTAATTTTTTGCCTAATATATTTAATGCGACACCTTTTTCCTTTATTAATTCTCTTAATCTTTTTGAGAAAATAGGATTTAAAGATTTTACTACTTGATTGGGATTTTTTATGTCTGTTTTACCAAGTAAGTAATCCGTTGATACATCAAAATAATTTGAACAGTCTTCAATAAAAGATTGCTTTGGCTCTCTTAACCCATTTTCAATCCTAGATAGAGTGGATTTATTTACATTTAAATCCATGCTTAATCTATCTAAAGATATTCCTTTTTCTTCTCTCAGTTCTTTTAATCTAAACATATAAAATCATCCTTTATTGTAGTTTTCATTATAGCAACTTTTATTTACATTATAGCAACTTTTTTTGCTATTACAATTAAAATTGCCAAAAAAGCAACAAAAATATTGACTTTTAACATTTTTGTTGCTATTATATAAACAAGAACTTGCTTATATAGCAAAAAGTTAGAGGGTGAAGAAATGCATGTCAATAGATTAAAAGGGTTAATGAAAGAAAATCAACATACGCAAAAATTTGTTGCAGATTTGTTAGGTCTTAGTTTATTTGGCTTTAGGCTTAAACTTAATGGTAAAAATGAGTTCAAAGCAAACGAAATAAAAAAGTTGTCTGAATTATATGGAGTATCAACAGACTATTTTTTTTCAGATTTAGTTGCCAAAATGGCAATAAAATGATGGGTATTTTATAGAGAGGAGTTTGTAAATATGAAAGATTTAAAAATAGTAAAAGTTAATAACAGACTAACAACTGACAGTAGAGATATAGCTCTAATGGTTGGAAAAGAACACAAGATTTTACTAAGGGATATAAGAAATTATATAAATCAAATGGAAGAAGCCAATAAAAACATGAGTACAGATTTGTACCCATCTGATTATTTTATTGAAAATACTTATTTAGATGATTATAAAAGAGATAAACCATGTTATGCAATAACAAAGATAGGTTGTGACTTTATAGCAAATAAAATGACAGGAATAAAAGGTACAGCATTTACAGGAATATATACAAAAAAATTTGATGAAATGGAAAGATATTCAAAAGATGAACAACCTAAACTACCAACTACATACAAAGAAGCATTACAACATCTTATAGAGCAAGTAGAAGTAAATGAGAAGTTACAACTAGAAGGGAAAATGAAAGACCAAGTAATAAAAGAACTAAAACCAAAGGCAGATTATACAGATATGATACTTAAAAACAAAGGTCTTGTCACTATAACTCAAATAGCAAAAGACTATGGAATGAGTGGAAAAGAAATGAATAAAATACTTCATGAAAGAGGAATCCAATACAAACAAAGTGGGCAATGGCTTTTATATAAACAATATCAAGGCAAGGGGTACACTCATTCAGAAACAATAGACATAACTAGAAGTGATGGAATGACTGATGTAAAAATGACAACTAAATGGACTCAAAAAGGAAGATTGTTTTTATATGATTTATTAAAAGTAAATAATATATTGCCAGATATAGAAAAAGAGTATAGTTATCAAACTTCAATGTTAGGTTAGTGATTTAGGAAAACACAGAATATTCAAAAAGGAGTGATTAAATTGGAAAATAAAAAAATAGAAGAAATAAAAAATGCATTAATAGGGGTGAATCAGACAGAGTGGTCTTTAGTAAAATCTTTTATTGACATGTATTTTAGTAAAAAAGCCGCCAAACTTGAAATTGACGACCTAGATAATTTTGATTTGTATATAAAACGAAAATTTTAATTACTAACAATTTGTATAAAAATTAGATGGACTAGTTGGAATATAAATAATAAAAAAGATGGGAGAGAATTTTCACATGGACATTTCTGAAAGTGTAGTAAAGCAATTTAGTGATAGTTTAAAAAGTTTAATAGAAGTAGAGATAAATAAACAAGAAACAAATAGAGTTAAGAGCCAAACAGTTGAACAAAAGGTAAAAGTACTAGAGCCTAAGGATATAGTTGTTTTAATAAAAAGAGGCTATCCAAATTACTTGATAACAGTAGAAGAAGCAAGGGGAATTTTAAAATTAGATACAGTTTTTATGCGTAGGTTAGTGAGCACAGGTTTGATAAAATCACTGGCTAGAGGTGATGGTAGAAAAATTTCAAGATATGAAGTTGATGATTTTATTGAAAGAAATCAAGGTAAAAATTTGGATGAACTTTTAAAAGCAGTAGAGAGGGGTGATGAAATTGTTAAGCCTTAATACTAATAAGAATAATATAGTAACTCTTAAAAAAGATGGAAAAGTTATAGCAGATATAGTATTTAAAGATATTAAAACTGGTAAGAAAATATCGGTTGGAATATTAAATAAAAAAGTGCTGGTCAAATAACCAACACACAAAAAAATAAAAAATAAAATATAACACAAACAAATTATAGCACAAAAAGAATGGATTTAGAATAGGTAATGTAACATTCTAAAAGGTTTAATGTGTAATATAGAAATTTAGAATGTAGTTTATATAGGTAGTAATAAATTGGGAGGGGTTTAAATGGAAGCAGCTAGACTAATAGCAATAGGTCAAATTAAACAAGCAGAAAAAGAAATATGTAAATTACAAGGTACAAAAAATAATAGTAGTTTAATGTGGTGGGAAGCCGTAAAATTTGCTAGTCAAAATATATTAGAGGGTCTGGAACATGACATTGAGTTAGAAGCTTCTATCGAGTTTAGAGACGTTATGATGTATCAAGAAGAACTTGAAAGGGATAGACCAATAGATGTTCAGATATAAAGAAAAGAGCCTTTGCACAGGCTCTAGGTAAAAATAAACTAAAAAAAATTATAGCTATATTATAGCATAAGGGGGAATAAATGAAAACAAGAAGTGAAATAATTAATGATTTAGAAGATAGATTATTTTTATTAAAGTTTATGACAATAGATGAAGTAGATTGGGATGTAAAGTTTGGACAAATATCAGCATTAGAATCTTGCATAGATAAACATAAAAAAGGGTGGACTTTGAAACAATTTGAAGAGCATTTGGAAGAATACAAATTACAAGGGGGTTGTGGTGATTACATAGATGGATTTATGTCTGTTTTAGAAAGAAATATTAGAGAAATGGAGAGTGAGATTATTGGAAGTAAATAATATTTATATTAAATTAATGGATGTAAGAATTAAGTTTAATAAATTAGATATAAAAAAGAGTGGTCAAAATAAGTTTGCTAACTTTAAGTATTTTGAGTTGGCAGACTTTCTCCCTCAAGCTACAGAATTATTAGAAAAAGCCAAATTATGCCCTATAGTGACCTTTACAAATGACTATGCAACACTAACATTGATTAATGGAGAAAATCCAACAGAAGAGATAATATTCACATCTCCAATGAGAGAGTTACAACTAAAAGGTTCTAATGAGTTACAAGCATTGGGAGGAATTGAAACTTATCAAACAAGATATTTATACATACAATTATTAAACATTACAGAGAATGATACTTTTGATGCAACGAGTGGAAAAGAGGATTATAAGAGAAATGATTTAGGGAATTTTTCTAGTAAAGGAAATGAAAATAGTCAAATAAAAATAAATCAAAATCAAATAAAAAGGCTCTTTTCAATAGCAAATACTATAGGAAAAGATGCAGATAGAGTAAAAAGTGAAGTATATTATAAGTTTAATAAAGAAGTTAAGGATTTAAGTAAGCAAGAATATGACCAGATATGTGTTGGATATGAGAAATTACAAAGAGAAAAAGGGTTAATTAAGTAGGTGAATCTCTTGAATAATATGGACAAAGTTATTATAGAAAAGGGAAATATACTAAGTGATGGATACGGTCTCATGCCAAGATTAGTAGCTAGAGATAGATGGTTAACTGTTGGTGCTAGAATGTTATATTCCTATTTATCCAGCTTTGCAGGAACTACTGGAACCTGTTTTCCAACTAGGGATTTAATCTGTTATGAGTTAAATATATCAAAAGACACTTTTACAAAATATAAAAAAGAATTAGAAACTAGTGGTTATATAAAAATTCATAAAAATAAATCTAAACAAGGTAAGATGCAAAACAATATATATGAAATTGTATTTGATAGAACTCATATAGAAAAATGTATTTTTAATAGAGGTTCAAAAGAAGATAAAAAGAAAAAAAAGCCATGTCCTAAAAATATAGACATGGAACCATGTCCTACTTTTCCGGACACGACTCAGCCGGACACGGAAAATATGGACACTAATATTAATAGTATTAATATTAATAGTTTTAATAGTATGTATATAGATAAGCCTGTGGATAACAATTTAAAAGAATTTAAGAAGCTATATGAAGAAAACATAGGAGTAGTATATCCAGTTACAGCAGAATGGTTATTAGAAGTATCTAATGAAGTAGATGTAAAAGTATTTAAAAGAGCTATAGAGATATGTGCTGAAAGAATGAGTATGAATTTATCATATTTAAAAGGCATTCTTAAAAAGTGGAAAGATTCAAACATAACTACATATGAGCAATTAGAATTATATAAATTACAACATGAAAATAAAAAATCAAGAAAATCTAGTAATCAAACAAATAAAAATAAGTTTGCTAATTTTGAACAAACATTTACTCAATATAGTAAAAAAGAACTAGATGAAATTATAAAGAAAAGCCAAAAGGCTAAATTTAAATAATAATAGTGGAGGTACTAAAATGAATCAAGTTGTATTAGTTGGGAGATTAACTAGAGACCCAGAACTAAAATACATACCAGGAACAGGCACAGCAGTAGCATCATTTACAATAGCTGTAGACAGAAATTATATAAATAAAGATGGGAAAAGGGATACTGACTTTATACCAATAGAAGTAATAGGTAAATCAGCTGAATACTGTGCAAATTACATAACAAAAGGGAAGCTAGTAGCATTAGAAGGAAATATAAGAGTTGATAATTATCAAACTCAATCAGGAGAAAAGAGAACATTTACAAAAGTAAGTACAAAATCAGTACAGTCATTAGAAAGTAAGAGTAAATCAAGTAATTCATATAAAGAGAGTGTACAAGATGGAACAATAGGACTAGACCCTCAAGGATTTGAAATTATAGATGATGATGAGTTACCATTTTAATCTGAAAAATTAAATATGAGGTGAAATAAATGTTTAAAGTAGAAAGGTATTTTAGTGGCTCAGTAGTGGACAACCTTATTGAAGATGACCTTACATGTAGAAACTACTTAGCATTATATTGTTGCTTGTTAGGTATTACAAAAAATGGAAAAAGAGTATATCCTAAGCCAGAAAAAATGTTAGCTGAGTTTGGAGTGAAGAAGGATAGAAAAATAAAAAAAGAGTTACCAGTAAGAATTAGAAATGTTAATACAGGAGAAGTAAAGGAATTTGAGTCTATAGATGGTGCAGCCTGTTTTTTAAGATTAAAATATCAAGCAGTTTATCAAGCTATTAAAAAGAAAAGTAAAACTAGAAGTGGCTGGAAGGCTGAATATATTGAGGAGGAATAATGGAAGTTTCAAGAATAGAATACACAATTAAAAGAGCAAAAGAATTATATGACAATGGAGAAAATATATTTACTGCAATAGATAAAGCTAGAGATGAGTATGAGGAGATGGTTAAAAGTGAATATTTTAACTAGTATTACATTAATAGTAACTAGTTTTATGGTTGGTAGGATTTATGAATACAGAATTTCAAATGAAGATAATGAGACAGACTCAAAGTTACTTTTAGATGTTTTTAATGAAATTAGTGAGTTAAGAGAAGAAAATAAAATTCTTAAAGAGAAAGTACAAGAAAAGGAGTCATTATTTATTAATAGGCTGATAGATTTTTTACATAATAAACAGGTGTGTGAATGTTGTATTTATGACTGCAAGATTAATGATATTGAATATGATTGTGAGGATGGTATTAAAAAGTGGCTTGATAGCGAAGAACTTATATTTGAATAGAAGAAATATCTAACAAAAACAGTTTAGAGAGTTTCAAAATGTATCTTAATATAAATTACTGTTGAAATGTTTTGCGACTCTCAGAAATGAAATAAAGGAGAATTTAAAATGAAAAAATATAAAATTAAGTTTGAGGAAAAAGTAACTTTAGAACATGAAATTATAGTTGAAATACCAGAAGAAGTAAGCATAAATGACATTTGCCATTGTATAGAGCGTAAATGTCAAAGAGTATATGATATAGCAGATTATATAAAAGAGTTTAATGGGAGACAAATAGATTTTACAGAGGATACTTGTGGAGAGACTGAAATGTTAGTTGAATCATTTAGAAAATGCAAGGAGTGATTTTATGAAGTATATTGCAAGTTTTAGTGGAGGAAAAGATTCGGCTGCAATGCTTCTTTTAATATTAGAAAAAGGTCTTAAATTAGACGAAATAGTTTTTATAGATACAGGACTAGAATTTAAAGAAATTTATGATACAGTAGATGATTTTGAAAAAAGAATAAACTTTAAAATAACAAGAATTAAAGCAGAAAAAACTTTTGAAGAATACTTTTATACAGTAAATGGAAAAGGAAAACGTAAAGGGCAAATATGGGGCTTCCCATATACTCTAGGAGCATGGTGTAATAGCAGATTAAAACTTGCTCCTGCTAATAAATATTTTAATAAACTAGGAGAGCATAAAAGGTATATTGGAATTGCCTTTGATGAACCTAGCAGACATAGAAGGCTAGAAAAAAACTGCATAGCACCATTGTTTGAAGAAAAAATGACTGAAAAAGATTGCTTGAAATACTTGAAAGAAAAAGGGTTTTATTATGAAATACATCACAGATTCAAGCGAACTGGTTGCTATTTATGTCCTAAACAAAGCTTAGATAGCCTCAGAACTTTAAGAAAATATTATCCAGATTTGTGGGGGAGTATGCTTAAATTAGATAAAGATAGTCCTGTTCCTTTCAAAGCTGATGGAACTACAGTGCATGACTTGGAAAAGCGATTTAGAAATGAAGATATAGAAAATGAAAGACAGGTAAGTTTTTTTCAAGCAGAGAAGGTGAGTTTATGAGACGAATAATTTGCAATTGGTGTGGTAAATTATTTTACATTCCAAAAGAGTCTAAAAGAATTTACTGTTGTAAAAAATGCGAGAGAAAGGCTAATAAAAGCAATAGAGAGCATCAAAATTAATTTTAAATCAATAAAACTATGGAGGAATAGCAATGAATAAGTTTCAAAAAGCAGTTTCTCAAATGGTAAAGCAAGAGGAAAAAGAGAATTTATGGCAAGGATACGAAAATTGTAGGGTAGGTAGAAGTATACCAAGTTCAATAAGAATATATGTAAAAGGATTTAAAAGGTTTGGATATAGTGTACATGAGGTTTATAACTTTATAAATGATATTAATAAGTATTAGTAATTTTTAAGAGATAAAGGAATTATTTAATTGAGTAAATACAATAATAAGAAAATTATAATAGATGGAATTAAATTTGATAGTAAAGATGAGTCAGAGTATTATCTATATTTAAAAGAAAAGAAAGAAAATGGAGAAATAAAAGATTTTGGACTTCAACAAAAGTTTGAATTACAGCCTAAATTTAAGAAGGATGGAAAGAACTATAGGGCTATTACATATACAGTTGATTTTGCCATATACAAATGGGATGGTGAAGTTGTTTATATAGATGTGAAAGGATACAGCACACAGCAAGGTGAACTTAGAAAAAAGCTTTTTGACTATAAGTATCAAGATAAAAAATTGATATGGATTGCTAAGGGTAAAAAATATGGAGTAGATGGTTGGATAGAATATAGTGAACTTAAGAAAAAGAGAAAAGAAAATAAGAAAAAGGTAGCTTAAGTAAATAGGGGTGATGTTATGGCAAGTAAAGTTAAAAAGGAGTTTTTTATGGCAACTAAAAAGTACCTTGAGAACTACAAACAATTACATATTAATATTGAAAGTCTAAAACTTCAAATAAAAAATCTTAAAGAGTGCCCTTTAGGTGATTTTATGCAAGGTTTAAGCTATGACAGCATTCCTATAAGTAAGACTAATTCAATAAGTAATCAAGTTGAAAATGAGTTAATTATTCTTGAAGAAAAGATAATAGAAAAACAGATAGAACTATATGAAATGGAAGCACTAAAATATACAATAGATGTATCCATAAGCAATTTGAAATCTATACATAAACAAATTATAAGGTATAGGTATATAGAAGGCTTAGAATGGAGTTTAATAGTTGATAAAGTATACTTAGAAGAAAGACAACTAAGGGAAAGAGCTAATCAAGCTATTAGTTCAATATCAATAGCCTTATTTGGTAAAAAAGCACTAATAGAGCAAGAACCATTATTTAAAATGTTAGATTTATAGGCAGTTAACAACTGTCTATTTTTTTGCAAAAAAGATGTATGGAAATTATTGACAATATCACGTATACGTGATATAATTAAAGTATAGAAAGGAGGTGAAAAGAAAGTGGCTAAGAAAATAAAAGAGTTCAGAAAACTCATAAAAGAATTAACTGAACTCGTACTCGAAGTTGGCACACTATTAGCAGTCATCAAAATGGTAATAGATAGCCTACATTAGTAAAACGTTAAGAGTGGAAGTTGCACCTTCCCTCTTAACTAAATTATAAAACATAGTCACTGAAAATACAATGAATAAGTACAGAGAATTAACATTTGAATTATTGAAATTACTGTATGACACTATTAAATTGATTGGAGCATTAATCCTGTTATATTATGTTATTAACTCAATTTTATAGTAATGATTAAGGGGGATTTTATGAATCGATTTGAGGGCATTTATAGCTTTGCAGAAGCAACAAAATTATGGAACTTGAAAGACTCTACACTTAGAAAAGCAGTTGCAACAGGAAAATTAGTTGAAAATATTGATTGTAAAAAGTTTGGTCGTGATTGGGTAGTAACTATTGAAGCAATGGAAAGAGAATATGGGAGATTAGATAGTATAATGAAAGACCTAGATTAAGTTCTAGGTCTTTTAATTGCCGTTTTTCTGCCGATTTTATAATTTAAAATATGAGATAATAGTATTGTGGAAATGAATATTTCCCTCTCAAAACTAAATATATATTAGGCTAGGTTAAGGGATTCACCTAGCTTATATGAACAGACTAGGCAGGGCATGAGGATGTTGTAAGTTCGATTCTTACTATGTTCAAACTTATTAATACACTATATGTAGATATGTTGGATTAAGTCTGAATTTAATTCAAATGTCTAAAAGGGTGAGGCTTGGTAACCTCGCTCAATTTGCAAGTACTGGTGTATAATCTTAGGTTCGATTCCTAAAACTTGCTCCCTTAAATATAATATGTATCCCCTAAAAATAAGACTTTAGATTAATTTTAAAGTCTTATTTTTTTATTTATAAAGCAAATAAAGAGGTGGTGGTATGGCAAATTTGACTGAAAAACAAAAAAGGTTTTGTGACTATTATATTGAAACTGGTAATGCTACAGAAGCAGCAGTAAAAGCAGGTTATTCTGAAAAGACGGCTAAGGTAATAGGTGCTGAGAACTTAACAAAACCATACTTAAAAAGTTACATTGATGAAAGAATAGGTCAACTTGAGTCAAACAGGATAGCAGACGCAAAAGAGGTTATGGAGTATTTAACTAAGATAGTAAGAAATGAAGCAAAAGAGGAAGTGGTTTTAGTTTCTGATAATGGAGTTGAAAGAGTTAAAAAAGATGTAAGTATAAAAGATAGGAATAAGGCTGCTGAGCTTCTAGGTAAGAGGTACAGGTTATTCACTGATAAAATAGAAGTTGAAGGAGCTATTCCTATAGTTATAGTTGGAGATGATGAAATTGAAGATTAAGAAAGTGAATATAGCAAAGTTAGTAGGCAAAGGATATAAAGATTATTGGAGATTTAAGGGTCGTTATAGAGTCTGTAAAGGTTCAAGAGCTTCTAAAAAATCAAAGACAACAGCTTTATATTATATTACTAAGTTAATGCAACACCCTCAAGCCAATTTATTAGTTGTAAGGAAAGTATTTGGAACATTAAGAGATAGTTGCTATAAAGAACTTAAGTGGGCTATACATCAATTAGGAGTAGATAGTTATTGGGATAGCACTACTAATCCACTTGAAATTACATACATTCCAACTGGCCAAAAGATATATTTTAGAGGATTTGATGACCCACTTAAAATTACATCTATTACTGTTGATGTTGGAGTACTTTGCTGGTGTTGGATTGAAGAAGCTTATGAGATAACAGATGAAAATAGCTTTAATATGTTAGATGAAAGTATAAGAGGTAAAGTTCCAAGTGGATTATTCAAACAAATAACAATGACCTTTAATCCTTGGAATGAGCATCATTGGATTAAGCGAAGATTTTTTGATACAAAGGATAAGGATATACTTTCAAAAACAACTAATTATCTTTGTAATGAATTTTTAGATGATGCAGATAAGAAAGTGTTTGAAACTATGAAAAAGAACAATCCAAGACGTTATAAGGTAGCAGGGCTTGGTGACTGGGGCATTGTTGATGGATTAGTATATGAAAACTGGGAAGAGAGAGAATTTAATATAGACACTCTTATAGAGCAGAATATCAAATCAGCTTTTGGGATGGATTTTGGTTATACTAACGACCCATCAACTTTATTCTGCGGTTTAGTGGGTGAAGCTTCAAAAGAGATTTATGTATTTGATGAAATATATAAACATGGTATGTCTAATGAGAAACTTTATAGAGAAGTTAATAGAAAGGGCTATTCTAAAGAACATATAACAGCAGATTCAGCTTCTCCAAAAGACATTGACCATCTGAGAGAGTTAGGGTTAAGAAATATAAAAGGTTCAAGAAAAGGAAAAGACAGTGTAAATAATGGTATTCAATATATACAAGATTACAAGATTATAATACATCCTAAGTGTGTAAATTTTCTAACTGAAATAAGTAATTATACTTGGGATAAAGATAAATTCGGAAATAAGATTAATAAACCTATAGATGATTTTAACCATTTAATGGATGCTATGAGGTATGCACTAGAAGAGTTCATAAAAGGTGATGTATTTAGCTTTGATTAAGTAAGGGGTGATATATGTGATTAATCTTTTAAGAAAGGGGGTAGCTAAACTGAATAATATTTTAAATAAGCCACTAAAACAATCAGCAAACAATTTAAAACATATAGAGTATGAAATAAATAAATGGAAAACATCAAACACTAGAAAAGAGCAGTTACAAGGTGATAGGTATTATAAAGGTGAGCACGATATTTTAAGACGGAAACGTACTGTTATTGGAGAAGGCGGAAAGTTGACAGAAGTTGAAAATCTACCAAATAATAAAATAGTAGATAATAAATATGCTAATTTAGTAGACCAAAAGGTTAATTATTTGCTAGGGAAACCACTTACTTTTCAAACTAAAAATGAAATATATAATTCTTTATTAAATGATATATTTAATAAGAAGTTTCTTAGGACCTTTAAAAATCTTTGTGAAGATTCTCTAAATGGTGGTATATCATGGTTACACCCATACTATAATGAAGATGGTAAACTAAGTTTCAAAAGGTTTCCATCATATGAAGTATTACCTTTTTGGAAAGATTCAGAGCATACAATATTAGATTTTGCAGTTAGGTTGTATGAAGTAAAGGCATATAGTGGAGCAAATGAAAAGATAATTGAGAAGGTGGAAGTATATTCAAAAGAAGGTATAAAGAGATATATTTTACAAGGTATGACTCTAATATCTGATTCAGAAATTCCATACTCTTCTTATTTAGTAGTTGAAACTGATGATATTCATGAGGAACTTAATTGGGATAGGATACCACTAATACCATTTAAGTACAATAATAAAGAGATACCACTTATTAAGAGAGTTAAGAGTTTACAAGATGGTATAAACATAATGTTATCTGATTTTGAAAATAACATGCAAGAAGATGCTAGAAATACAATCTTGGTCCTTCAAAATTATGATGGTCAAAACTTAGGAGAGTTTAGGAAAAACTTAGCACAATATGGAGCTGTTAAGGTCCGTACTGTGGATGGTGCAGTTGGAGATTTAAAAACACTAGAAATAAAAGTAAATTCTGATAACTATAAATCTATATTAGAAGTATTCAAAAAGGCACTAATTGAAAATGGAAGAGGATACGATGCTAAAGATGATAGGATGAATGGAAATCCTAATCAAATGAATATACAAAGTATGTATAGTGATATAGATTTAGATGCTAATGGAATGGAAACTGAGTTTCAAGCTTCTTTTGAAGAGCTACTTTGGTTTGTAAATATGCACATTTTAAATACTGGACAAGGAAATTATGAAAATGAAGAAGTAGAGATAATATTTAATAGAGATATATTAATAAATGAAACAGAAAGTATTACTAATTGTAAAAATTCAGTTGGGTTATTATCAGATGAAACCATTATATCTCAACATCCTTGGACAGTAGATGTTAAGCAAGAACTAGAAAAGATGAAAAAACAAGAAGAGGCTCAGAAAGAATATGATAATCTGATTCCTAATAATAGTGGTGTTGTAGATGAAACATAAAGATTATTGGAGAAAGAGATTTGAACAATTAGAAGAAGCTCAGAATAACAAAAGTGTAAAATACTATCTTGAATTAGAAGAGCAATATAAGTTAGCTATGAATAGTATAGAAAAAGATATACTTGTATGGTATAACAGATTTGCTCAGAATGAGGGAATATCTCTATTAGAAGCTAAGAAATTATTAAACACAAGAGAATTAGAAGAATTTAAGTGGAATGTAGAAGAGTATATTAAATATGGCAAAGAAAATGCTATAAATCAGAAATGGATGAAAGAGTTAGAAAATGCTAGTGCAAGGGTTCATATAACGAGGCTTGAAGCTTTAAAACTGCAAATACAACAACAAGTGGAAGTGCTTTATGGAAATGAACTTGATAGCATTGATAGGTTAATGAAAGATATTTATACAAGTGGATATAACCATACATCTTTTATCATTCAACAAGGAATAAATGTTGGCTGGAGCTTAATGCCTTTAGATACTAATAAAATAAATAAAGTTATTTCTAAGCCATGGACCAGTGATGGGTTAAATTTTTCAGAAAGAATTTGGGGTAAGCATAGGTCTGCTTTAATCAATGAGTTACACACTAAATTAACTCAATCAATTATTAGAGGTGAAAATCCTAAAAATCTAGTAAATGACTTTGCTAAGATGTTTAATGTATCTAAATCTCAAGCTAAGAATTTAATAATGACTGAATCAGCTTTTTTTGCATCAGCTTCAAGAAAAGATTGTTTTAATGATTTAGATGTAGAGAAATATGAGATAGTTGCTACACTAGATTTAAGAACTTCAAATATATGTAGAGAATTAGATGGTAAAGTATTTGATATGAAAGATTATCAAGTCGGGGTTACAGCTCCACCTTTTCATTGTCGTTGTAGGACTACAACAGCTCCTTGGTTTGAGGATGAAGAAGGTTACAGAGCAGCAAAAGTAAAAGATGGAAAAACATATTATGTATCATCTAGTATGAAGTATAATGAGTGGTATGAGGAGTATGTTAAAAACAATGATATCTCAGAAATAAAAAATAGTGATATAATAGATAGCATAAAAGAAGATATTAAAAATGGTAACTATAATTTAAATATTCATGATGGGAAACAAGGAAAACATTTAAAAGGGCATAATAATTATATAGAAGGAAGAAGCTATTTAACTATAACAAAAGAAGAGGCTCAAGAACTTGTAAATAGGCATGCTGGTAATGGAATTATAAAATTTAATCGAAGTGGAGAATGGGATAAAAAAGAACTTATAGAAATTGATAAGAATATAGGGGTCAATGTTAATAATATTACAGGTGAAAAAACTCTTACAAATAAGTTTAAGATACATTATTCCAAAACTGGAACACATATAGTACCAGCTTTATAAGGAGGGAAAATAAAGTGAAATTATGGGAATATGTAGGGAAAAATATTCAAATAACTTGTGTAGATAAGCAAATAATAAGAGGAAAGTGTGATGGGTATACACAAGCTTTAGATAATGAACCAGAAATAGCAAGTATATCAATAGCTAGGGATGGTTATGGAATTGAAGTTTATGAAAATGAAATAGAATCTATCGAAAATATAAGTAAAAAATAACTAAGCATGTACTTAAAAATAAGTAGATGCTTTTATTTTATAAAAAATGAAAGGAGACATTTAAAATGGATTGGTTAAAAGAATTATTAGAAGGAATAAAAATCGAGGATAACAAAATTGATGTAGCTTCTCTTCAAAAGTCTATAGAAAAGAAAATAAAAGAGACTACAGTCACCAAAGAAGAGTATACAAATCTTGAAACACAACTTAATGCAGCCAATAAAACTGTTGAAGGTTTTAATGGAGTTATGACAAAGGAAGAAGTAGAAGAGTTAAAAACAACTTATGAAACTAAAATAAAACAGATAAGGAGGGATTCTATTGATGAAAGATTACTAGCAGAAAGTAGAGCAAGAAATAGAAAAGCAACAAAGGCATTGCTTGAAGATATTGAGGAAGATGACGATGAAAAATATGAGTCTTTAAGGTTAGCACAGATTAAGAAGCTGCAAGAAAGTGAAGAAAGTAAGTTTTTATTTGAAGAAGTTCAAGAAACAAAAGTAAATTTTAAAGGAGTAAATCCCGCAGAAAGCAATCCAGCTATAGAAAAAGCACCAAAAGATTTTACTTATGAAGATTGGTGTAATCAATTAGAAAATTAAAGAAAAGAGGTAAATAAATATGGCAAACACAAAATTTGATGCAAAATCATTTAATGCAGAAGCATTTGGAAAGTATATGGAGTCAGCTCCAGCACTAAAGAGAAATGAATTATTAAAATCAAGAGCTTTAAAATCAAATTCAGAAATTAGAAACTTATTTAGTAGTCAAACAACCACTTCATATGGAAGAATACCTATGTATGGAAATTTGGAAGGAGATGCACTGAATTATGATGGTATGACTGATATAACAGCAGATACTACTGTTACATATGAACGTGGAGTAGTAGTAATTGGTAGAGCTAAAGCATGGATGGAGAAAGACTTTAGTCAAGATATAACAGCAGGTGTAGACTTTATGGCTAATGTGAGAAATAAAGTAGCTTCATTTTGGGAGGATGTTGACCAAGATACGTTGTTATCAGTATTAAAAGGTATATTCTCAATGACAGGAACTGAAAATAAGAAGTTTGTTGACACTCATACATCAGATATAACTAAAAATGGTGATGGAAAAGTCTCAGCAGAAAGTTTAAATACAACTATACAAAAAGCCTGTGGAGATAATAAAAATAAATTTAGCTTAGCTATAATGCACAGTAGTGTGGCTACCAATTTAGAAAATTTAAATCTATTAACTTATCTAAAATATACTGATGAACAAGGAATACAAAGAGACTTAGGATTAGCTACATGGAATGGCAGAACTGTATTGATTGATGACAGTATGCCATTAGAAGATGTTGCAGAAAGTACAAGTGGTGCAGGTGATGGATATACAAAATATACTACTTATATATTAGGCGATGGTGCATTTGATTATGAAGATATAGGTGCAAAAATTCCCTATGAGATGGATAGAGATCCTAAAACAAATGGTGGCCAAGATACTTTATATACTAGACAAAGAAAAGTATTTGCACCTTGTGGTATTTCATATGAAAAGAAAAAACAAGTTTCATTATCTCCAACAAAATCAGAACTTGAAGATGGCTCAAACTGGACTTTAGTAAATGACGGAGCACCAACTAAAACAAAATATATAGATCATAAATCAATTGCAATAGCTCAGATAATATCAAAAGGTTAAATCCTATGGAAAATAATATAATTGATGATATAGAAAAAAGACTTGAAAGCTTTGAATATACATTAAAAGACGGAGATAAGTGGTTAATAAATTTTGTAAAAGAAAAGATAGAGAATATAATTAAACTTGATTGTAACATAAAGACTATACCAATTGAGTTAAAAGAAATTGAAGTAGATATGATAATTGGAGAATTTCTATTTAATAAAAAAAATATGGGTCAATTAGATATAGAAAGTCTCAATTTTGAAGTTGTAGAAAAGTCTATATCAGAAGGTGATACAAAGATAGACTTTGCTATAGGAAGTGGCTCACAAACACCCGAACAACGATTTGATAGTCTTATAGTATACCTTACTACTTATGGTAAAGATAAAATATTAACTTTTAGGTGTTTAAGATGGTAAGCAAATCAAGGAAAGCAATAGAACTGTTATATAGAGATAAATGTACTATAGTTGAGTATCAGCCAATTAAAGACCCTGTAACAAAACGAACTAATAATAAAGAAGTAGTTGTATTAGAAAGTCAACCTTGTAAGCTTTCATATAAAAATATTGCATCAGCTACAGATGGAAAAGTAGCTAAGCTAGAGCAAACTATTAAACTCTTTATATCTCCAGATATAAAAATTAAAGCAGGTTCAAAACTTATTATAAATGATAAAGAGTATGTAAGAAGTGGAGAATCTGCTATATACCCTAATCATCAAGAATTAATATTAGAATTACTTAAGGATAAAGCTTAATGGCTAGATGGGGCAGTGTTGATTTTAGAGAGTTTAAAAGAGTTTGTAAAAGGATGGAGAAGCTTACAAAGATTGATTTAGATAAGTTTTGTAAAGATGCAGCAAGAGAATTAGCAGCAAGACTCTTAGGTAAAGTAATTAGAAGAACGCCAGTAGATACGGGATTCTTACGACAAGGATGGAATGGAGTAGCTTATGCTAGGTCACTTCCTGTGTACAAAAGTGGGAATAATTACATTATAGAGGTTGTTAATCCAACTGAGTATGCAAGTTATGTAAATTTCGGGCATAGAACTAAAGATGGAAAAGGTTGGGTAAAAGGACAACATTTCTTAACTATTTCAGAGATGGAACTACAAAGTCAAGTTGATAAGATTATAGAGAAAAAGTTATTAATATTACTTAAAGGAGTGTTTGATGCTTAATAATATTATAGATGGAATATCCGTTAAATTAGATGGGACATTTGGAGAAAAATATACAATTTATAGTGAAAATGTGGAACAAGGTATAAATGAACCTTGTTTTTTTATTGTTCCTTTAAATCCAAGCAAGATACCATATCCAAGTGGCAGGACATTAAATAAGAACTCATTTGATGTACATTATTTTCCAAAAAGTAATGATAAATCATTTGAGATAAATGAGATAGCTGAAATGTTGTTGGAGGAATTAGAGTATATAGAAATTGATGGAGATTTAGTAAGAGGTACGAATATGAACTTTGAAATTATAGATAATGTACTACATTTCTTTGTTGATTATAACTATTTCACTATAAAAAGTAATGATACAGAAAAAATGAATGGAGTTGAATTGTTTGGCGGTCTAAAGAGAGGTGATAATTTTGAGTAAAACATTAAGTAAAGAAGATAGCTACAAGTTCACTAAGGAACAGATAGTTAATTCTAAGAAGTATATAAGTAGAAAAGATTTATTAAATGCAATTTTAAAAGAAAATGAGTTATATTCTTTTTCAGAAGTGGATGATAGAATAAATAAATTTATGAAAGGAGTGAGTTAGATGGCTTTAGGTGGAGGAACATTCGTAACACAAAATAAAATACTTCCAGGCACTTATATAAATTTTATCTCAGCTAAGAGGGCAACAAGTTCTCTTAGTGATAGAGGGATTGTTGCAATGCCAATTGAACTTGATTGGGGTATTGATGAAGAAGTATTTCAAGTAAGTAGTGATGATTTTGAAAAGTATTCAGCGAAGTATTTTGGATATGATTACACTCATGAGAAGTTAAAAGGTCTTAGAGATTTATTTAAAAATATAAGATTAGGTTATTTTTATAAATTAAATAAAGGAGTTAAAGCTAGTTGCAGTATTGCTACAGCTAGATGCAGTGGTATAAGAGGTAATGACTTAAAAGTAATAGTTACAACAAATGTTGATGATAATACTAAATTTGATGTTGTAACTTTGCTAGATAATAAGAAAGTAGATACACAAATAGCTAAAGTTATTACAGATTTAATTGACAATGACTATGTTAGTTGGAAAAAGGATGCAACACTAGAAGCAAGTGCAGGACTTGTATTTACTGGTGGAACTAATGGAGAAGCAGTTACAGGGACAGAATACCAAGATTTCTTAGATAAAATAGAAAGCTACTCATTTAATGCTTTAGGATGCCTGGCAACAGCAACAGAGATTAAAAGTTTGTTTGTAGAGTTTACAAAAAGAATGAGAGATAAGGTAGGAGCTAAGTTTCAAACTGTATTATATAAGAAAAGTGATTCAGATTACGAAGGTGTAGTATCTGTAGAAAATAAAATAAAAGATGCTGGACTATTAGAGTCTAGTTTAATTTATTGGACTACTGGAGCTATAGCTGGATGCGACATAAATAAATCTAATACAAATAAGCGATACGATGGTGAGTTTGATATTGATGTTAATTACACACAAATACAACTTGAGGAATCGCTAAAGAGTGGTAAATTTATATTCCATAAAGTTGGAGATGAAGTCCATGTATTAGAGGATATAAATACTTTTGTTAGTTTTACAGATGATAAGAATGATGATTTCTCAAGTAATCAAAGTGTTAGAGTATTAGACCAAATTGCTAATGATATAGCGATTTTATTTAATGATAAATATCTTGGCAAAGTTCCTAACGATAAGGCAGGAAGAATAAGTTTCTGGAATGATGTTGTTAAGCATCACAAAGAATTAGAAAATATTAGAGCAATAGAAGATTTTAAAACTGATGATGTCAGTGTAGAGCTTGGAAATGATAAGAAAACGGTAATAGTATCTGATGGTGTTAAAGTAATTAATGCTATGAGTAAGCTTTATATGACTGTTTCAGTAAGCTAGAAAGGAGAGTGTTAAGTTTATGTTTCAACAAATAAAAGCAAGAGATACAATAAGTGCATCTAAAGCGGAATGTTATGTTACTATTGAAGGTAAAAGATATAACTTTATGCAAGCTATTAATTTAGAAGCTAAAATGGAGAAAAATAAAAGTGAAGTTCCTATCTTAGGAAGCACTACAAAAGGAAATAAAAGTACTGGAAGCAAGTACACAGGAAGTGCAACATTTCACTATAATACTTCTATATTTAGAGAGCTTCTTTATAGATATAAAGAGACTGGTGAGGATATTTACTTTGATATACAGGTGACTAATGAAGACCCAACAAGTTCAGCTGGGCGTCAAACTATAATACTTAAAGACTGCAACATGGATAGTGGAATTATAGTTAAATTTGATGCTGATGGTGAGTATCTTGATGAAGATATGGACTTTACATGCGAGGATTGGGAATTAGTTGAAAAGTTCAACATAATAAATGGAATGGAGTAGAATACACATTTATAAATTATAGATGTGTATTTTTTTATGAAAAACTAAAATAAAAGGAGAATTAAGATATGAGTAATTTAAGTGCTTTTTTAGCTCAAAATGCTATAAAGATTGACAATGTAAAATATGTAGCAAGTGATAGATTCTTAGATGAGAATGGGAAACCAGTTGAATGGGAATTAAGAGTACTATCTTCTGAGGAAGATGAAGTATTAAGAAGAGATTGTACTAAAAGGGTGAAAGTGATTGGTAACAATGGTAAGCATACTGGTCAATACACTAGCGAAATTGACTATAACAGTTATGTAGCTGAATTATGTGTAGCATCTACTGTATTTCCCGATTTGAAAGATGTTGAGTTACAAAATTCTTATGGAGTAATGGGAGAAACTCAGTTATTAAAGACAATGCTTACAGCAGGTGAGTATGTAAATTACACTGTAAAAGTGAATGAGGTTAATGGATTTGATACAACATTTGAGGATAAAGTGGAAGAAGCAAAAAACTAATTAGGGGTGGCGATTTCGATGCTAGTATTACTCATTACTGTATTCAAAAATTAAAGTGGAAACCTAGTGAATACTTGAATTTAGAAGTTAATGAGAGAGCATTAGCAGCTGCCTCAATACTTGTCAAGATAGAGGATGAAGAAGAAGCTATGAAAGAAGCTGAAAGAGAGAAAAAGAGAGGTAGAAGAAGGTAGAATTTAAAGCTAAAGATTAAATTGGTATAGTCACATTACTAATATATGAAAATGTTACAATTTTGGAAATAGATGGATATGTATGTTGTATAGTATAATGTAGATAATATATCACCAAGTAAAAAACAACAAATAAATCTAAATTATGAGGGGTGTATTTATGGAAAATAAAGATATTAAACTTACAATATGTATATTTGCTTTTGTAATTGGAATAATAGTGTTATTTTGCTGTATAGGTCTAGGTCAATTTAATATGGATTGTATTATAAAACAAAATGGTGGGTCAATGGCTACCGAACAATATAATATATATTTAGAACAATCTATTTCACAATATAGAAATTTTGGTTCTATATTGGCTTTATTAGGAGGAATAGGAATACTGTTTGATAAAAGTGTTAGAAAATACTAAAGAAGTACATTTTTATTAAGATAAAAATTAATCTTTATTTAGGATGTGATGAATGATATGTCAAGAGAAGTATTTATTGTAAAAATGACACCACTAGAAGCTCAAAAAATGATAGAAGAAAACATGGATGCAGACATCATTTTTACTGATGCTTATAATTTAGGAGATGGAAAGTTTATATTAATCACAGCTTTTGATAGGTATTATGTAAGGAGTAGCAGTAATGCAGGTCTTTTAGTTATATGTGAAAATACAACAGAAGAAACACTAGTTAAAGTTGTTTCAACTGGTAGCGGTGCTGGATTATTTCAAATTGACTGGGGAGCAGGTAGTAATTTTACTAAAAAAATAAGAAAGATACTTAATGAGTATATTATAAAAGTAATTGATATAGATAAAGATTAAAATAAAACATATTGAGAATAGAGAAGCACTTACTTAAATGGTAGGTGCTTTTGCTTTGCTAAATCTTACTTAGTTAAAGAAATATATAATAGGTAAAATATGTAAGCATTATATGTTATAATAATTTTAGCAAGAAGATGTAATCTACAATTTATAGAGTGGAGTTCATACTAGGATAAAACCTACTTCCTAATGAAAGGAGGTGGGAAGTATGAATAACTTTTTACTTAATGTAATAGCTGGCGTTATTGCTAGTTTAATATTTTGCTTAATTTGTAAAGTATTTACGCAAGTAAAAAGCCACTCAACTCGCGGCAAGAGTAAAAGTGGCTGGGAATTTGATTTTAAAATCAAGTTCCACAAATTTAAATAATTACTAATTGTTTAAATTATGAACTTCACTCTACTGTCAAATAGATTGTAGTTCTTCTTGTTTTTATTATACCACAAACTGGCATAGATATTCAAAAATAATATTTTTTATAAATAATGAAAACTAAATAGACAGTATAGTAAGCACTTACAAATATGTAGGTGCTCTTAAATTGATAAATTATTCCATTTTAATTTTATAGTTTGAATTTTATGATATAATAAAAATATAGAAATTTTGCAGTGAGCGATATTCGTGATAAAGTAGGCTTTAACAGTTGCAATGTAAGGCATTGAGAGTGTATGATAGGTGTTATCAATTGCACTACTCATGGTTCACTGCAAATTTGAGAGAGTTGTATATGTGTAAGTATTGAAAATACTAAGTTTATTTTGGGATTTTATATTAACTAAGTGGTATGTAAAGGTACAAAATAGAATCTTAGGAAAATGTACTTCCACTAATTTTATATTAACTAAGTGGTATGTAAAGTATGCTCTTTTTTTAAAAATAATTTTACAAAACGACAAATTTTATATTAACTAAGTGGTATGTAAAGAATAAAAAATTTAACATAAAAACACCTCTAACTTTTTATTTTATATTAACTAAGTGGTATGTAAAGTGGGTAACTATGTCCATTTTCCAAAGCCTTAAGGTTATTTTATATTAACTAAGTGGTATGTAAAGTCAACTATTTTTTCATATTGCTCCCAAGCCTTATCATTTTATATTAACTAAGTGGTATGTAAAGTTGTAAATCATAACAACATTGATGCTTGTGTAAGAACATTTTATATTAACTAAGTGGTATGTAAAGTCAACAGGCATAAAATGTATATATTTATAATCTTTTATTTTATATTAACTAAGTGGTATGTAAAGTTGAACACTTTATAACCAACTGAACCTAATACATATAATTTTATATTAACTAAGTGGTATGTAAAGCTTTTCGTAATATGACTAATGCTATGAATATAGTAAATTTTATATTAACTAAGTGGTATGTAAAGAAATCATCTATAACCTTATTATTTATTTTCTGCGATAATTTTATATTAACTAAGTGGTATGTAAAGATAAGAAAATGCAATATCATAATCTTTAACATTTTCATTTTATATTAACTAAGTGGTATGTAAAGTTAGAGGGGGAGGAACAAATTTCCAAGACGAACCAAATTTTATATTAACTAAGTGGTATGTAAAGGGGATTTTGTTTAGTAAATCAACCAGTTTATTTACACCATTTTATATTAACTAAGTGGTATGTAAAGATACATCTACAAACAATAGCTTTAAAGCAGATAAACATTTTATATTAACTAAGTGGTATGTAAAGCAAAATAAGCATAAAAATAGACCTTTCCAAAATGTTATTTTATATTAACTAAGTGGTATGTAAAGCAAAGTATATACCTCCCTCATAAAAAGACTAAGTTTATTTTATATTAACTAAGTGGTATGTAAAGAGTCTTAACATATACAAATAAAATCCTGCACAAAACATTTTATATTAACTAAGTGGTATGTAAAGTTAACGAATGATATAATTGCTCCAGCAGCATCCTTTTATTTTATATTAACTAAGTGGTATGTAAAGATTACTAATATCGCACTAGCTAAGACATTCATTTTCAAGATTTTATATTAACTAAGTGGTATGTAAAGCAGATAATAAGAAAGAACTAAGTATATATAATCTAGATTTTATATTAACTAAGTGGTATGTAAAGAAATGCTTGTAATGAAGCACAAGAGATTTTATCAGTATTTTATATTAACAATGTGGTATGTAAAGTCGTTTATCATTGCTAGCCTAGCATTCGTACTGGTCAATTTTATATTAACTATGTGGACTTAAAATTAAAAATAATCAAAAAACACTTACTCAGGTAGGTGTTTTTTGATTGAAAGAAGGTGATTATAATGTAAAAATTTTACTAATATAGTATAATAATCCTATAAATTCATTATAATAAAGGGGGATATTATGGGATTATTTAGTGGAAATGAAAGTTGTTGTATATGTGGAGAAAAAGGTAAACAAAAAATATCTGATGGTGTAATATGTTCTGAATGTTTAAAAAAATATAAAGATACATTTTCTATAGTCGAACCAACAGATGTAATTAAAAAAATATCTTCTGAGGAAATAAAAAAATCAATAAGATTAACACTTGAAAATAAAAAAAGATTTGAATCTTTTAACGCAAGTAAAAAAGTAGGAATTTATTTATTAGTAGATGAAAATAAAAAACAATTAATTATATCTGATAAAATAAGCAATTTAAATAAGAATAAGAGAGTATATGACTTTAGGGATATTATTTCATTTGAACTTTTAGAAGATGATGAATCTATAATTAAAAGTGGATTAGGTGGTGCTATTGGAGGAGGTCTTTTATTTGGCGAAACAGGAGCTATAGCTGGAAGTATATTAGGAAAGAAAAAAATAAAAACTTATGTAAATAGTTTAAAGATAAAAATTACAATTAATAATATAAAGAATTCTACAAAGTATATATATTTAATTAATTCTAAAATTTCTACAAATTCAAGTTTATATAAAGAATCTTATAATTATGCCCAAGAGATTTTATCAACTTTGTCTATAATAACAAGTTTTAAGAGTATAGAAGATAAAAAAGAGTCTATATCTAGTTCTACAGCTGATGAAATATTAAAATATAAGAATTTGTTAAATATGGAAGCTATTACACAAGAAGAATTTGATGCTAAGAAAAAAGAATTGCTAAATTTATAATATATAAGCACTTACTTAAAAATAAGTAAGTGCTTATATTATGTTAAAAAAGAAAGGAGGTTAAAAATGGCAACTATACAAACATCTATCCGAATTTTCGACGGAATGACACCTGCTTTTAGGCACATGACTAATGCTATGAATATTGTATTAAGTTCATTCGAGCAATTACAAAGAACATCTAGCAATGCTATAGATGCTAATAGTATTAGAACAGCTAGAGAAGAACTAGCACGTGCAGAAGCTGGGTTTGATAGATTAGAACAACAAATAAGAGAAGCTGATGGGCAACAGCGAAGACTTAATGAGGATATAAATAAGGGTGCAAGTTCTACAGATAGATTAGTTGGAAGTGTAAAGAAGTTAGCAGCAACTTATTTAGGTATAAGAACATTAGGAGGTCTAGGAAATTTAAGCGACCAGATGACAAGTACTAATGCGAGATTGAACATGATAAATGATGGTCAACTCTCAGATGGAGGGTTAAATAAGATGATTTTCCAATCTGCTGAAAGGTCTCGTGCATCTTACTTAGACACAGCACAGATAGTCTCAAGGATAGGTATGAATGCAGGAAGTGCATTTTCTAGTACTAGAGAAATTGTAAGTTTTGCTGAACAACTCAACAAAAAGTTCATAATTGCAGGAGCTAGTACCCAAGAAATGAGTTCGGCACTTTTGCAACTTACGCAGGGATTGGGTTCTGGCGTATTAAGAGGTGAGGAACTGAATGCTGTATTTGAGTCAGCACCTAATATTATCCGCTCGATTGCCGATTATCTTGATGTCGACATAGGAAAAATAAGAGGAATGGCATCAGAGGGAATGTTAACAGCAGATATTGTAAAAAACTCATTACTTTCAGCAGCAGAGCAGACCAATGCAGAATTTGAGAAGATGCCTTATACATTAGGTCAAATCTTTACTAGTGTAAAAAATAATGCAGTTATGATATTTGGAGCTATACAGAAGAAAATTGAGGATACAGTTTCAAGCAAAGGATTTAGAACTTTCATAACTGATGTTAAAGACTCATTATACGTACTTGGAGCAGTTGGTTTTAATGTATTTAGTGGATTTGTTAATTTACTGAGTAGTCCAGCTTTTCAAAGTTTTTCAAACACAATGATTGTTGGGATAAGTTTAATTTCACAAGCACTAGGCTGGATAGTAACACAAGCATTAAACCTTGCTAATATATTTGCACAAAATTGGAGTATAATAGGTCCAATTATAGCAGGGGTTGTAGGGATTTTAGGTACTTATTTGATTGCATTAGGAAGTATATGGCTTTGGGAAACTTTATGCAAAGTATCAAAAAATGCCTTAGCAATTGCTTCTGCGATACATGCTTTAGCAGTACATGCAGAATTAACAGAAACTCAAATGGCTACAGTTGCTCAATGGGGTTTAAATGCAGCTATTTTGGCGTGTCCGATTTTTTGGATAGTTGCAGGAATAATAGCTTTAGTAGTAGCTTTATTTGTAGGAGTAGCAATATTCAATCATTTTGCAAAAACAAGTATATCTGCGATAGGTGTTGTTGCAGGAGCAATATCAGTTGCAGCTGCTTTTATAGGAAACTTATTCATTGCAACAGGGAATTTAATGATAGACATTGTAGCTTTAATATATAATACTTTAGCAGGTTTTGCAGAGTTCTTTGCTAATTTTTTAGATGACCCAATTGGCTCTGTTATAAGAGCAGTATCTGGAATGGCTAATGCTGTATTAGGTATTATAAGAAGTATCGCAAGTGCATTTGATACAGTTTTTGGCTCAAATTTGGCAGATGCAGTAAGTGGATGGCAAGATACATTACAAGGTTGGACTGACAAAGTAGCAGGAGAAGCTAAGATAAAAGTTGAACGAATGGACCCTAATAAACTGCATTTTGACAGATTTAATTATGGAAAAGCTTGGGATGCAGGATATAAATGGGGAGATAAACTAGAAACTAATATAAAAGATAAATTCGATATTAGCAAAATAGCAGAAAAGGCAAAAAAAGATTTAGGATTAGACGACCTTTGGGACAAAAAATATGGTCTTGGCGATTCAATAGGTTCAGCGGGACTAAACTCTCCACTGAACGATGCAGCAAAAGGAGCAAAGGACACAGCAGGAAACACTGCAAAAATGGCAAAGACAATGGATAAAAGTCAAGAAGACCTTAAATATCTTAGAGACATTGCAGAGCAAGAAGTAATCAATAAATTTACAGGAGTCAACATTAAAATTGACATGAACAACACAAACAACATAAGTAAAGATGCAGATGTAGATGGAATAGTAAATGTGCTAACAGAAAAACTAAACGACGCCATGATTGTATCGGCGGAAGGAATAGTTTAGGAAGGAGGTGTAGCCGTGGCTTATGACTTTTATTTAGATGGAGTGCAATTACCAATACCTCCTGCAAAATTAGAGATTAAAGTAACAAATAAGAATAAGACAGTAGACCTAATAAATACTGGAGAAGTAAATATATTAAAAAAAGAAGGGCTATCTGAAATAAGTTTTGAAGCAGAATTTACACATAATAAATTACCTTTTTATCGTGGTCAATTTAAAGATGTTCAATTCTTTTTAAGTAAACTAGAACTATTAAAAACAGATTGTAAGCCATTCCAATTTATTGTGTCTCGACAGCTTGGGAATAAAGTACTATTTAACACTAATATGAAAGTATCCCTTGAAGAATATACAATCTTAGAAGACGCCGACAATGGCTCAGATACGAAAGTTTCTATTAAATTAAAACAATATAGAGATTATTCAACTAAAAAGTTAGTTCCTGCGACACCTAAAAGTGATAGTGGGAGACCAAACGTAAAAATAGAACCTAAGAGGGTCGATTCAGTCAATGCACCAAACACTAAAACATATACAGTTAAAAGTGGTGATTCTCTTTGGTCAATTTGTCAAAAACAACTTGGAAATGGTTCTTTATATAAAAAAGTATATGAGTTAAATAAATCTATGATGGATAAAGCTAACAAGGGTAAAAAAGTGCCTAAATATACTGTTTACAAGGGGCAGGTGTTGAGGCTTGGCTGATGAATTAGTATTAGCAAATGATAGAGATATAAGGTTAGTTATTGCCCACTTAGAAGATTTCTATGAACCAGTTGTTTTGGATGGAATCACATGGGAAATAGAAAGGCGAGGAATACCAAGTAAATTAGAATTTACAATAGTTATGGATAAGATATTAGAGTTTTGTGAGGGAAATTCTGTAAGATTATATTACAAGGGTGTAGGCATATTTTATGGATATATATTTCAGAAGAAAAGAGACAAAGAAAATCATATCAAGATAGTTGCCTATGACCAGTTAAGATATTTTAAAAATAAAGATACTTATGTATATAGTAATAAAACTGCAAGTGAACTTGTAAAAATGTTGTCAAAAGATTTTAATTTAAAATACAATGTTATAGAAGATACTAAGTATAAAATATCAAGAGTTGAAGAAAATAAAACACTCTTTGATATGATATTAACTGCACTAGATGATACTCTAAGAGAGAAAAAGGAAATGTATGTACTCTATGATGATTTTGGAAGAATAACATTAAAGAATGTTGCATCAATGAAATTAGATACTGTTATGAATAATGATGTAATAGAAGATTTTGACTATAACTCAAGCATTGATAGTGATACTTATACAAAAATTAAACTTGTCAGAGACAACGAGGAGTCAGGTAAAAGAGATGTTTATATTGCACAAGATTCTACACATATGAGAAGTTGGGGAATACTTCAAATGTTTGATACAGTAGACAAGAACATGAGTGAAGCAGAAATAAAACAAAAATGTGATATACTTTTAAAACTATATAATAAGAAAACTAAGTCGCTAAGTTTAAAAAACGCAATTGGAGATATTAGAGTAAGAGCAGGTTGTTTAGTACCTGTTTTTTTGTCGTTAGGAGATATAGAGTTACAAAATTATATGTTAGTTGAGAAAGTTAAACATACTTTTGAAAATAATTCACATTTCATGGATTTAACTTTAGTTGATGGAGACGAGTTCGCTTCTTATTCTTCAAGTTCCTATTCAAGTGGAAATACAAATAATAAAGATGAAAAGAAAAATGGTACTACAGAAAGTACTGCAAGTAAAGAAGATACTGAAATGGCTAATAAAATTAATAAACTACTTAAAGGTAAATTATCAAATACAGGAAATATATTTGTTAAATATTCAAATGCTTATAAAGTTAATCCAGCACTAATGGCGGCTATATCAATGCACGAATCAGCTAGAGGAACTTCAAATATTGCAAATACTAAAAATAATTTCTTCGGAATGAGAATAGATGGAAAGTATTTAAGTTTTTCAAGTACTGATGAAGGAATAAAAAGAGGTATAAGTAATTTATCAAGAAACTATATCTATCAAGGTAGAAAAACATTAGAAAGTATCAGAAATAAGTATTCTTCAAGTTCAGATAAAGAATGGGTAAAATGTGTGAGTGCATTTTATAAACAAATAACAGGGAGTAATTACGATAATTCAAGTGGTACAGGAATTGGAAGTGATGAAGAAGCAGAAAAGAATTTAAAAGATACAACTTATCAAGTTCAAAATAATAGCACTGCTAATACATCAACAAACAATAATAGTAAAGTAAGTAAAGTCATTCAAGAAGCAAAAAATCAACTTGGTAAGCCATATGCGTGGGGTGGTAATGGTCCTAAAAGTTTTGATTGTAGTGGTCTTATGATTTGGGCATTTAAGAGAGGTGCAGGAATAAATCTACCCAGAGTTTCAGCAGACCAATCAAAAGATAGTAGAGGAAAACTATTATGCAACATAAATGATGTAAAAGCTGGGGATTTAGTATTCTTTGCATACAATCAAGGAAAAGGAAAGGTACATCATGTTGGACTATGTATAGGAAATGACCAGTTCATACATTCGCCAAAGACTGGTGATGTAGTCAAAATAAGTAGTTTAAGTGGTAGACAAAATAAGAATCATGATTTTGCAAGAGCTAGAAGATTCTTTTAAGCGAGGTGATAATATGAGTCAAGAATTATTGCAAATAATTAAAAAGGCAGCAATGGATGCAGTAGAGACAAGTAATCCAATGACTCTTGCATTTGGAACTATAGAAAGTGTTAATCCTTTAGTAGTTAAGATAGAACAGAAATTGTCTATTGGTGAATTTTTTTTAATACAAACAGATACATTTAAAAGATATACAGATAAAAAGATAGGAGATAAATTAGTTTTAATTCGTATGCAAGGAGGACAACAGTATTTAATTTTAGATAGGATGTGATGAAGTGATACCAACAGACACTATTGACTATGATATAGAAGATGTATCAATTATAAACTTTGATGTAAGAGAAGAACCAAGTAAGACCTTTAAATTAAATATAGAAAAAAATAAAGTAGATGGTATTTGTGATGATGTGGAAGCATTAAAACAGACCATCTTTTTGATTTTAAATACTGAAAGATATGAGCACTTTATTTATTCTTGGAATTATGGGGTCGAGTTGAACGACCTTATTGGAGAACCTGTCTCATATGTAATACCCGAGTTAGAGAGAAGGATAACAGAAGCATTAGTGCAGGATGATAGAATTGAAAATGTAGATAATTTTGAGTTTGAAAATATAAAGGGTAAAGTACATTGTAAGTTCATAGTTCACAGTAAATATGGAAATATAAAAGCAGAGAAGGTGGTGAGTGTATAATTGTTTGAGTTAATGACTTTTGAAAATATAATTAAAAGAATGTTAGATAGTGTACCAAATACACTAGATAAGAGAGAAGGTTCTATAATATATAATGCCTTGGCACCAGTGGCTATCGAATTGACAGAAGCTTATATAGCAATGGATGAAATGCTAGACCAAACATTTGTAGATACTGCTAGTTACTATTATTTAGAGAAAAGATGTAAGGAAAGAGGAATTACACCACTTGAAGCTACTAATACAATTGCAAAAGGAGTCTTTAATATAGATATTCCTCTTGATTCAAGATTCAATCTAGGAGAATACAATTATATTGCAACTGAAAGGATTAGCAAAGGTATATATAAGATGAAATGTGAAACTGCTGGACCTATCTTTGAACTTGGTAAGTTGATTCCAATTGAATATGTAGACAAATTAGAAACAGCAGAATTGACAGAAATATTGATAAATGGAGAAGAGGAAGAATCAGAGGACAGTTTAAGACAAAGATACTATGATAGTTTAAATTCACAAAGTTTCGGTGGGAATATACAAAACTATAAGGATGAAGTTAATAAATTGCCTGACGTTGGGGGAGTTAAAGTTTATCCAGTTTGGGACGGTGGAGGAACTGTTAAGTTAGTAATAATTAACTCTAACTTCAAAGTACCATCTGCTGACTTAGTTAATTTAGTACAAGAAGAAATTGACCCTATACAAAATCAAGGAGAAGGTATTGGATTAGCACCTATAGGACATAAAGTTACTGTTACAGGAGTCGTGAGTACAACTATAAACATATCAGCAGAGATAACATATAAAAGTGGCTATACTTGGGAGAATATAAAGACTATAGCAGAAGAAACAATTGACGATTATTTAAATGAACTTAATATGAGCTGGGAAGATGAAGAAAACTTAATAGTTCGTATAGCTCAGATAGAAACTCGTTTGCTAAGTATTGATGGAGTATTAGACATTGCAAACACAATGATAAATGATGTCAAATCTAATCTAACAATAGATAGTAATAGCATAGTAGTAAGAGGTGAAGTAGTTGGATAAAGAGATAAATCTAATAAGTTACTTACCGCAGATTTTACAAGATAAAGAAGAATATATAAAAGCATTTAATGCAGATAACAAAGAAATAAAGATACTACATGATAAATTAGATGATGTCTTAAATGACCAGTTCTTAGAAGATTTGACCATAACTGGTATAAAAAGATGGGAAAAAATAATGTCTATAGTTCCTAAATCAAATGAGAGCCTAGAGGATAGAAGGTTTAGGATTTTTAGTAAATATATAAGTAAATTACCTTACTCAGAACTATTTTTAAGAAACTGGCTAGATAGTATAGTTGGAGAAGGAAACTATGAATTAACTATAAATAATGCTACTTATAATATACATCTTGAAAGTGATGCGAGAAATCAAGATTGGTTTAATGAGGTTCATTCTTTTGTAAGCAGCATCAAACCTTGCAACATGAGTTTTGACTACACTAGAATACTTATAAGTAAAGATAATTATATGAATTTTGGAATAACCACTTTAATGGGTCAAGAGATAACAATATATCCTTGGAGTCCACCAAACATAGAAACGTATGGAGAAATTGATATATTAACAGGAAATGGAGTTGGATACCAAGAAATAACAATATTTTAGGAGGTGATATATTGGCTATAGATAAAAGTTATTACACTATAATTACAAATGTAGGAAAGGCAAAGATAGCAAATGCAAGTGTTACAGGTAACAAAGTAGGGTTTGTAAAAATTCAACTTGGAGATGGTGGAGGAAGTGAGTATACTCCTACTGAAAGTCAGACAGAACTTAAAAATGTGGTATGGGAAGGCAACATCGGAAATACAACCACAGATGAAACTGCGCCAAACTGCATAATATTAGAGAGTTTAATACCATCAAGTGTAGGTGGGTTTATGATAAGAGAAATAGGATATTTAGATGATGAAAATAATCTAATTGCAATCTCTAAATATAAAGAATGTTATAAACCTTCTATAGAACAAGGAGCAGTTGTTGATATGAAGGTTAAAACTGTGCTTATTGTATCTAATGTAAATAATATAGAACTTAAAATTGACCCTACAATAATTTTTGCTACGCTCAAAGATATACAAGAATTAGATACTAAAATAGACACTATTAATGCTAAAATAGATACAACTAAAACAGAGTTAACAAGCAATATAGAAACTGCTAAGACAGAGTTAAACACTAGAATTGACACAGAAAACGAGAAACAAAATATCAAGATTGACCAATTAATCGCAGGTGGCTCAAATGTGGCATATACTCAAAGAGTCACAATTGATGATTGGGTGGATGATACAGAAAATGGATTTAAAGCAACTGTAACACATAACTTATTAACACAAAGAATAGTTGTA
The DNA here is from genome assembly GCA_012955965.1 of Clostridioides difficile. Lineage (GTDB taxonomy): Bacteria > Bacillota > Clostridia > Peptostreptococcales > Peptostreptococcaceae > Clostridioides > Clostridioides difficile_G. Next base: position 90,245 of record JABBZI010000016.1, read on the forward strand.
AATATTATAGATGCTACTACAAAAGAAAATGTAGTTACAAACTTTAAAATTATAGATGATAATTCTATTGAGGTTAGAAGTGAAACAAAAACTGAATTGCATGTTTATGTTATTAATGGAAATGCTGAAACTCATTTTATAAATGCGACTGTAGATGATAACAGAGTGAGTGAAATGACTACCTATTCCTCTAAAAAAATAGAGAATTCTATTGGAAGCATACAGCTTGTAGATACCAGTATAAGTATTACAGATGCTAATGATAGATTTACAAGTGATAAGTTAGATGGAGTATTAGAGGAAATAATGGTAGAAATAAGTGGTCAAAGGACTAAAGGAATAGCTATAGTAAATAATTTAATAGATATGATTTAGTAAAGGGGAGTGAAAGATGGCAACAAAATTAGAAGAAAATGCAAAACTAAGAGAAATGATAGATACATTAGAAACTACAAAAAATGATTTGCAGACAGGCAAAAATAATATAGCTAATATTTTAGGTTCACCCTTTACAGGAAATGACAAGTTAGAGACAACTAAGAATACACTAAGCTCAATTAGAAGTACTTTTGTTTCAAATCTAAATAGAAAAGGTGTATCAACTGTAAGCAATACACCTTTTAAAACTCTAGCTGAAAATGTTGGCAAAATAGAGCAAGGAAATATGAATGTTCCAATTTGGTATAAACCAAAAAATCTTTTGATAACTGCTGCTTCTGATTCTAGTATAAAAGATGTTAACTATGTTACTGCTATAGATAAAGAAGTTTTTTGCTTTATTAGATATAACACAAATACATTGTATTTTAGACGATACAACACTATAACAAATTCTCTTACAAGTCTTGCAACTCCAGCATATAATTCTAATTTTTTACTTGTAAGTTATAATGATGAAATTTATCAAATAGGTGGACTATCTGGAAGCACGGCTATAAACACTTGTAAAAAGTATAATATAAAAACATCAGCTTGGAGTTATTTACCTAATATGGGAAGTTCTAGGTATGGAGCAGGCGGAGAATCTTATAAAAATCAAATACATGTTTTTTATGGAAAAGAAAAGACAACTAACAGTGTAGCTGTTAATACTTCTGAATATTTTCTTGTAGATACAAATACATGGACTACTAAAGGAAATTTACAACTTTCAAAAAATGCTGGTTATACATGTGCAAAAAGTTCAAGTAATTTTGTTGTATATGGTTTAAGTGACCCAAACAGTATTTATTCTGTAATAATAGCTAATTATAGTCCAATATCGGGAACTATAAGTGGTAAGTATGGTACAACAGGTTCATTTGTAGCACCTATGAAAGATTATTTACTTTTAGGAAGTTATGGTTATTATTCTTCCGGCAAATACGCAATTGTAGCTTTTGGAGAAAACGGGAAAATTTTTGAAAGAATTTTAGAGGATGTAAGAATACCTACAAGTTATGATATTAAAGCTGTTTCAACTGAAAATAAATTTGTATATTATTGCTCAAGTGGAAATGTTATGTGTCTTATACCGGAATTATAAAGTAACTATTTGTTTAGGAATGGTTACTT
>JABBZI010000170.1 GCA_012955965.1 Clostridioides difficile
AGTCAAAGTCATGTGCCTTACCGACTTGGCTAATCCCCAATATATATGTGGTGAGCGCACAGGGATTCGAACCCCGGACACACGCCTTAGAAGGGCGTTGCTCTATCCAGCTGAGCTATGCACCCACGCTTTTTTTGGAGCGGGTGAAGGGGATCGAACCCTCACAGCTGGCTTGGAAGGCCAGAACTCTACCATTGAGCTACACCCGCATATTTAATTGGTGGAGGATGGTGGATTCGAACCACCGAAGTCGATGACAACAGATTTACAGTCTGCCCCCTTTGGCCGCTCGGGAAATCCTCCGTATTAGTTTTACATGGAGCTGGTGATAGGAATCGAACCTA
>JABBZI010000171.1 GCA_012955965.1 Clostridioides difficile
GAACTGTAAGTCCTAACTTTTATCATTTTTGAGGTTGTCGTTCACATAAGTTCGCTACTACCTATGCAGTTCTCTTATGAACTTCTTACACTTTCATGCAAGCACAGACTATATCTTATCCTTCGGCATTATCCGTTAAGGTCTACCCACTTCCACTACCGATAACTTGTAGTGTACTTCCCTCAAGAGGAATAGTCGTTGAAGTTTCTCCTATTTGGAGCTTACCTGCTGATTGCCCATTTTAAAGTACTTAGGGTTTAACCTTATACTATCTAACCAATTTTTTCTACTTTCGTAACTTTCACACTTAGGTTTATTTCATCCTTATGTTTTAGTTTGGTTA
>JABBZI010000172.1 GCA_012955965.1 Clostridioides difficile
GCCTTCGGCGTTACAAAACAAGACTATAAATTTAAGAGATTTCTTATGAGAGGTCATAAAAACGTAAGAACTGAATATTATCTATTGGCATTAGCCTTTAATATTGATAAATTACATAATCGAATACAAAAATGCAGATTTGGAAAACATTTATTTGAAATAGCTATATAATTAAATTTTTTTAAATATATATGCTTTATTTATTGTGCTCAAATTTCTTCGATATTGAAATTTAAAGTATTAATTAAAAAAGAAATAATAAAAAAATAGCATATAAAAATCTAAAAAGGGAGTTGAACTTAAAATTTGATTGGAAAAAAATCAATTTTGAGACAACCCCTT
>JABBZI010000173.1 GCA_012955965.1 Clostridioides difficile
CAGGATTTTAAGTCCTGTGCGTCTGCCAGTTCCGCCACTTCGGCTTTTTGGCTCCAAGGGTGGGGCTCGAACCCACAGCCTACCGGTTAACAGCCGGTTGCTCCACCGTTGAGCTACCTTGGAATATATTGGAGGCGACACCCAGATTTGAACTGGGGATCAAGGAGTTGCAGTCCACTGCCTTACCACTTGGCTATGTCGCCGCCTTTTGGTGATCTATCCGCGACTCGAACGCGGGACACCCTGATTAAAAGTCAGGTGCTCTACCGACTGAGCTAATAGACCATATTAGTTGGGGTGGATAATGAGAGTCGAACTCACGACCTCCAGAGC
>JABBZI010000174.1 GCA_012955965.1 Clostridioides difficile
ACTCGTGACTTTAGTCGTGAGTTAGTAGCTAAAGTAGTCAGCATATAGGGAAACTTATATGTAGAGATAGGATATAACCTATCCAATACTACTTGAATTGCTGGAAACCCCTAAAGCTAACCAAACTAAAACATAAGGATGAAATAAACCTAAGTGTGAAAGTTACGAAAGTAGAAAAAATTGGTTAGATAGTATAAGGTTAAATCCTAAGTACTTTAAAATGGGCAATCAGCAGGTAAGCTCCGAATAGGAGAAACTTCAACGACTATTCCTCTTGAGGGAAGTACACTACAAGTTATCGGTAGTGGAAGTGGGTAGACCTTAACGGATAA
>JABBZI010000175.1 GCA_012955965.1 Clostridioides difficile
GTTTCCATGGCCTCTGAATTCTCCTTGACCATATCCTCTTGATTCAAAGTTTCCATGGCCTCTGAATTCTCCTTGACCATATCCTCTTGATTCAAAGTTTCCATGACCACTGAATTCCCTTTGACCATACTCTCTTGTTTCAAAGTCTCCATGGCCTCTCCATTCTCCTTGACCATCTTCTCTTGATTCAAAGTTTCCATGACCTCTGAATTCTCCTTGACCATATCCTCTTGATTCAAAGTTTCCATGGCCTCTGAATTCTCCTTGACCATATCCTCTTGATTCAAAGTTTCCATGACTTCTGAATTCTCCTTGACCACATTCTCTTGGT
>JABBZI010000176.1 GCA_012955965.1 Clostridioides difficile
CCTACTGCTGTATAATCTAATCCTGATGGTAATCCTGTTACTTCAACATTCGCTTTTACATCTCCATTTGTTACTGTTCCATTTGTTAATGTTAGTACATATTCATTATCTGATGGATCTACCATTTCATCACCTGATGCCATTTTTATTTGTTTATCTGTTGCATCAAAAGTTAATTGACCTACTGCTGGTGCTACATACTTTTTAACTTCAAATGTTGTATTTGCTGTTGAATCTGTAGCAGTTGCTTCAGATACTGCTCCTGCTTTAACTAATACACTTACATTGTCTAAATCATTTTGTACTGCTGGATTTGCTGTTCCTGATA
>JABBZI010000177.1 GCA_012955965.1 Clostridioides difficile
TCGCATCAAAAGTTAATTCACCTACTATTTGTATTACATACTTTTTGACTTCAAATGTTGTATTTGCTACTGAGTCTGTAGCAGTTGCTTCAGATACTGCTCCTGCTTTAACTAATACACTTACATTGTCTAAATCATTTTGTACTGCTGGATTTGCTGTTCCTGATACTGTTATTGTTATTGTATTCGCTGATTTATTTCCTACTGCTGTATAATCTAATCCTGATGGTAATCCTGTTACTTCAACATTCGCTTTTACATCTCCATTTGTTACTGTTCCATTTGTTAATGTTAGTACATATTCATTATCTGATGGATCTACCATTT
>JABBZI010000178.1 GCA_012955965.1 Clostridioides difficile
TTAAGGTGCTAACGCACAAAGCTTGAATAAAAATAAGCTTAAAGTGCAATGTAAGAGTCTACTAGATAAATCAAAGATTTAAGTAATATGCTCTTAAATGGTGGAGATGAGGAGAGTCGAACTCCTGACCCCTTGCTTGCAAGGCAAGTGCTCTCCCAACTGAGCTACACCCCCAAATATGAAGTTCATAAAGAACTTTCAAAATTAAACAGTAGGCAATTCTCCTTAGAAAGGAGGTGATCCAGCCGCACCTTCCGATACGGCTACCTTGTTACGACTTCACCCCAGTTATTGATTCCACCTTCGACGACTTCTTCCAAAAGGT
>JABBZI010000179.1 GCA_012955965.1 Clostridioides difficile
AAGTAGAAAAAATTGGTTAGATAGTATAAGGTTAAATCCTAAGTACTTTAAAATGGGCAATCAGCAGGTAAGCTCCGAATAGGAGAAACTTCAACGACTATTCCTCTTGAGGGAAGTACACTACAAGCTATTGGTAGTGGAAGTGGGTAGACCTTAACGGATAACGCCGAAGGATAAGATATAGTCTGTGCTTGCATGAAAGTGTAAGAAGTTCATAAGAGAACTGCATAGGTAGTAGCGAACTTATGTGAACGACAACCTCAAAAATGATAAAAGTTAGAACTTACAGTTCTTACATATGTTATTTAAAAATAAATATAA
>JABBZI010000017.1 GCA_012955965.1 Clostridioides difficile
TGAACCTGATAATATTATGGAACTTATTATATTAAAAAATCTTCCTGAACTTGAAAATGAAGAGACATCTGAATCAATTTATAAATGTATATGTAAAAATGTATCTAAATTATTCCAAGAAGATTTAGAATTTATGCTTAATTATCCAGAATTAATTATAAACGAGTTTGAAAGATTATTAAAGTACTATTATTTTTTCTATGTATCACAATTATCAATAAAATTATCTAACTTTTTTGATGGAGATAAAGATAGAACTGAAAAAGTATATTTTATTTTAAGTTGGGAAAAAGCATCTAAAACAAGGATAAGTTATAAAATGGGATGGAAAAAGTTAGAAAGTCATATTAGAATGTTATTTAGTCATGTTCATACATTGGAGATATTAAATACTAATAATGACATCAGTAAGTATGATTATGTAGATTTAAATAAAATTATAAAAAATCTATCAGAAAATGAAAGACTTAGGTTATATGAAAATATAATAGATATAAAAGATACTTATGTCAAGTCAATTACTGATGTACAATGGGATGATTATGATGAACAAACTCCAAGTTATGAGAATGATAACATAAAAAAAGAAATATATGATTTACATAAAAGAATAGATTATCAGTTCAAGAAATCTTCAAGAGAGGCTAACTATAAGAGGTATAAAAATTTATTTGAAGAGTATTGTAAATTAAATTTTTTAAAAAAAGCAGGGCCATTGGGAAATGTATTGAAAATTAATCAAGAAGAACTGTTATTTATGACAAAATTATGTATGAAAAATAAGCCAAAGATAAAATTAAAGGAATTATTTGAAGAATATGAAAAAAGAGGAATTTATTTTGATAGAGATTCTCAAAGTAAAGTAGTAGAGTTATTTGAAAAATTAAATATAATAGAAAAAAAGAGTGATAGTGGGGATGCACAATATGTCAGATCAATTTTATAGATATATAGCTAAAAATCTAGTTGAATATTTTGAATCTAGAGAAATAAAAAGTGGTGATAAATTTAATATACAGTTTGAAAGAGAAGAACAAGTTAAAATTATGTATGATGTTTTAGAGAAAGAAAGTAATAGTAGACCATTTACATATAATATAATGAATGGATCAAAATATCAGACTTTTAGTATGAATGTCAGTGGTATTCAATTAATAGTTGCTTCAAATAATAATACAACCAATGATTTTTTAATTAGACTTAGAAATCTTATAGGAAATGTAGCTAGTGATGAATTTAAAGATTCAGCCATATTATTTATACATAATATGACATTAGATAGTTTAATAAGAGGAACAGAAAGTTTGCAAAAAGAAGGTATGCCATTTCATACAAAAACTTTAGAAAAGGATATACAAAATAAATTAGAAAATGATAAATTAAAAGAAGATATTAAACATATACTTTATTTTGTACTTGATAGAATGAATAAAAGCATATTAGAAGATAATTCATCAATATTTCAATATGAAAATATATTAGATATATTAAATAAAGGAAGAATTGAAAAGAGCGAATATAGTAAATTTGGATTATTTTATGATGATAATATGTTAGACAACAAAAGTAGCAAGGCAATAAAAGAAAGACTATTAGATAATGAAAATCTGTTTTCTATTGTAAACTCTATACATCAGTATGGAGATCCTAAGCTGGAATTAGAGAAACATTTTGATTCAAAAGGTATAGATCTTTTAAAAGATGAGAATTGGAAGTATTCTACCTATAAAGATATAAAGTCATCTCAAGAAAGAATGAAAAACAATAAGGTAGAGTTATTATGTATAGAATGTGTTGAAAACCTAAAGCTTTGGAGTAAACCAGATATTGAAAATAAGTCAAAACGAAAAAACATATTATTATTTAATAAAGACAAACTTGATATTATAAATTTATGCATAAAATTTGATAAGAAAATTGAAAAAACAAGTTTTTCTATAGGTAAGATGTCTAAAACATATACAGAAGTAAAAGCAAGTGGAAATAAAGCTTATATAAGTATAAATATAAATATTTCAGAAACTACATTTACTAAAGTTAAATATAATGATGGTATAATAAAATATGAATTTAGAATTTGTATAGTATCTTGTGATGAGAATATACTAAATGATATAAAAAGTAATTATGGAATTGTTATTAATTCAAAAAGAAGTATGTTAGTTACTAACACAGATAATGATACAATAGTAATAAACCCAAAAGGTATAATTGAGAGAAAAATACAAATAGATGAGTTTGAAAATGAAATTAATCTTGAAGAAGAAGAAAGGCTAGATTTAGAACTTAATGTTGAATTGGAAGAAGATGTTGAATTTATAAAAATTGATGTAGTATATGATCAATCTGTAATTACCATAGTTAAACAAGAAGAAAAAGAACAACCAATTTCTATAAGTGGAATGAAAACCTGGAAATTAAAGAGAGAACGAAAGGAGAGTTTTAAATATTTAGGTAATAGTAAAATTGTACAAGGTACTAGTGAATATTTTCCAAAAGAAAATTTTAAAGAAAATTTGCAAATAGAAAAATATATCATAGAAAATAATATAATGCATTGTACTATTTCAGAAGAAAAATATAAAATAATAGAATTAGATGTAGATTCCAGAATAAAAGAAGCATACAAAAACCTTATAAGTTACTATAAAGTAAATGATTGTATCCCAAGCTTGGCATATTATGATGTGGATTTAGTTAACATATCAAAAAATTATATAAATACTATATTAGAAGTGTTTGAAGATATAAAAAATGGCAAAGTATTATCTAAGGAGCGACTTAATATAGCTAAGGTAGGGACTATACATAGAATAGATAAAGAAGAAGAATTATTTTTAACGCCATTACATCCAGTAAATGTGGCTTACCAATTAATGATAAATAATGTTATAGGTGATGAAGAAGTTAAAGAAGGAATCTTAAAACTATTGGGCTCGAAGTATCTAATGCCCTATATATATAAAGGTAAGAATAGTTTATATAAGGTAGTAGATCAAAGACATTCACCAGAGTGGACATACTATGTTGATCATGACATGAGTAGATATAAGGGATCTAGAGATTATGTCTCTAAATTGACAAAGGAAAAAATAAATGAATTTATAGAACATTTTACATATTTATTTAGGAATATAAGTAAATCAGTAATGAAGATAAAGCTAATAAATTTAGGTGATTGTAAAGAAGTATTACTTGGTATATTTGATTATTACGTAAAGAAATTAGGGAAAGGTGAGGAAATAAATAACTTAATATCGATAGATATTTATATATATGGAGATAAAAGTATTATAAATTCATTTGAAGAAATAGCATTTTATAATTCAATAAATGATATAAAAAAACATTTTAATGTAAATTTGAGTGTAGACAATTACTCTGAAGAAGATGTATTAAATTTATTTAGAGATAAAGTTAAATTTTACAAAAAAGATAAAATGTCAGATTTATATGAGTATTCCCATTTGACTTTATATCAAATGGATAAGGATGTAAATATAACAAGTAGCTCTATGGGTGATATAAAAACAGGTGTATCATTAAATGGATTGGTTGCAGGAGTTCCATCAATATATTTAGAAGATACTTATAGGACTGGATTTGGATCTAAGTTTATGGCTACAACTAAAAATGAACTGTTAAATATTTCAATGAAGTTTAATTCACTTACAAAATCAATAGGAACTGGAGATCCATTTAACGATAATCTGAGTGTGACAACATCAATAAGTGAAAACAATAGTTCATTTTTAAATAAAATTTATAAGACATCTCATTGGGTTACTTTTATAGATCCAAAAGTGGATTTAAATTTTTTTAAGGATGATGAGAATTCAAATGACTTATTAATAATACATTATAGTGATCAATATACAACATCTAGTGGATATGATGCTATAACAGTTACTAGAAAATCTGAACAATATAAATTTATAATTGAAGAATTTCTAAATAGTAAAGATATTAAAGTGGAAGAAGACACAGTCCCTAATTTGATCAATTATTTCAATGCTATAAATGGAGATTGGTTATTAAGGCTTATATCTAGTAAATCTCAGTTTCCTAGAGAAAAATTAAGCATATTATCAGCTATAAAAATAAGCTTAGCTTATTTTTATCATCCAAATATAATATGGATACCAATATCTCTTGAAGAAATACTTAGAGTATCTGGTGGAGCTGGATTAAAGCAAGCAGGTGGTCCGTTTACTGTTAAGAAACTAACAGGAGATACTGGATCTTATTCAGATGACTTATTACTTGTTGGGATAGAAAATAAAAATAATAAAATAAAAGTATATTTTTATCCTGTTGAAGTGAAAATTGGAGATAATAATGAAAGTGTCATAAAAAAGGCAATAATTCAGGCTAATAAGACAAGAGATTTAATAGAAGAGTACTTGACTGAAAGCGAAAATGATTCCCAAAAATTTACAAAGCTTATGTACAGGAATTTTATGATACAACTAGCTATAGTAAGTGCACAAAAAATGAAGTTATATAATATATGGGATGAACAAAATTGGGATGATATAATAAATAGTGATATAAGAACAAACTTGTTGAATGATAATTATGAGATAAGTAATGATTTAGATGAATTTATAGGAAGAGGAGCTGTAATATCATTTAAAAAGGGAACTTATTATAATGGGAATTTAGGTAAAGAAGATAATATAACTATACTAAATCTCTCAGAACAAGAAGGATATAATAATATAGTAATGGATTTAGAGGAAATGAAGGAGAAGTATATTAGAGGAAAGAGTGATTTTGTTATACAAGAAATGCTTATAAATAAGTATTTAGATAGTACAATAGGTATACAAAATATGGGTAAAAATGTTATTTTAGATCCTGATGTTAAGCTAAATAAAACAAAAGATTATGATTGAAGTGGCTTAATGAAAATTATATTTGGAAATATAAAAAATAATAATAAAGAACTTGTTTGGGATCCAACAAATTCGATTAAAGTGCCTCATCCTAATACTGGTATAATAGGAACAATGGGAACTGGGAAAACACAGTTTACTAAATCCTTAGTAACACAAATTCATAGAGAACAAAAACATAATATAAATGGTAAACCAATAGGAATACTGATTTTTGATTATAAAGGTGACTATATAAAAGATGATTTTGTAGATGCAACAAATGCTAAGGTATATGAAATATATCATTTACCTTATAATCCACTAACTTTAATAATACCTGAAAGAAGAAAGCCACTACTACCTGTTCACACAGCGAATTCTTTAAAAGAGACAATAGCAAAAGCATTTGGTTTAGGACCTAAGCAAGAAGTTATTTTGAGAGAATTAATTATGAAAGCTTATGAAAAAAAAGGGATAAAAAAAGATGATGAAAATACATGGGTAAAATCATATCCTACAATGCAAGATGTACTATCTATATACCTTGATGATCAAGATATAAAAAAAGAAGATAAATTGTATGCAGCTCTTTCAAGTTTTAATGAGTTTGAAATATTTGAGCCAGATAGTGACAAGACTAAAAATTTATTTGATTTAATAAATGGAGTTACAGTTATAAATTTATCATATTATGATTCAGGAATACAAAATTTAGTAGTCGCTATAACTCTTGATTTATTCTATAGCCAAATGAAAGCACTTGGATCAAGTGATATAACTGGAAATGGAGAGTATAGACAATTAAATAAAATGATATTAGTAGATGAAGCTGATAATTTTTTGAGTAGAAACTTTACATCTATAAAAAATATATTGAAAGAAGGTAGAGAGTTTGGAGTAGGAACTATTCTATCAACACAACTTCTAAGTCATTTTTCAACTTCAGAAAATGAGTATCAGAATTATATTTCAACTTGGATAGTACATAATGTATCAGATATAAATAACAAAGACATAAGATATATATTTAATTCTAAGAATAAAAGTGAAGAAGATAACATATATAATAAGATAAAGAATCTAGCTAAACATGAAAGCTTAGTCAAAATGCCTAGTGAGAATGCACCTATATATATTAGAGATAAAGCATTTTGGGAACTTAATAAATAAAATAAGTGAATTTAGAAAAAATATTTATAATTAAAATATAGGATATACAATTTTATTTATTGTCTATCCTATGTTTTAATTTATTTATGTTTTAATAAATATTAATCAATTTATAGATTATTATTTTCCTTTACTATTTGGGTGATAAAGTGTTCTAAGTTGCTTGAATAATTATATCTGTTTTTAAGCATAAGAGCACCTCTATCTATATGAAGCTTAACTTGATTAGGAAAGTATTCATCATCACTTAAATGTCTACCTGCATGCTGTTCAAGTAAAGTTTTAAATAGAACATCATATTGATTGGTTATAGTTTGTCTATTAAGTTCAAGACCATTATTATCAATGCTTTCATAGTGATCAATTGTCTCACTATCACTTAGTGAGATTGAGATAGCTAGTTTGCAAAGAGCAAATGGTTTCAAATTCATTCTAGATCCTAATTCTTCAAATATTTCTTTTGTCTGCACTGATGTTTTAAGTCTAAATCCCATAATTACACCTCGAAAAAGTATCCTTTATTTTGTATAGTTTTTTTATTTTTGTTATCATATTCAATCAAGTATTCATTACTTAACTTATGCTTTATTATCTTATATGATTTTTCATCTATTTCAGTATTAGTAGATAGTATTATAACTTGATCACTTATTGTAGAAAAATATTCACTAGTAATATTATTTCTATGAGTATCATCTATCCTAGCATAAGGTGTATCTATAATAAATGGTATTTCTATCTCTGAAGATTTAAGTAAAGCCCAATATAAACAAAGAATGTATATTTGTTTTTCACCACTAGAGAATTCGTCTATGTCAACTTTAGTTCTTAGATTTAAAAATGTAGATTGAGTATTAATTTTTATAGCATTGAATAGATCATCCTTATCTTTTACACTATATAAGTTAAATAAATCCTCGAAAAATAATTTTCCCAACTTCTTCTCCATTTCTTCAGATCCTATATTTTCTACTAAATTTTCAAGTTCTAAAGAGTTATATATTTTATTTATATATAAAGAAATATTAAAGTTGGCATCAATATCTATAGAGCTAATAAAATTGTCTTTTTGAATAACCTTTTTAAATATATACATAAAATTATCTTGAACTAGTTTAATTTTAGTTTCTGTTAATGTTGTTATTATTTCATCTAACATAAGTATAAGGTTAGAAGATATATCAACAATATTATTATGTTGAAGTAAATATATATATTTAGCCTTAGATTTATCTCTTTTAGTGCTAGTCTCAGCTATTTCAAGTCTTAATTTATCTAAAGAAGTAACTAGCAAATTCTTTGATTTTAATAAAGAATCAATTTTATTTGATAAACTAGATATATCATTTATATATGTATTCAAAGTTTCATCTTTAAAGCTAGTATTTAACTTATGTCTTATATCTGCTAATTCATTTGAAATACTTCGATGTTCTTCAAAGGAATTAACGATAGAATTATTATCAAAATTTAGAATGGTATTTATCAAAGATAATAATTTACTACTTTCATCATTAGAAAGGTTATGGATAGATTCAAAGTTCTCTTCATAACTATCTGGTTTTATATCTTCTATTAAAGCCTCAGAAACAGTTAGAGCTATTTCATCTAATGAGGAAGACATGATCTTATCTGAAAGTAGACTTTTTATATACTCAATATTTAATTTATCTTTAAGATGAGAATATAATATACTATCATTCTCTACTTTAAGTTGTTTTTCTAAGTTTAATATTTGTTTTTTTATAATTAAAAAGGGAAGTATGTCATTACAAAAATCTTTTATATTTTGATTAATTATAAACCTATTTCCTTCTAATTCAGCAATTCTAGAATTAAGTATTTCTCTTTCTTCTGCTAAAATTCCACCTTTTTTTCGGAATTCTTTCTTTATTTTTAATTGTTCTTGTTGTAACTTCTCAATTTCACTTGAAATTTCTTCTAATTCATAAGATAGATTTTTTTCTTGAGAGTTTAAATTGTTGATTTCAACTTCTAAATTTAAATAGTCATCTTTTATAACATTAATCTCATCTGAAACATTCTTATTGGATCTGTTAGTTGAGATTAACATTTTTTTTAAAATATCAAATGTATCAAAATTACAAAGAGATAATAAAGATTCTTTTAGATGTATATTTGAATTTTTACCTATAAAGAAATCATACAAATGTTCTCCATCAAAAAAGAAAAAGTCAAATATTTTAGGAGAAATAATAGATGTAATATAATTCTCAAAATAGTTAAGTTCATCAGCATTTAATGGTGTAATTGAAAAATTTTTATAAACTGAAAATGTCTCATTTAATTTTTTATCTTTAAAAGTCCATTTTCTAATTAAAGTATAGGTGCTTTTTTCAGTACCTTCACTGATTTCTATATCTACTGATACTAAGGTATCAACCTTACTATTTCTTAAAGAATTATTATTTATATTAGATTTAACTCGCGATATATATGAAGAGTTGAAACCTTGATATTTATAAGCTATAGGTCCATATATACATAGCTTTATAGCCTCAAATATTGTGGATTTACCAGCACCATTTTTACCACCTATCAATATAATGTTTTTGTCACTAGTAGTATTTAGATTGAAGGTGGTTTCTTCCTCATAAGATCTGAAATTTTTTAATACAAGTTTATTTATTTTCATATTTTAACTCCTTGTTGCTTTCTTCTTCAATCTTTTCAATAATATCTTGATGAAGCCACTGTTGATTTAATATTCTTTCTATGGAAGTTTTTAATTTAGTATTATTACTAAAGTATTTGTATTTATTTGTATCTATCATTAATTTATTAAATAAATCAATATTTATATCATACTTACTACATTTTTCAGATATAATATTTAAAGTAAGGTCATCAAATACTGGTTTTTTATATTCAGACCATGGTAGATTTTTACCTACAACTTCCTTATATATTTTTGATAGTATATTACCAGTTAAGTCTTCTTCGTTATCCCAAATCTCATCTATAGCTTTAAGTTCTCCTAATTGTATAAGTTGTAAATCAGGATAGAATTTTTGCATTTCAAGTTGAGTCTCTAAAAGTTTTCTTAAAATAGTTTGTCTTGCTTCAAATGTAAATGGTCCAAACATGATTCTACCATCTTTTTTGATGACAGAGCCATTTCTTTTATGTTTTTTACGATTTTTAGGTTTATCTCTCTCAGAAATTAGCCAACTTCTGAATTTCAAAAGTGGCTTTAATTCATCATGACCAGATTCAATAAATCCATTTAATGATTTGTCTTCTTTTACAACAGTACAAATCCAACATCCAAATCTGCTATTTCCACAGCTACTTTTAGCACTAGCTTCATCTGCTATAAATGGACATTCATCTGAGTCACCAGAACCTTTCATATACATCTGAAATAATTCCATAGCATCAGTTCCCCATGAGGTAGATGGAGATGGTCCAAATTCACCACCAAAATCTATGAAATTATCATTTTGATGATAGAGTACATCCCAAACATCTGCTGTACTAAAATTGACTATAGGAGTATACACATAAGCTAGCTTATTTTTACCTCTTAAGGTTTCATGTGGGGTAAGAAGGTAACCTTCTATTTCTCTTTTTTCTATCCTTGATTTTCTAGCAGAACTTTCTTCTTTACGAACTCCAAGCAGTACAATAACATCTTTTTGTTCAAGTTTTTCTTTTATAAATTTATTTGATGGTTTTATCTTAAGCCTTTCAGTACACCAACGATATTTAATAGACTTTGGAGTAGGGTAACCTCTACCAATTATATTAGCCCAAAAACTATCATTGAGTTCTGGGTATACAATCTGTGCACTTATAGGTAAACCATGTTCAGTAGCACTTTCATTTATCTTGTCTATATTATTTTTTAGATAATCAAGTATTATTGGATTTTCTATAAGTGTATCAGATGAGATTACATAAATCTCTTTATGTCTTTTTTCTTTGGGTAGTCTTTTAAGCATTCTAAATGTAAGTTCAACTACACAAGAACTATCTTTTCCAGAACTATATCCGATTATCCAAGGTCTATCATCATTAAGATATACGGCCTGCATTTCATCATATAAATCTTCTAAATTGTTGTTATCTAGGTAATTGACAGCCATATATTAAGTATCCTTTCTATAAGAGTATAGCGAAGATCTTTACATAATACTCCTATTTTAATTTATATATAATTATATCACAATATATATTTAGATAATAGATTAGTTTATATTTACATAAGTACAATAAAATATAAATTTAATTAAATGTAGAACTGTTACCATTTTAAGAAAATATATTTAAAAATTAGAGAATAAGAATGTACATACTTGAATCTCATAAATGTATATAAAGATATGCATAAATAAAAATAGTATCTACTTAGAATAGTTACTCTATTTAAGATTTATTATATTATAGATTGACTAAACAATAGACATTTATTAATGACTCAATTTATAGAACTTAAGAAATCATACCCCAATCATACCCCAATTACACAAATATATGCATAAAAAAGTTATAAAAAAGAAAATTTAACTTTATATAAATAGCTATATACCTACATTTACAAAAACCAACAAAACAATCAAATAACCACTTATAGACTCCCCTCGTCTCCACCATTAAAATCCAAGAAAAATATTAGCACTTTGCTAATATTTTTTTTGTGAAAACTAATCATAACATATATAATTAACTTATAAAACACACATGAAGAGGTAAAACTATATGTCCAAAATTGACAATATGATGTCCATACTATGGATGCTAAACTCAGGTAAAAAAATTACCGCAAAACAAATATCTGAAAAACTAGAAATAAACATAAGAACTGTCTACAGACATATTGATACATTATCTGCTAGTGGAATACCTATAATTTCAGATACAGGTCATAATGGTGGATATACACTTTTGAATAATTTCATCAAAGCACCTCTTTTTTTCGATACAGAAGAGCAAACTGCTCTACTTCATGCAGCTATATTTGCTAAAGAAGAAGGGTGTTTCTTAGATGAAACACTAGATAAAGCAACGTCAAAGTTAAAAATGTATTCAAATCAAAAACAAGAAGAAGTTTTAACAAAACATTTAATAGGTTTTGAAGTAATAAAACCCACTGGAAAAATATCCATAGAATCTGTACTTAAAAAATTGAAGAATAGTATAGCAAATGAATTATCTGTAGAAATTAATTATCGCACAGTTCGTGAAGAAAAATCAAAATGTAGGATTATAAATCCATATGGAATTGTTCGTTGGAATAATAATTGGTACATAGTAGCATTTTGCCAAATGAGAAATGAGATTCGTAGCTTTAGGTTAGATAGAATTAGTAGTGTTATAGAAACATCAAATACTTTTAATAGACCAAAGGAATTTTCAGCAAGTGAATTCTTTATAAAGGGGATTATGGACGAAACAAAAGATGAAGATAATACTATACAATTAGTTATAGAAGGAAAGATAAATGCATTGGACAACTTATGTCAGCATTGGCTTCTAGGATATTATTTGAAAGAAAGGACTTCAAATAAAGCAATATTTAAACTTCAAGAAGAGATAATATTTACATATGTACCAAATATACTTATACCTTATAGAAAATCGATACAAATAATTGAACCATTAAGTCTTAGGGATAAAGTGGTTGAAAATTTACTCGAATTAATTAATCATTATCAAATTTAATAACTTAACTGACAGAGTCTGTCAGTTAAGTTATTTTACAATATAGGTATATTAATTAATAAGATAAGGAGTAAAAGATGAAAAATAGAAAAGTATATATGTATGTATTTGATACTATGTCAGATTGGGAAGTTGGATATTTAACTGCTGAATTAAATACAGGAAGATATTTTAAAAAAGGATTAAGACCACTAAAAGTAATTATGGTAGGAATTGATAAAAATCCTATTATAACAATGGGTGGATTAAAAGTTTTGCCTGAGATTACAGTTGATGAGTTCGATATGGAAAGTAATGATTTATTAATTTTGCCAGGAGGAAATACTTGGACATCTATAGGTCATGAGATAATATTAGAAAAAGCTAAAGAGGCTTTGAGACAAGAGTCTATCGTTGCAGCTATTTGCGGTGCTACTTTAGGGCTAGCTAAAACAGGTTTACTAGATTTTAGAAATCATACAAGTAATGATTTGGAATTTCTAAAAATGGTGATACCAAGTTATTCTGGAGAAAAATATTATAAAATGGAATCTGCAGTTAGTGATGAAAATTTAATTACTGCTTCAGGAATTGGACCATTGGAATTTACGATACAAGTTTTAAAAGTTTTAGATGTTTTTAAAGAAGAGGCATTAAATTCTTGGTTAAACCTTTATAAGACACATGACTCTAAATATTTTTTCGAATTAATGAATTGTAATAAATAAATTTAAGATTTATTTTTAAATTCAAAATCTAAACCACTTTCTCTATGGCAATAGATAAGTGGTTTTTTATTTTGGTTATGAAATCCATACCCATACTCCAGCCACAAAAAAAGGTATTTTTGAAGGATATTGAAGTGAATTTAGGTTGTATAATTATACATTTCAATATTGCGTATTAATTAGAGTAATAGTTAGTAAATAATATGATTGAGAGGATAGATATAATAAACTAATCTAGTACTTTATTGTAATTTTTATTAAGTAATATATTTAGTAGTAGAATTTTTTAGAGATATAGTTCTATAAAAGTGAATAAATAAGTAGTTTTATAATATTATTTGTAACTATTCTATGCTTATCATGAAATATTTTATAAGCTATACCTATAAAAAATTATTAAGAATTTACAATATTTTCTTGCAATTTATTTGGAAAAGTTATATATTTATAACATGAAGTGTTATAAATATATAACTTTTAAGGAGTGATTTTATATGTCTAGATCGAAGCTTGGTGTTAAAGCAAATCTTGTTTCAGAATTCCTGATGTTATCCTATTTATTTATAGACTTATTATTGAAAAAGTTTATTTTTAAAGGAGAAGGTATTTGGATTACTTTTATAATCTTATTAGTTTTTTGGGCATTTGACTCAATGTATAATAAAAAATATAATGATTTAATTGACGAGGCATCAAAACTTATGTTGTTAAAGGTTGATCAAATTGCATCAAAAATAATGCTATACTCTATGTTTGTAATAGCTGTTCTCTTTTCAGCTAATCATGCAAGAGATTTGGATATATCAAATTTGGATATAGGTATAATTCTCTTAGCAGTATTATTTATACAATCTTTAGCTAAATTAATCTTGTATATATATTTTGATAAAAGAGGGATATGTAACTGAGTGGCAATATCAACGAAAATAAAAAATTAAAATATAACTTTTAAGGAGTGATTTTATATGTATAAATCAGAAACTGGAGTAAAGTCAAAGCTCATCTTAGAATTACTTGTAATAACTTATCTTTTTATAGCTGTATTAGCTACTAAGTATATTTTTAAAGGTCCAAGTACTGCATCTCTTCCAGGACTGAGCTGGTTAATAGTCTTTGGATGCTATTCAGTTTATAATAAAAAATATAATGATTTAGTTGATGAATCATCTAAATTTATACTATCAAAGGTTAATCAGATTGCAATAACAATAATGATGTATTCCATAGTTATAATTGCTATCTTCTTTGCAACTCCTTATACAAGGAATATAAATATATCAAACCAGAATACTGGAATAATTCTTATTGCAGTATTATTTATACAATCATTATCCAAATTAATTTTGTATATGTACTTTGATAAAAGGGGGATATGTAACTAAGTGTCAATATTGATGAAGACAAAAATAAAAGAGTATAGGGAAACACTCCTTATGACACAAAATGAACTTGCTAAATCAGTTGGAGTAAGACGTGAGACTATTGTACATTTAGAAAATGGAAAATATAATCCTTCTTTGAAGTTAGCGATGGATATCGCGAAAGTATTCGATACTACAGTAGAAAATTTATTTGAATTTATTGAGGAAGAATAGTGGATAGGTTATAAACATTTATAAGATGACTAATGAAATATGGTTATTTAATTATTAAATTTGTTAAAAATATTTATATAAGAAGTAGTCAATACTTTTGATTAATATTTAAAATAGAACCCACATATATACATTATTTATTGAAGGTGGACTAGATAAAAATAATAAGTGCTCTAAGAAAGTATTCATACTATATAAGCATTCGTTCAGGTGGCCTATTTATAGGTCACTTTTTATGTGCATAATGATAATACTAATACTTAAAATATGTCTTGAAGAAATAAAATACTCAGATTGAAAAATGGATTAATGTGAATATAAAAATTATATGTATAAAAATAAGTATAACTATAGAAAAAAACAATAATAAAACAGGAGGCTATAGAAAAATACAATTATATAGATTATTGTCGAATCGTTGACTATAAGAATAATAACATTTAAAATGAACATGGAGAATATGGGGGGAGGAGTTAATATGAAGAGAAAAATAGCAGCTATTTTATTAACTGTGGTAATGTCATTATCACTTGTAGCTTGTAGCAATGATAACACATCAAAAAGTGATAAATTAGAGGATACATTAGTAGTATATACTACTCATGGTGAGGATATGTTAGGGGCAATTTCTGAAGAATTTACAAAGGAAACAGGAGTTAATGTTGAATTCATAAACTTAAAAGGTGAATTAGCAGACCGTGTTAGAAGTGAAAAAGATAATCCACAAGCAGACGTAATGTTTGGTGGAGATACATCTACATATATGCAATTAAAAGAAGAAGGATTATATGAAAAGACTGAACCAAGCTGGAATAATGAATTGGACAAGTCTTATAAAGACTCAGAAGGATATTGGTATGGAACTATAAAAACACCAGTAATGATGTTTTATAACACAAAATTATTATCAGCGGATAAAGCACCAAAAGATTGGAGCGATTTAACAAAAGAAGAATATAAAGATTTAATAGTTACTAGAGACTCATTATCATCATCTATGCGTTCTACTGTTAGTAACTTAATCAATTACTATTCAACTACTAAGAGTGAAGCTGAAGCTTGGAAGTATCTTGAAGATTTAAATAAAAATATCAAGAACTACTACAATAGTGGAAGTGTTATGTATTCAGCAATAGGTAAAGGTGAAGCTGCTATATCTGTTGCAGTGTTAAGTGATATAATAGATAATAAAGAAAAAAATAATATGCCATTAGAAGTTGTGGATGCAGAGAGTGGTTCTGTAGTAATTACAGACTGTGTAGCAGCTCTAAAAAATGCACCACATCCAAATGTAGCAGCTAAATTTGTAGATTTTGTTGGAAGTGCTAAGATTCAAGCTATGATTGCAAATGATTTTAACCGTATACCAACATTAGATTCTGCACTTAAAGATTCACCAAAATGGATGTCAAAAGAATATAAAGCTATGGATGTAGATTGGTCTGTAATTGGAAAAAATCAGTCTAATTGGATTGAAAAATGGGAAACAGATATAATAGATAATAATAAAACTATAAAATAGTCCAGTTAGATAATTTAATATTATATACAAAAATAGTGAGGATTTTCCTCGCTATTTTACGTATAAGGGAACTATGGTATGTCATGATTTTTGTATAACTCATACAACCAAATGATACTAATACACTGATATTAAATAAAATAGATTTTGAGCAATTAATGAAGTAGTCAACGATATGAAGTAATTCATTTATAAATATTAGATAATTTGTGGGGTCGATATGAAGAATATAGAATTAAAGGAAATTAATCATTATTATGGAAAAGAAAAAGTATTACATGATATTAATATATCCATCAAAGAAGGCGAGTTTTTTACTTTATTAGGTCCTTCTGGATGTGGTAAAACGACTATTTTAAGAATAATTGGTGGATTTATAAAACCTTCTTCTGGAAGTATTTATGTTGGTGATAAAGATATTACCAACCTAGAACCAGAAAATAGAAATATGGGAACTGTTTTTCAAAACTATGCACTGTTTCCGAATATGACTGTAGAAGAAAATGTATCTTATGGATTGAAAATAAAAAAGTTATCTAAAAAAATTATAGTAGAAAAATGTGATACTTATTTAGAACTGGCAGGAATGAAAGATTTTAGGAAAAAAAAGATTGATGAATTATCCGGTGGACAGCAACAAAGAGTGGCAGTAGCAAGAGCATTAGCTACTGAGCCTACCATGCTTTTATTAGATGAACCAATGTCTAATTTAGATGTAGCTTTAAGAGTCAAAATGAGAGAAGAAATAAGAGAGATACAGCAAAAAATTGGTATTACTACTTTATTTATTACTCATGATCAACAAGAGGCATTGGCTATTTCTGATAGAATAGCTGTAATGGATAAGGGTAAAGTTCTTCAAATTGATATGCCAATGGAAGTTTACAAAAGACCATTGAATGATTTTGTGGCAAACTTTGTAGGTACTTCAAACTGTATTGAAAAAGAGGATTATGTTAACTTTAATATTGAAAAAGAGACAAAGCCTTATATTTATAAAAGACCTGAAGAAATGGTATTGTTGCAAAATACTAACCAAAGTGGGTTTGTAAAAGTAAAAGTAGAATCTAAGAGTTTCTTAGGGCCAATTTTAGAATATACAGTATCAAATAATGGGAAAAAATATCAAGTGACTGAACTTAATAGGCTGAATAATAGTAATAAATTAAATGTAGGGGATAGGGCATATTTAGGTGTGCTACAGGGTGAATAATATGATTAAAAAAAGAAACCATAGTAAATTCACATCTAAAAATATTATTTCTATTATTTTATACAGTATATTATTTTGGATTCTGATTGGATATATTATCGTTCCAATAGCTAACACCTTTGCACAAGCATTTCAAGGTGAAGGTGGATATTCTTTTGAAGTATTCAAAGAATATTTTTCAAATACTAATAATTTAAGGGTAGTAAGCAATACTATAATTTTGGGATTGGGTTCTGTACTTGTATGTGGAATTATGGGTATATCACTTGCCTTGTATATGACATTTGTTTGTGATAAACACAAAAAAATCATACATATTCTTTTACTAAGTCCGATGATGATTCCTGGAGTAATTATGGTAATTGCATGTATTCAGCTTTATGGAGAAAGTGGGATAGTTACAAAATCTATAGAAATTTTACTCTCATTTATCAACAAACCCTATGATTTTAGTGGATTAAAGGGAATTTTATTTGTGGTTGCCTATACTCAGTATGTGTATTTTTATTTAAATGTATATGTTGCCTTAAAATATGTGGATTACTCAACAGTTGAAGCCGCAAAGGGAATGGGAGCATCAAAGCTAAGAGTATTTTTCGATGTAATATGGCCTGTTATTACACCAGCTGTTATAACTTCTACTATTATAACTTTTGCATCAGGGATTAGTTCTTTCTCAGCACCAAATCTTATAGGTGGTGGTTTTAAAGTTTTGAGTACTCAGATTGTTAGGTCTAAGGCTAATAACCATATGGATATAGCCTCAGTTCAAGTGATTACTTTGTTACTAATGGGGATTGCATTTATGCTTTTGTTACAGTATTATGGCAAAAAATATGGAGTAGTATCATCCCTAAAATCTCAAAGTTATAAAGTTGATAATAGAAAAAAAGACTTATTTACATTTGTATGTAAGATTATTATTGAAATACAAATTTTTATTATTATGCTCCCTATAATTACTATTGTATACTTATCATTTGTAAGTACACATTCAATTATGACGACCATATTTCCTAGAGATTTTACACTGGAAAACTACCAGATGATTTTCCAAAAATCACGTGTATTACAGCCTATTTTAAACAGTTTGAAAATGTCTTTAATGGCAGTGGCATTAGGATTGATAATTACAGTACCAGTATCATATTTAGTAATTAAAAAGGATAATACATATAATCGACTAGCAAAATTTATTATAATGTTACCTTGGAGTATGCCTGCAAGTGCTATTGCAGTTAACCTAATTAATACATTTAATCAAAAAAGTATATTTGCTTTTAATGAGTCCTTAATAGGTGGTTTTTATATTTTGCCTATAGCATATACAATTTATGCCTTGCCATTACTATTTTCATCCAATGAGGTTGCTATGAAGTCAATAAATTTAGGTCTAGAAGAATCATCAAGGAGCTTAGGTGTTGGAAGAATACAAACCTTTTATAATATAATAATCCCAAATATGATGCCAGGAATAATTTCAGGAGCTATATTGGTATTTATTCGTACAATTGGAGAATATACAATGTCAGTCTTGCTTTATGGCGTTTACAATAGACCTATTTCAATATCCATTGTAACTAATATGCAAGAATTTAAGATAGGAGTATCTATGGCTTATGGTGTATTAGTAATTGGTATATGCTATATAGCATTAGGAGTAATTTTTAAATTAGATAGAAAAAGATTTACATAAAATAACAAAGGATAATTTATAAATTGATGGTTAGAAGACTAAGACTCTTTATTTCTTGGAAATAAACTCAAGGAGTGTACTTTTGGTGTTTTATGTCAAGTTTATGACAGTGAAAAATTAGATAATTGTGAGTATGATTCCTATAAATCATCTCTACTATTGAAATCCACAAAAAGATATTGGCTAGTTGGCTAATATCTTTTTAATTTTTTTGATATCAATATAGTATTAACTATGGTACTAGTATTTTAAAATTTATATCTACATGTATGTAAAATATACTATTATTAACCATTAAATTTCTAGTAAATGAAAGTAGGGTATTTGATATGTTTACATCTTTTGATAAATTAGATGATATAGCTATAGGATAGAATTTAAAATGAAGACTTACAAAGTAAGTGCAATTATTAGAGTATACTTTTTAGCTTCTTGAGTATTGATAATAAGTAAGTTCAAAAAATTAGGGAACTAAATTATTTTATAAAATTTTATAATTTGGTATATATTTGCTTTATGAATTATTATTGCAATTTATAATATTAATTTGTTAGAATGCAATAATTTGAAGCTTTAAAGACATTATAGTTATATTTATCCAATTGATTATTATAAAGAATTAGGACGGATAAGATATATTAAAATAGTTAAGAAGAGAAGCTTTACATAGTAAGTATGGTTAACTATGATACAGACTTCTAAAAGCTCCTTATTGAAAAGGAACTAAGAATATATAATAAAAGTTCCTTTTCAATAAGGAAAACGATTGTTATTTTCTGAATTTTATTACCCTGATATTATTTAAATATAAACAACAACAAAACCAATAACAAATAAATCAAAATTTAAAATTAAAAATATCAGGAGGTACAATATGTTAATAAATATGAAGGAAATGTTACAAGTGGCACAAGAAAATAAATTTGCAGTACCAGCATTTAATATAGGAAGTGGGCAAATACTTAAAGCAGTGGTACAGAGTGCTAATGAAAAAAATGCACCAGTAATCCTTGCAATTCACCCAAATGAGTTAAGTTTTCTAGAAGATAGCTTTGTAGCTAGTTGCATAGAAGAAGCACATAAGAGTAAGGTACCTATGGTAATACACTTAGACCATGGAGCAAATAAAAGTCAAATATTAAGAGCTATAAGATGTGGATTTACATCAGTAATGATTGATGGGTCACATTTACCATATGAAGAAAATGTAGCTATATCTAGAGAAATAGTAGAAATAGCAAAAGGATTAAATGTATCTGTAGAAGGAGAACTTGGCACAATAGGGACAACTGGAACATCAGGTGAAGGTGGTTCTGATGAAATAATATATACAAATCCACAATTAGCTAGGGATTTTGTTGAAAAAACAGGAGTAGATACACTAGCTATTGCAATTGGTACAGCACATGGTATATATCCAAAAGGGTTTAAACCAGAACTTAGATTAGACTTATTAAAAGAAATAAAAGAAGTAGTAGAGATACCTTTAGTACTTCATGGAGGCTCATCAAATCCAGATGAAGAAATAGCACAAGCAGTTAAACTAGGAGTTTGTAAAGTAAATATTTCAAGTGATGTTAAATCAGCATATTATAAGAAGTGTAGAGAAGTATTAGAACAAAATCCAAGTCTATATGAACCAGATGCTATATATCCACAATGTATAGAAGCTGCAAGGGAGGTTATAGAGTTTAAAATGAATTTATTTAATGACATAGATAAATTAAGATGCTTTTCACAAAAAGAAGAATTAGTAATTGGATAATAAATTACGAGGAGATGAGAGTCTATGATAGAGCAAATATTACGTAGTGATTGTATTGTATTAGATAAACAATTTAAAACTAAGAAAGATGTAATTGATTATATGGCAAATCATTTGTATCATGGAAATTATATAAATGATAAAGAAAAGTTTACAATTGATATTAATAAACGAGAAAAAGAATCACCAACCAACATGGGAAATTTAATAGCTATCCCTCATGCCAAGTCAAGTGCAGTAAATCAACCTGTGATGATGTATTTAAGAACTGATAGGGATATTGTTGATAATGATGGTCAGAAACTTAGGTCATTTTTTATGATAGCAATTCCAGAATCAGGTTTGGATGCTCATCTTAAGATTATATCTAAACTAGCTACATATTTAATGGATGAAAATCTTATCAAGAATCTACTAAATGCAGAAACTCCATATGAAATATTAAATATATTTAATTGTAAGGCTGTAGAATCAGGAGATTTAAGTAATAATCAAAGTAAAGGTCTTATAGTTGGAATAACAGGATGTCCAACAGGGATAGCTCATACTTTTATGGCAAAAAAAGCATTAGAAGAAGCAGGGCAAGAACTTGGATATGAAGTTAAAATAGAAACACATGGAGCTATAGGTATAGAAAATAAGTTAACTAAAGAGGATATAAAAAAAGCAGAGTATGTGATTATAGCTTGTGATAGAGAAATTCAAACAAGTAGATTTATAGGAAAGAAAGTATTACAAAAGAAAGTAGCAGATGCTAAAAATGTTTCATTAGCTAAAAATTTAATTATAAATGCTGAAAATGGCATGGCTAAAGAAATTAAGCCAGGTGGAAAAACTTTAGAAGATTCAAAAGAAATACTTCAAGGAGCAGAGAAAAAAGGTATTTATAAACACTTAATGAATGGTGTATCTGAAATGATTCCATTTGTAGTAATAGGTGGGATTGGTATAGCTATAGCATTTATGTTTGGTATATTTGCATCAGACCCGACTCACGAAACATACAACCCTATAGCTGGATTCTTTGGGCAACTTGGAGGTGACTCAGCATTTAAGTTATTCATACCAATACTTGCTGGTTTTATAGCTAAATCAATTGCTGGAAGGCAAGGTTTTGCTCCTGCTATGATAGCTGGTTTTATGGCAGTTATTGGAGGTTCAGGATTTCTGGGGGGCATGGTAGCAGGATTTGCAACAGGATACATAGCTTTAGGAGTAATTAAGATAACAGAAAACTTACCAGATGTATTAAAGGGAGTAAATGCTGTACTGATATGTCCACTGTTAATTGCGTTTACAAGTGGAGCTATAATGTTCTTCATAGTTAATACACCAGCATCATGGTTAAATGAAGCTTTACAGTCTTGGTTACAAAGTATGTCTGGAACTAATAAAATATTATTAGGTGCAATATTAGCAGGAATGATGGCATCAGATATGGGAGGTCCTATTAATAAAACGGCTTCTGCATTTGGATTAGCTATGTTCTCTAGTAATGTATTTGAACCATCAGCTGCATTAATGGTAGGAGGAATGGTGCCTCCATTAGCAATAGCATTAGCTATGTTAATATTCAAAAATAAGTTTACTAAAGAAGAAAGAAAGTCAGCACTACCAACTGCTATAATGGGTGCATCTTTCATAACAGAAGGGGCAATACCATTTGCAGCTGCGGACCCGCTAAGAATGATTCCAGCAAATATAATTGGTTCTTGTGTAGGTGGTGCAATATGTATGAGTTTAGATATAACCTTGATGGCACCACATGGAGGAATATTTGTAATACCATTTGCATGTAGTTCACCAATTGCGTATATAGCTTGTATATTAGTTGGAACAGTAATAACAACATTAATTATAGGGATAACAAAGCCTACTATAAAGAGTGAAAGTAGTGAATTTGAAGTACTTAGTGCTTAAATTATAAATAAAATTGAAAATAAGGATATTGAATAAGTAGTTGATTATATCTCAATATCCTTATTTTTTATTTTGAAATTATATTCTATATTATATGAATTTTGTAAAGTGTATCATAAATTCTTTTACGATACAGAAGTATCTTAGTATTCTTACATAGCTATGAAATATGCTAAAATAGTACTTAATAGAAATATCAAAAAATAGGTAGGGGGCATAAGTATGCTTGTATCAAGACAAATTGAATTTCTTAAATTGATATTAAACGAAAATGAATATAGACCTATAAAATGCTTTAAAGATAAATTAAATGTATCAGATAAAACATTACAAAAAGATTTGAAGATTATTGAGGTATATCTAGAAACTTTTAATATAAAAATTGATATAAAAAGAGGCTGTGGAATATTAATAGAAGACTCAGCAAAGAACAATATAGACTTAATTAATAGTTTAAACATACAACCAAAGGGAAATAAATCTTTATCAGTAGAGCAAAGAAGAATGGAAATTTTAAAATATCTATTATTAAATTCAAGTAATATAACTTCAATAAATCAGCTATCGGATAAATATTATGTAAGTAAAACCTCTATAGTAAATGATTTTAAATATATAGAGGAATGGATAAAAGAATATAATTTAAAACTTAATAAAACCTTAGAAGGAACTAAAATTATAGGTAAAGAAGTGGACATAAGGAAATCGATTGCTAAGATGGTGGATGATTTATTAGATGAAAATTATGAACAGCATGATATATCTGAGTTAACAAGATTAGACTCTGCTACATTTAGTGCATTGATAAATTTATTTGATATTGATTCTATTATATTTGTAGAAACTATAATTACAGAATTGGAAGATAATTTAGGATATGTCATAAGTCAGCCCTACTATATAAATTTAATTACACATATACTTATATGTTTAAAGAGAGTTGAAGAAGGTAATCAAATAGAGTTTCATGAGGAAAAGGAAGTTTCTATATGTAATTTAGATGAGTTAGTATATGAAAAGGTAACTACACTTATAGGTAAAATAGAAAATAGATATAGAGTAAAAATAACTAAAGATGAAATTAAATATATTTATATATATTTAGTATCATCTGGATTTAGTAGCGAAAGTAATAAGAGTAGCAATGATGAATCAGATATATTGAGTGATAGTGAAAAAGTGTCATCTATAATGATAGAGAATATGTCACAGTTTTTAAATATAAATCTTAGAGATGATGAATTATTACAAAAAAGTCTAGCATCTCATGTAAGACACATGTTAAACAGATTAAGATATGATATCCAAATAAAAAACCCATTATTAGAAGAGATACAAGAGCGATTTTCAGATGTATTGGGGTTGTGCATGATGACTATAAATATTATGACAGAGTATTATAATCTAAAAAATATTAGTATAGATGAAGTTTCATATCTAGCTACATATTTTCAAGCAGCTATAGAAAGAAATATGAGTGATAAAAGAGTAATAGTAGTTTGTAATACAGGATATGGAACATCTCAGCTTCTTGCAGCTAGATTAAAAAGAGAATTTCCTGAGTGGACTATAGTTGATATAATTCCTATGCATCAATTGAATAAGCGAAATTTAGATGATGTAGATTTTGTAATATCTACTGTAAATTTAGACTTGAAAGACAAATTACATATAGTTGTATCAGTACTATTAATGGAAAGTGACATTAATAATATAAAAAATGCTTTACTTAATAAACCTGAAAATAATATGGTCTTAGATACAAACTTATTAGGTGTATATTTAAAAGATAATATATATTTTAATTTTGATGTAAGTCAGATGAGAAGTTTAATAGGTATGAATTTAAGCAGTAAATATGAATCTATCTCATTAGGAAAAGATTTAAATATATATATATGTAATCAAAGTAAAGTAAATAGAGGAATAATGAATGTTGATAATATTAATAGAACGATTAATCTTTATTTAGAAACTAGTAATCGTAGTTTTTTAAAGCATATTTTGATTGAAGTATCAAATCTATACAGGCAAAAGAACTATATAAATTATATAATAGATTGCGAAAGAAAAGAGGATATTAAAATATTATTTAATAACAATATACTGGAGAAAATAAATGGAAATTAGAGATATATTAAGCGAAGAAAGTATTATTTTAAATTTAAAATCAACTACAAAAGAAGGCATAATACAAGAATTAGTAGATAAATTATACGATAAAGAAAGTATAACTTCAAAAAGCAAGTTTATAAAGGCAATAAAGCATAGAGAGAAAATAGGCTCTACAAGTATAGGTTATCAGATGGCTATGCCACATGGGAAAACAAAGTATGTAAGGAAAGCATCTGTGGTAATAGGTAAATCTGAAGAAGGTGTAGATTGGCCAAGCATAGATGGATTGCCTGTAAAAGTAATAATTATGTTTGCTATGCCACAATCTGAAGGAAATGAGGACATAATATTAATGTCTAAAATATCTTATATTTTAGGTGGTAAAGATATAAGTGAAAAGCTTTTAAATGCACATACTAAAAAAGAAATATTAGATGTATTTTATGAAGCCTAGATATTATATGAACTATAAATTCGAATTTATTTTGAGGTATTGAATTAATCTAAGAAAATTTGGTGAAATCTACATGGATTATAATTCTTATAAAAGATATATTTATTTAAAATGTGCATCTGATTGGGGATGTGCTTTTTTGTTATTTGTTATAACAATAAATAAAAGAAACTTAATTATATGAAAACCATAATGCTTTAAAATCTATGAAAATCTTGTGTAATAGAGAGGGTAAAAATTTAATGGTAATCAAATTCTTTACCAATGAATATAAAAAATATCTACGTGTTATAATAGTTTAAACTAATGAACGAAAGGTAGATAAAAGCATATGAGATATAAGCATATAATTGAAGTTAATAAAGAACTTTGTATTGGATGTGGACTTTGTAAAAATGATTGTCCAGTAAATAATATAGATATAAAAAATAAAAAATCAGTAATAAAAAATCAAGATTGTTTAATGTGTGGACATTGTGCAGCAATCTGTCCAAAAGAGGCTATTACAATAACAGGGTTTGATGAACCACCAATAAAACTTACAAAGAAGCCGAATATAGACCCAGATGAATTACTAATGGCAATCAAATCAAGAAGAAGTATCCGTAAGTTTAAAGATAAAGATGTTTCTTCAGAAATTATAAATCAAATTATAGAAGCTGGTAGATATACACCTAGTGCTAAAAACTCACAAGATATTTCATATATTGTTTTGGATAATAAAAAATTAATATATGAGAATGAAGCAGTGAAATTTTTTAGAAAAATAAAGCCTATTGCAAATATCTCTGTTAAATATTCAAAGGAAGTTTCGATTGATGATAACTTTTTTTTCAAGAATGCTCCTACTGCAATAATGATAGTTACAAAAGATAAGATTAGTGGTTCACTTGCAGCATCAAATATGGCACTAATGGCAGAATCGTATGGTTTAGGAGTTTTATTTAGTGGATATTTTTCAGATGTAGCAAATAATTCACCAAAGATAAAGAAACTTTTAGGTCTAAAACACAGGGCTCATGTACTCACAACACTAGTGATTGGATATCCAGATGTTAAATATAGACGTACTGCACAAAAAGAACCAGCAAATGTTAGATACTTATAAGAGGTGGAGGATTTTATGGAAAAGGAATGTCAGCAAAGAATGCAAGAAATAACATCTAGATTTAAAGAATGTCGTAAGGCTATCTCTGCTATGGGTGATGAAACTAGACAGTTAATTTTAATTACGCTTTTAGAAAGTGATTTTAATGGAATACGAGTGGGAGAAATTACAGAAAAAACACATCTTTCTCGTCCTGCTGTATCTCATCATCTTAAAATATTGAAAGAAGCAGAAATTGTTAATGTACGTAGAGAAGGAACAAAAAATTATTATTATCTCGATTCAAAAAAATCACAATGGAAATCATTAACAGAGTTAATAAATCTTATATTTATTGGAATACAACATATTGGTGAAAATGATATAAGGAAAGGTGAGTAAAGTAAAGTGATTTAATAAAAAGGAGGTAGTCTCAGAAATGATTTTAAAAATCGTTTTTGAGGCTACCTTCTTTAATAGTTCAAATAACAAAAATATATTATTCTAAATAGTATCTTTCTTTATGCTGAGTATTATTTTTATACTCGATAGCCTCAGTAGGGCAACCACAAATACATGCCATACAATGAGTGCAGTTATTTCCCCAATTTGGCTTTTGTTTTTTTAAATTAATATTATTTAAAGGACATAGTTCTACACATTTGCCACAGCCAATACATTTATTAGTATAGTGAAATCCTTTAGCATTAATAATCATTTTATAAAAAACTACATTTGTTATACCACTTTTAATTGTACCTCCTAAACCACTAGGAGTAATGATTTCAAATTCATTTTCATCATTTATATCAGAAATAATCTTATAGATTTGTTTATCTGCTTCTTCAATAATTTGTTTTGCTGTTTCTTTATTTGGTGTAGGAAATAAAGCTATATAGTTTTCTGGCATTTTAATTTCTGCCATACCTTTTAATTGCCATTCTTTGTATTTACACAATTTTTTAATATAGTTTATGGATTTTGCTGTATCACCACCACAGGTCATTATGAAGTAAACTTTCTTGTTGCCTAAAAACTTTGTTTTTTTTATAAAATCTGTAACCACTATTGGTAATCTCCATGCATAAGTAGGGCATACGAATATGAATGGCTTGTTTGTTGATATTAGGTCATCTGTTTTCTCTTCTTTTATAAGCTGATTTAATGATATTAGCTCATCACTTAATTCTTGTGCAATTTTGCGAGCTATATATCGGCTATTACCAGTACCACTAAAATATAAAGTCATAATTATATCTCCCTAACTATTTTTTATTTTGACCCCTAATACTTTTGTTCTAATAAAGTAATTTATGGATATATTGTATTGTAATAAATATAAAATTTACTAGTTAAAGAAATTATAGCACATTAATCTTTTTTATATTTATTGGTAAAGGATTTGATTACCATTAAATAATAGTCGTAGAAGATGGAATATATAAAGAAAACGTTGACAAAATATGTCTAATGTTTTATCATAATAATTGGAATTAGGTAGTAATTGTTTAAGTACAAGCTAAGCTTATTCATTAATAATAGCAGTATCCTAGGAAGGAGTATGCCCATTATTATGGATAAGCTTTTTTTATGCTTAAAAGGAGGATAATCATGATAATTAATAAGATATTAAACAATAATGTTGTAATCACATTAGATGAAAATGATGAAGAAATTATCGTCATGGGTAAAGGCATTGGTTATCAAAAATCAAAAGGTAGTCTAATAGATAAAACTAAAGTAAACAAAGTATTTAGAATATCAAACAAAGAAATATCAAATAAGCTACAAGAATTGCTTAATAATATTCCTATAGAGCATATGAAATTATCAAGTGAAATTATAGAATATGCACAGACAAAGTTAAACAAGAAGTTAAATGAAAGTATTTATATATCATTAAGTGACCATACATATTCTGCAATTCAAAGAATGAAAGAAGGAATAAATGTAAAAAATGCGATACTTTGGGAAATTAAAAGGTTTTACAAAGAAGAGTTTGAAATTGGAATGAAAGCACTGGACATTATTGAAAGCAAAACAGGTGTAAAATTGCCTGAAGATGAAGCTGGATTTATAGCTTTTCATATAGTCAATGCCCAGTTAAGTGAAGGTCATACTTTGGCATCTGATATTACAAAGTTAATACAAGAAGTACTTAGTATAGTTAGATATCATTTTAGGATAGAATTTCATGAAGAATCAGTATTTTATTATAGATTTATAATGCATCTTAAATTCTTTGCACAGAGATTACTTTTAAATAGTGCACATGAAGGTGAGACAGACAAAGAATTATTAAGTATTATTAAGTCTAAGTATAATAAAGAGTTTGAATGTGTAATCAAAATTAAAAATTTTATTAAAAAACAATATAACTACATATTAACAGATGATGAACTTATATATTTAACTATACATTTAGCTAAAGTAGTTAAAGATTCAAAAATGTAAGTTGAATAATCTTGTAGTAGTTTATATAGGAATAGCTGTTGAAAGGAGTGATACTAAAAAGATATACCTATGGTTGGATGGTAACATTGAGTTGGCCAAACCTTCAAATTTCAAAAAATTAATTTAAACGAAATATGGAGGAGAAAATGGGAAAATACAAGCAATTAGCACAAGACATAGTAAAAAATGTTGGAGGAAAAGAAAATATTAGTGGACTAGTACACTGTATTACGAGATTACGTTTTACATTAAAAGATGAAAGTATAGCAAATGATGATGTGTTGAAAAATATGGAAGGTATTGTTACTGTAATGAAAAGTGGAGGACAATATCAAGTGGTTATAGGAAATCATGTTGAAGCTGTATATAAAGATGTAGTTGAAATAATTGACTTAAATGACTCAAGTACAAATTCGGAAACTAAAAAATCAGGTAGTATGTTAGATAAATGTATAGATATAATATCAGGAATTTTCCAGCCAGTACTAGGAATAATGGCAGCCTGTGGTATGTTAAAAGGTTTTAATGCTTTATTTGTAGCAATGGGATTATATAGTGATGTATCTGGTGTTTATATGGTAATAAATGCAACAGGAGATGCATTGTTTACATTCCTTCCTTTATTTTTAGGATATACTTCAGCTAAAAAGTTTGGTTTAAAACCAATGCTGGGATTAGCATTAGGAGCTGCAATGTGTTATCCTGCTATACAAGGTAGTGGTATATCAGCAGGTACAGATGCGATGTACACATTATTTAAAGGAACGATGTTTGCATCACCAGTATATATTGATTTCTTTGGATTACCAATAATATCAATGGATTACACTGGAACAGTTGTACCAATTATATTTATAGTGTATTTTGCATCTAAGTGTGAGAAATTATTTAATAAATTTATTCCAGACTTAGTTAAGTTCTTCTTTGTACCAATGCTTACATTATTAGTAACAGTACCTGTTGCACTTATAGTTATAGGTCCTATAGCAACATTTGGTTCTACACTTATTTCACAAGTTGTACTTTCAGTAAGAGATTTTAGTCCATTATTAGCAGGTGCTATAGTAGGATTTACTTGGCAAATTCTTGTTATTTTTGGTATGCACTGGGGATTTATCCCTGTATATATAAATAATGTTATGACGTTAGGATACGATAATGTTATGATGCCATTCTTTGCTTGTACATTTGCAAGTTCGGCAGTTGTATTAGCTATATTTTTTAAGACTAAAAATAAGAAATTAAGAGAGATGTCAATACCAAACTTTATATCTGGTATATTTGGAGTTACAGAACCAGCAATTTATGGAATGTTATTACCTTTAAAGAAACCATTTATAATAAGTTGTATCGCTAGTGGTATTGGAGGAGCTTTCTATGGATTCTTTAATCTTAGAAAGTTTATAACTGGAGGGATGGGAATATTCGAACTTCCAGCAATGATTGAACCAGATGGAGGAATGAGTAACTTAATAGTAGCTCTTTCTGGTATAGCTATATCAATGATTGTAGCTTTTGTATTAACTATGGTTTTATATAAAGATGAGAAAACAGAAGAGTCTAAAGAGGTAAAAAATAAAGTAGAAGAAGAAACAAAAGAAGTTAAGTCTGTTAAATTAGAAAAAGAGATAATAGCAAGCCCTATAAAAGGAGAAGTATTAAATTTAAGTGATATAGAAGATGCAGCATTTGCATCTGGTGTACTGGGTCAAGGTGTAGCAATAATGCCTAGTGATGGAAAAGTAGTTGCACCAGTAGATGGAGTGGTTACAACCTTATTCCCAAGCTTGCATGCTATAGGAATTCTTTCAGATGCAGGTGTTGAAGTGCTTATTCATATTGGATTAAATACGATTCAATTAGAAGGAAGAGGTTTTGAGGCATATATAAAACAAGGTGACAGGATTACAAAAGGTCAAACAATGCTAAAATTTGATATTGATGTAATAAAAGAGTCAGGATATAGTGTTGTAACTCCAATTGTTATTACAAATTCATCACAATTTTTAGATGTAGTAGAAACAGAAAGTAAAAGTACTGAATTAGAAGATAATCTGATTACAGTTATATTTTAGTAAAAGATTATGGTGTTAATATGGTGTTAGTAAAATACTAAGGTATTAATGAAAGACTAAAGCATTAGCATAAGTTAATGCTTTAGTGTGATTTTAGGAGGCTTAACTATGAGTTTTAAAAAAGATTTTCTTTGGGGAGGAGCTACTGCTGCTAATCAATGCGAAGGTGGATATAATGAAGATGGAAGAGGTCTAGCAAATGTAGATGTATGTCCAACAGGAAAAGATAGAACAGCAGTTATTACAGGAAAATTAAAAATGTTTGATTTTGATGAGGAGCATTATTATCCAGCTCAAACTGGTATTGATATGTATCATAATTATAAAGAAGATATAAAGTTGTTTGGTGAAATGGGATTTAAAGTATACAGAATGAGTATTGCATGGAGTAGAATATTCCCAAAAGGTGACGAAGAAACACCAAATGAAAAAGGTCTTCAATTTTATGAAAATATATTTAAAGAATGTAAAAAATATAATATAGAGCCATTAGTTACTATTACACATTTTGACTGTCCTATGTATTTAATTGAAAAATATGGTGCATGGCGTAATCGTAAGATGATAGGTTTTTATGAGAAATTATGTAAAGTCATCTTTAGAAGATATAAAGGCTTAGTGAAGTATTGGTTGACCTTTAATGAAATAAATATGATTCTACATGCTCCATTTATGGGGGCTGGTATTTGTTTTGAAGAAGGTGAAGATATTGAAAAGATAAAATATCAAGCTGCTCATCATGAACTTGTGGCTAGTGCAGTTGCAACTAAAATAGCTCATGAAGTTGATGCAAATAATCTAGTTGGGTGTATGTTTGCAGCTGGAAGTGTATACCCTTATAGTTGTAATCCTAATGATGTATGGGAAGCTACTAAGCTAGATAGAGAAAATTATTTTTTTATAGATGTACAATCTAAGGGGAAATATCCCAATTATGCATTGAAGTATATGGAACAAAAAGGTATTACACCAGAAATGGAACCAGGAGATGTTAAATTATTGAATAAGCATACTGTAGATTTTATTGCATTTTCATATTATAACAGCCGTTGCGTTAGAACGGATAAAAGTGTAGATGATGTAGCTGAAGGAAATATATTTACATCTGCTAAAAATCCATATCTTTCATATAGTCAATGGGGATGGCCAATTGACCCACTGGGTCTAAGAATTACGTTAAATCATGTATATGATAGATATGAAAAGCCATTATTTATTGTAGAAAATGGATTAGGAGCTAAAGATATAGCTGATGAAAATGGTTATGTAGAAGATGATTATAGAATCGATTATTTAAGAGAACATATAAAAGTTATGTATGATGCAGTTTCTATAGATGGGGTAGATTTACTAGGATATACTATGTGGGGTCCTATTGATTTAGTAAGTGCTAGTACGGGTGAAATGGAAAAGCGTTATGGATTTATATATGTAGATAGAGATAATAGTGGTGATGGAAGTTTGAAAAGAAGTAAAAAGAAAAGTTTTGAATGGTATAAGAAAGTAATTGCTTCAAATGGTGAAGATTTAGATTAATATAGGAATAATATAAAATTAGTATTGAGTATAATTTTTTGTTTTTGTACCAATTATTTAAACTCATAAAAATATATTGGAGAGATAACTTATAATTATTATGTTAAATTGATTGTGCTGAAAATTCACTTTAATAGCCATAAAAAGTTATGAAAATAGAGTTAAATTAAAATGTACCCTATAGAGTAGACATATAATGTCTATTTTGTAGGGTGTTTTTAAATATTTAAAAGATGAAACAGATTAGTATGTTTATGACCATAATAGTTAAAAGAATTAATGGGTATAAAAAAGATGGTTCCTACTCAATATAGGAATCATCTAATTAATGTTGTATAGATTTAAAAAATTATTTCTGACATTTATTTTTTACTTTGTTGTAGGCAAATATCTATACAGTTATTTAACCATTTAATTTGACCTTCTTCTCTTATAATTGCACCATCTAATACAAGATAATCACCAAAATAATCATCATAAAAATCAGGAATTTCAGTATAAGCATCTTTTTGACTTATTAAAAATTCAAGTCTTTTACTATGCTCAATACATTGATGTTTAAGTAAAGCAATTCTATTCTCTAAATCTAGATTATTATAAAAATATACTCTCAATCTAAACTTATTTTTAGGAGTAGGTTCCATTGGGATGTCTTTAGATAACCAAATTAAAAACTCTTCTTTTCCTTTTTCTGTTATGTAGTAAACTTTCTTTTCTAACACATCACCACTAATTTCAACTTCATGAACTATTAAATCCTCATTAGTTAATTTTTTTAACTCTGGATAAATTTGACTGTGTTTTGCACTCCAAAATTCATTTAGTTGAAAATTAAACTCTTTACTTAAATCGTATCCTGTCATAGGTTTTCTATTTAATAGTCCTAATATCGCATATTTAAGGGTTCCCATATTTCACCTCTTTAGTATTATTATCAATAAGTATATTATATCATTTTTTATAAAAAAATAGGTTAAATAAAACAAATGTAAATACAAACATGTAATTTATTACATGTTTGTATTTACATGAAAACATTATTATGATAATATTAACGTAAATAAAAGGAATAGATTGAATTATTTGGAGGGGAAAAAATAATGAACTATACTAAAAAAAGATGGATTATATTAATCGCAAGTTGTTTTATTAATTTGTGCATTGGGTCAATCTATGCATGGAGTGTATTTGCTACACCTATGGCGGAATACTTAAGTGGAATTAATGGGACAGTATTTACTGCAGGAACTTTAGCAATAGTATTCACAGTTACTAATTCTGTTGGTCCTATAACTATGATTACTGGAGGACGAATAAATGATAAGTTTGGTCCTAAGAAAGTTATTTTTGTAGGAGGACTTATATTTGGAATTGGAATGATTTTATCTGGATTTTCAAAAAGTTTACCAATGTTGATATTAACATATGGAATCATACTAGGTCTTGGGGTTGGTATGGTATATGGATGTACAATAAGTAACTCTGTTAAATTTTTCCCAGATAAACGTGGGTTAGTAGGGGGAGTAACAACTGCTGCTTATGGATTTAGTTCTGTAATTATACCACCAATAGCAAATAGCATAACTGCTAACTTTGGTATTACAACAGCATTTAAATCAATAGGGATAGTATTTCTTATAGTTGTATGTGGAGCATCATTTTTTATTGAAAAATGTCCAGATGATTTTGTGCCAGAAGGATGGACACCACCAGTTATGCAAGGCAAACAGTTAAAAAATAAAGATTGGAGAGAAATGCTTTCTTCACCTATATTCTATGTGATGATTATTTTATTAACATGTGGAGCGTTTTATGGATTGATGTGTACATCCATGGCATCTGCTTTAGCACAAAATATTATAGGAATGACATCAGCAACAGCTGCGATGGCAGTTTCTGTTTTAGCTTTATTCAATACAGCAGGTCGTATTGTAGCAGGCTATATATCAGATAAGATAGGTAGAATAAATACTTTATCAATGGCATTTCTAATTTCAATTGTAGGTTTATTGTATTTATCAACTTCAGTACAAGGAGAAATAGTGAAGTTTTACATAGGTATTTCTATTATAGGGGTATGTTTTGGGTCATTTATGGGGGTATTCCCAGGATTTACAGTAGACCAGTTTGGTCCTAAAAATAATAGTGTTAATTATGGAATTATGTTCATAGGATTTGCATTTGCAGGATATATTGGTCCTACAGTAATGAAAAATGTTTATGCAGTGGATGGTAATTATACGAGAGCCTTCACAATAGGAATTGTTATGGCAATAATAGGCTTAGGATTAACCTTTGTTTATAGATTTGTAAATAATAAAGAAATATTAAAATATCAAAGTAAAAAAATAAGCTAATATGGAGGAAATAATATTATGAAAAGAAAATATCCAAATTTATGCAAGCCAATTAAAATAGGAAATGTAATATTCAAAAATAGAATGTTTTCTGCACCAATGGGTGGAACAGATATAACAGCTGATTGTACAATAGGACCAAAGTCTACAGCATTTTATGAATTAAGAGCAAAAGGTGGGGCTGGAGCTGTAACTATAAGTGAATGTATGGTTCATCCAGAAACTGATGGTTCACATGCATATCATTTAGATTTAAAAGTAGTTGATTCTTTAGCTAGTTTTACATATACGGCAGATGCCATAAGACGTCATGGCGCAGTACCAAGTGTGGAACTATCGCATTCTGGTCAATATGCAGGAACTTACTTAGTGGATAAAAGCAAAAAGCAAGGTTTGTCACAGTACGGAGTAAGCCCAAGTATAAGGGCTGATGGTCTAGAAGTGAAGGAGTTAACTCAAGAATTAATAGATGATATAGTAAAATCTTATGGAGAAGTTGCAGGTCTTGCTAAAAGAGCTGGGTTTGAAATGATAATGGTTCATGGAGGACATGGATGGTTAATCAATCAATTCTTATCACCATACTTTAATAAAAGAACTGATAAATATGGAGGCACTTTAGAAAATAGAGTACGTTTTGCACAAGAAGTATTAGATAGTGTTCGTGAAGCTGTAGGTCCAGGATTCCCAATAGAATTTAGATTAAGTGGTTCTGAATTATTTGAAGGTGGATATGATTTAGCTGAGGGGATTGAAATATCTAAGCTATTAGAGTCAAGAATTGACTTGCTTCATGTTTCAGCAGGAACATATCAAAGAGGATTTGGAATAACACATCCATCTATGTTTGTACCTCATGGATGCAATGTTTATCTTGCAGCAGAAATCAAAAAACATGTAAGAGTACCAGTTGCAACTCTTGGTGGACTAAATGAC
The DNA here is from genome assembly GCA_012955965.1 of Clostridioides difficile. Classification (GTDB taxonomy): domain Bacteria; phylum Bacillota; class Clostridia; order Peptostreptococcales; family Peptostreptococcaceae; genus Clostridioides; species Clostridioides difficile_G. Next base: position 35,168 of record JABBZI010000017.1, read on the forward strand.
CCAGCTCAAATGGAAGAGATAATAGCTAGTGGAAAAGCTGATGTAGTTGAAATGGCAAGAGCATTGTTAGCAGACCATGAACTTCCAAGAAAAGTAATGTCAAATAGAGATGAGGATATAGTTAAGTGTTTAAGATGTTTCACTTGTATGGCTGAAAGAGCTGCAACTTCCACTAGAAGATGTACAGTAAATCCACTTATAGGTCGTGAAATAGAAGGTATGGAAATAACTCCAATATTAAAACCTAAAAAAGTTTTAGTAGCAGGTGGAGGTCCAGGTGGATTAAAAGCAGCAATAACAGCGGCACAACGTGGTCATAAAGTAATACTTTGCGAAAAATCAGATGCATTGGGAGGAATATTAAAAGGAGAACAAGCCATACCATTTAAATATGAGATGTATGAACTTGGAAATACTTTTAGTAAATTAGCAAAAGATGAAGGTGTAGAAATACGCTTAAACACAAACGTTACTAAAGGGTATGTAGAAAAAGAAAATGTGGATGCCCTAATAATAGCAGTAGGTTCATCTCCACTAGTTCCGCCAATTCCAGGACTTGATGGTGATAATGTGATAGTTGTAAACAATTATTATATAGAAAAAGATAAGATTGAAGCTGCGAAAGAAATAATAGTACTTGGTGGAGGTCTTGCTGGATGTGAAACAGCGATACATTTAGCTAAAGGAGGTAAGAAGGTTCATCTAGTGGAAATGAGAAGTGAACTTGCTCCGGATGCAAATATAAGACATCGTCCAATACTTTTAGATGAAATAGAAAAACAAGGTGTTGAAGTACATACAGAATTTAGAGGATTAAAAGTATCAGAGGAAGGCGTTCTTTGTGCTGATAAAAATGGTAATGAAATTTTAGTTTCAGGAACACATGTTGTATGTGCACTTGGTCAAAGAGCTAATAGAAATATAGTAGATGAGCTAATAGATTGTGCTCCATATGTAGCACAAATAGGTGATTGTGTACGTCCATCTACTATAACTACTGCAGTATACCAAGGATATCATGCAGCACTTGATATATAATATATGTAAAGTTAATGAAATAAAAAAATATTTATGAAATCTTTGATAGGTTTATATAGATAGTATATTAGAATATTAAAATTAAACGAAAAAGAATTTTGATTATATGACTTAGTCATGATTTTGAGCATGTTACTAATTAGAAGTTAGAGCTCAAGTATATATGTGAAAATAGAGGAACACTCTATACATATATGCTTGGGTTCTTTTATTGAAAGGAGATTAATCTTCCTGATTATAAAAAAATTGTCAGAATATATTGACAGAAGTAAACTTTGAAATTATAATTTATATCAAGAATAGTCTAATAATATGAAAGTTAGTATCTTTAAAATTTAATAATTTTTTGTGGCTATTTTGAGAATAATTTAAGACTAGTAACCTTATAATTTATCACTGATTTAATATGATAAATAACTTTATTTCTTAAAATGTGATTTTCAAAGTTATTAGATAAAATTTATTTTGAAGAAGGGAGAACAATATTAAATATAAGTTTATCTTTAAACTTAAAGAAAACCTGGAATAAAATATCTTTTAACAATAGTAATAGATATGTTATTAATTTATATTAGACATTTTAAGAATAATTTAAGACGTATATAAAGTATAAATACTATATCAATATTTAAATTAATATAAATTTTCTAACATGTATATTAAAATTAAAGATAATTGTGGTACAATTCTATATTTATCCAATAATCTAGAGAGTTAAATGGATAAAAAAATCTAGTAAGCTAATAGTTTATAGTTAATATTTAAAAAGGTAACTGTAGATATATTTATTTAGGTATTTTAAGAATAATTTAGGACGTATAATAAATGTAAAAAATATTAAGTTGTGCTATATGTAGTCAAAAGTAACTGCAAAATATACATTTTATAATTATTGTTTTATTGATAAAAAATTATTATATTCAGGAGGAAACAACAATGGAAAATTTTTGGAATCCACTTACATGCTTTACTGTATGTGTAATGATTTATGCTTTTAGTGAGTTCTTATCTAAGAAAACAAAAGGTGCAATTTCAACGTTGCTATTTGTATGTATTATATTTTTATTAGGGTTTTGGACAAATATTCTGCCAAAAGATGTTACAGGTGCATCAGGGATATTAGCTGCAATGAGTAACTTTGGTATAGCATTACTAATAACTAATTTAGGAACACTTATAAATCTTGAAGACTTATGTCACGAATGGAAAACGGTTGTAATTGCATTAGTAGGTATTGTAGGCATAGCAATTGGGTGTTTCACAGTGGGTAGTATGTTATTTGGTAGAGAGTATGCTTTAATAGCAGCACCTCCAATAGCAGGTTCTACTGTTGCTGGAATTATCGTGACAACTGTAGCAGAAGCAGCAAATAGACCTGAACTTGCAGCATTTGTAATTCTAGTCTTATCATTTCAAAAATTCTTTGGTATTCCTATAACAACATATTGTATAAATAAAGAATTAAAATTTAAAAGAGATAAGGGCGATTTTTTAAAAGATGAAATAAAAAGTAATTTTAGACTTCCAAGTATGAAGATTTTTAAAGAAAAGTCAAGTAAAAAATCATCCACTCTAGTATATCTTGCGAAACTTTCAAGTGTAGCTATGATTGGTAATTTTGTAGGATTGGCAACTATAATACCTGGATTTACTCCTACAAATTATTATTTAAATCCTAATATAGCATGTTTGTTAGTAGGGTTAATTTTTACAAGGATAGGTTTTTTAGAAAAAGGGATTTTAGATAAATCTCAATCTAATGGAATTATAATGTTTGGTTGTATGTTGATGTTACCTGGAGGACTTGCTAAGGTGACTCCGACAGCACTATTTGGAATGATTGTTCCAACTATAGGGATACTTGTTGTAGGTTCTGTATTTATAATAGTATTTACTGCAATTGTGGGAAAGCTGTTAGGATATTCTCCAAGAATGTCAGCTGCAATTGGCGTAACTTGTATGCTTGCTTATCCAGCAACACAGATAATTTCTAATGAAGGTATTGATGCAATGGAAGGAACTGAAGAAGAAAAGCAAAGGGCAACAGATTATTTGTTACCAAAGATGATTATAGGAGGATTTGTTACTGTAACTATTGCTTCAGTGGCATTTGCTAGTATAATAGGTCCACTTATATTTGGTTAACATGAATATATTTATAGGGGGTATAAGTAATGATAGGAAGTATATCTATAAGTGAGATAGATGAAAAAAGATTTAAACTTGATGATTTGAGTAAAAAGATATGGGAAAATCCAGAAAAGGCATTTAGAGAGTTTAAGGCATGTGAGAATACAGCAAATTTTCTAAGATGCGAAGGCTTTAATGTAGAAGTAGGAGTGGCAGGTCTAGCTACAGCTATTAAGGCAAGCTTTGGTTCAGGTAAGCCAGTTATAGGTTTTATGGGAGAATTTGATGCACTACCTGGTTTAAGTCAAAAAGTTTCAACAAAGCAAGAAGCATTTGAATTGGGAGGTTATGGTCATGGATGTGGACATAATCTATTATGTACTGCACATGTAGGAGCAGTAGTGGGTCTTAAAAGAGAAATGATAGAAAATAATTTAAGTGGGACTATAGTGTTTTATGCATGTCCAGGGGAAGAACAATTAACAGGTAAAGGGTTTATGGCTAGAGGTGGAGCATTTGAAGGATTAGACTTAGCTATAAATTTTCATCCAAATAAAATTAGTGAAGCTACAGTTGGTATATCAACAGCTGTTAACTCTGTAAAATTTCATTTTAAAGGAAAAACTGCACATGCTGGTTCAGACCCTCAAAATGGAAGAAGTGCCTTAGATGCTGTAGAACTTACTAACGTAGGAGCTAATTATTTGAGAGAGCATGTTACTTCTGATGTAAGAATTCATTATACCATTACAGATGGAGGAGTAGCACCTAACATAGTTCCTGATAAAGCATCAGTATGGTACTATACAAGAGCTTTAAGCAGAGAGACTGTGGAAAATACATATGAAAGACTTATAAAAGTAGTAAAAGGAGCTGCAATGATGACGGAGACTGAGGTTGAAGTAGAGTTTTTAGGAGGATGTTATAATACTCTAAACAATCATGTTTTAGCAAATCTTGTGTCAGAATGTATGGATGATATTAAACAAGAGCCTTGGACTCAAGATGAATTGGATTTTGCAGCTGAGTTAGATAGACAAAGTACACAACAATATAGTGCTATGATAGGTAAATATAATTTGCCAGAAGGAACTCATCTATATTATGGTGGAGGAAATGTTACAAATTTCAATAGTTATGGCTCTACTGACATTGGAGATGTAATGCATATAGTTCCTACAGCATACTTTTTCACAGGATGCACAAATTTAGGTGCTCCTGGGCATAGTTGGCAGTTTACATCTTGTGCAGGAAGTTCTATTGGAGAAAAAGGTATGATATATGCGGCAAAAATTATGGCGATGTTTGGAGCTAAAATACTTAACAATCCAGAAATAGCTAAAAAAGCAAAAGAAGAATTTGATAAATCTATGAATGGAAAAATATATAAGTGTCCTATTCCAGATGATATTCCAACCCCTTAAATGAGATATAAAGTTTAAAATATAGTTTAACAGACAATAACATAAATTATTAATAAATATTCAAAAGGTATATCTTAAAATACAAATACAAGATATACCTTTTAAAAAATTATATAATTTTATTTACTACTCAGTGATAAAAGATTTTTCTATATACTATATTTTAATATTTATCTTCTGATATAAATAATTTGTATACTCTCTCAGGTCTACCTTTTGTTGAGTTTTGTTTTTCATATAATATAGTAGCATTTCCAGATTTTAAGAGACTACTTAAAAATCTATTGGCAGTTCTTACTGTTACATTTAAACATGAAGATAATTCCTTGGGAGTAACTTCATCTTTTTGTAGAATTTCAATAACAGATATAATTTTTTGAATAGTAAGAGTAGACAATTTAGAATTTTTGGCAATTGTATTTATGTGTGGAGTTACTTTATTTGAAACTGTAATTAACTTATCACATAGTAAAGGCCCTATTGTCTCATAACTTTCATTAACTAAGAAACTGTAATTTAAAGGATTTATTTTAGATTCCTTATTAGCATTTATGGCATTAGACATAGCTTGTTTTATGTTATTACCAATCCCATATCCAACACATACTTTAGGATTTATACTATTTTCAATAGATTCTTTTATATAACATGTAGTAAAATTTTTAGTTAATGATTTAATGGTCTCACATTTAGTAAAAATTTTAAAAGAGCTATTATCTTTCTCAATTATAAAATCAGTTAATTTATCTTTTTTTAAATTGTTTAATATTTTATAAATTTGGTCTATAGTATAATCATCATGGTTTGTATCTTTAACTGTTATATATATTACACCTGGTTGGTTTATCTTCATCCTATGTAAATTGATGTCTTTTATTAAGTTGTTAAAAGTGTTTTTTAATAAATCTATGTCAGGATATATGAAATGAAAATTTACTCCTGCATCTTGTAGCAGAGGAACAATACTACTAAAACGAGTAGTAGAGAAATCAATTTTACCTTCATTCCATAAATCAATATGTTTTTTTGCAATACTTTTTTCAAGTTCTGCTATATCATATAAACTCATTTTAGAGGCATTTGCATTAATACTACACATTAAGTCTCCAAATGTGCCATTTGATAGATAATATGATATGTTTTTTGGATTATCTGCCCAATCCATTAGGTCAAAGTATGCCCTAGAAAAATCTAATGTATTGTATTTAAAAATAAGTTTTAGAAACATATCATAATAACTTTGTAAATCAGTACCAAAATCAACTAAAGGTTTTTTTATAGTACCAGCTTTTTTTGTAATAGCTTCCTTAGGTATAGGTCCACTGACTGCGAATCCATCAAATTTATCTTCAATTTCTAAATATAAATCTCCAACATGAGAAAAGTTATTATAAATATATATTTCAATTTCTATATTAATATTTAATTTTTTTATAGAATTCTCTACAAATTCTTTTAAAAATTCGGTTGTTATAATTGCTATTTTCATATATTACTTCCTTTTCAATTATTATAATTATTTTATGTTAGATACTATCTTAATCTATTGTGTTAGTTAAAATTATATTCCAATTGAAATAAATAGTTTTTTATAAAATACGATTCTTTAGATAGATTAGTGTTTATAAACTTTAAATTAGCCGAATGATTATATTCATTTACCTATTTTATAATTATAAGCTTAATTGTTTGATATTTTTTAATATTTGTGTTAGTCATTTACCATTTATTTTAATTGAAATTATCTAATTATTAAATCATTTATATAACTTTTACTTTTTCTAGTCAAGACAAAAACTATATTTATTTGTATTATTATATATAATGATATCATGCTCAAATATTTATTGTCTAATTAATTATAATGTATTAAAAATGATAAATGGGTAGTAGACATTATTACTGAAAATCGTGTCCATCATGAAAATCTATAAAGTGTCTCTCACATAACATTTTATAATTGTCAGTGTGATAGATACCAGTCATTTAAAAGTAAAAGTATTGAATATATTGAATTGTAATAACTTTCTAGTAAATGGTTGAGAAATTAATAAATAATTTAGAGCTTCTTCAGTTATATGATTGTATTCTTTATTTATCCATTCTTTAGGGAAATACTTTGTCTTATTAGCTATCTTAGAAATATCAGTATAATTAACTTCGTACTTATGGGGAGTATTACTTGTCGTAGCAGGAGTATTTATAGGATTAGGGTCAGCTTTTGCAAGTGTGGAAAAATTTTCCGATTTGGAGCTTGCTTCAAGTGGAGTTATTAGGAAGAAAAATTCAGCTCAAGTTATATTTGGACCAAGAGTTATTACAAGAGTACCTAAAATTAAAGCTGTGTTAGGTGTAGATTAATAGATATAGAGCCATGCAAATTATATTACTTTGTATGGTTTTATTTATTTAATAGTAATAGGCACGATATGTCTAATAATTAAATAGCTATACAAGCAAAAATAAGGATTCTTCTATATTTTTATGCTATAATTTAAACATATTTATAACAATTAAGGGGAAAAAAATGCAGGAATCAAAACAACTAATTATAAATTCAAAATATAGTAATTTATTAAATGAACTAAAAAAAAATTTAAAAGAATGTAAATCATTTTATTTTAGTGTAGCATTTATAAATTATAGTGGGGTACAATTGTTGCTGGATACATTTAAAGAATTGGAAGAAAAAAATGTAAAAGGAAAGATAATAACTACTACATATCTAAATTTCACAGAACCAAAAGCATTAGAAAAAATACAAGAATTTAATAATATAGATATGAAAATATTCATAGCAGATAGAGAAAAAGGTTTTCATACAAAGGTATACATTTTTGAAAATGAAGACCATTATAAAATTATAATAGGTTCTTCAAATATTACTCAAAGTGCATTAAAAAGTAATATAGAATGGAATGTAAAGATAGTTTCAAAAGAAGATGAGCCATTTATAAAAGATGTATTGAAAGAGTATGATAACCTTTGGAAGATGAGTTCAAATCTTAATGATGAAGTGTTACAAAGATATATGTTATTTTTAAATGAAATTAAAAGAACAGAATCAAAAAGAAAAATGGTGTTTGATAATTTTGTACCAATTAGACCTAATAAGATGCAAATAAAAGCTATGGAAAACTTAGAAAGGCTAAGGACTCATGGAGAAAATAAAGCTTTAGTTATTGCTGCTACTGGAACAGGAAAGACATATATGTCCGCATTTGATGTAAGGGAATTTAAACCTAAGAGATTATTATTCATAGTTCATAGGGAAGAAATTTTAAAAAAGGCCAAAGAAACATTTTATAGATTGTTAAAAGGAATGAATTTAAAAACAGGTTTATTTACTGGTAATAAAAAAAACTCTGACGCAGATTATCTATTTGCAACAATACAAACTATGAATAAGCATTATACTGAGTTTGAAGAGGATTGTTTCGATTATATTATAATTGATGAAGCTCATCATAGTGCCAGTAAATCATATTTAAATATTTTGGATTACTTTAAACCTAAGTTTACATTAGGTATGACTGCTACTCCAGAGAGATGTGACAGTTTAAGTGTATTTGAGCTTTTTGATAATAATGTTGCCTTAGAAGTTAGATTGCATGAAGCACTTGAAGAAGATTTAGTAATACCATTTCATTACTTTGGTATAACAGATGTTGAAGGTGTAGATTTAGAGAATGTTGATTTAGAGAATACATCAGAGTTAGCTAAACGCTTAATGATACACAAAAGAGTAGATTTTATTATTGAAAAAATGAATTTTTATGGACATGATGGACAGTTTAGAAAATTATTAGGATTCTGTGTAAATATAGAACACGCAAGGTATATGGCTGAAGAGTTTAAGAAAAGAGGTATAAATAGTGTTGCACTTTGTGGTGAGGATTCTATTGATAAAAGACAAGAATATATTGAACAATTAGAAAGTAATAAGGATAGTTTGCAGGCTATATTTACTGTTGATATATTTAATGAAGGTGTTGATATACCTTCTATAAATACTATTTTAATGCTACGACCTACTGCATCTCCTATAATATTTATTCAACAATTAGGGAGAGGGCTTAGAAAAAGTGGAGATAAAGAATTTTTAACAGTACTTGATTTTATAGGAAATCATAAGAAGTCCTTTTTAATAGCTATAGCTTTAAATGGTGCAAGATATTATGATAAGGATAGCATAAAGATAGCTGTAAGTACTGATTTTGCTAATATACCAGGATGTACTCATATTCAAATTGATGAAATCTCTAAGGAAAGAATTCTAACACAGATTGATGGAGAAAATTTCAGGTCAGCACAATATTTGAAGGATGAATATAATCAATTCAAAATCTTATGTGGAGGAAGAGTACCATATTTCTTATTAGATTATATAAAATTTGATGGTTCACCAGACCCAGTTAAGTTTATAGATAAAGATGGGACTTATTTAAGTTTTATAGGTAAGATAGAAAAGGATGATAGTATTAAAACATTATTAATGGATAAGGATTTTGAAAAAATATTAAAAGAATTAAATGCTAGTTTACCTTTAAAAAGAATAAATGAATTTATCATACTTAAATATTTATTAAATTATGAGAGTATTAACATAGAAATAGCAACTAATGAAATATTAAAGTATATTAATAAAATAGACTATGATAGTGTAATTCATGCTTTTGAATGTTTGAATCATCAATATTGCGATTCATCAATAATAAAAAATAAGGTTAAACTAATAGAGTATAAAGGTGATACTTTGTATAGAAGTAGTATATTTACCCAAATAATTAATGATAAAAAATATAGAAAATATATAGAGGATGCTATTACATATGGGGTTATTAGATATGAAAAAGAGTTCAAAGAAGATTACTATGGAGTACCATTCTTAAAGTTATATGAACAGTACAAAATGATTGATATAGCATTACTTTCTAATTATAGAAAGATTCATTCTGCATTTAGAGGGAGTGGACTTTTGGTTAATGGGAATGAATATTTCCTATTTATTGATTTACATAAGGAAGAAGGAATAGATGAAAGGATAAATTATAAGGACAAATTTCTAAATCAACATTATTTTCAGTGGCAATCTCCAAATTCTACACGACAGTTAACTGATAGAGGGAAGAATTTAATTCATAATAAAGATAGAAAAGTTAACTTACACTTATTTGTGAGAAAATATAAAGAAATAGATAAGAAGGCACAACCATATATTTATATAGGTAAGGGTGATACTGTAGAATATAGAGGGGAAAAGCCTATAACCATGAAGATAAAACTTCATCAAGAAGTTCCTGTTAAAATATATAGAGAATTTATAAAAAAAGTAGAGGTAATGAAATAGGGATATATTAATATATCCCTATTTCATTACCTCTTTTACAATAGGGATATCTGCAGGAGCCCATACTAAAGAGCCTAAGTTTTCTTTTTTAAGGTAAATTAACTTGGAGTGTTCATTCGGAGTAGGAAACTCCTCTATTAATGAACATTTTATACCAATTAAGTTTACTATAATTTTTTCATATTCATGAGTATTTTCAGCAAATATAATATCTGCTTTCACTTTACAACTTAATTCTTCTTGTATTTCTCTTTCTATTGCATCAAATAAAGATTCTCCTTCTTTAACTTTTCCACCTGGAAATTCCCAGTGATTTGGTAGAGACATATCTGGAGCTCTAAGAGCACATAGAATTTCATTATTCTCATTTTCTATAATTGCAGCAACTACTTTTATTATTTTTTTCAACGAAATCACCTCATAAAATAAAATACCATAATTAATAAATTTAAACAAATTTAAAATTATAAAGTTAATTGTAAATATAATAGTATATATATTTTTACTACTTGTACCTTTATAAATAGAAGATGCCATTTTAGATAAACTAAAGATTGTATCTAGTAATTATAAATTTTTTTATAATATATTTAAGGATAAGCTTATATAAGAGAAATGTATATGAATATATACATAAATGTTAAAATTAGTTGATAGAATTTAAATAATAAATTTAGTACGATAAATATAGGAGATATGAAAAATATGCTTAATACAAATTTGAAAAGACTAAGAAAAATTCATCAGTATACACAAGAGGATTTAGCTGAGAAACTTAATATATCTAGACAATCAGTAGCAAAATGGGAAAGTGGAGAATCTGTTCCTGATATAGATAATTGTATTAAACTTGCAAAATTATACAATGTCAAACTAGATGACTTAGTTAATCATTCAGAAGAAAAAACAGGTATTATAGTACCACCTAAAGGGAAATTTTTCTTTGGAGCTGTTGTAGTTGGAGAATGTGGTCAGATTGTTATTCCAAAAGAAGCAAGGGATATATTTAATATAAATACAGGAGATAAATTATTGATACTTGGAGATGAAGAAAGAGGATTAGGAATTGTTCATCAACGTGATTTAGTAAATTTCATAGGTCATATGGGAGTAACAGATAAAGAAGAGTGATTTTAAAAAATTATAAAAGGATGGATAAAGTATGAGTAAAATAGTATTTTTCAGCATTCCTGCATATGGTCATACTAATCCTACAATTGAAGTAGTTCGTGAATTAGTCAATAGAGGGAACGAAGTATTGTATTATTCTTTTAATGAATTTAAATATAAAATTGAAGATGCTGGAGCAAATTTATTGGTTGTGATAAATATCTTCCAGAATTACGTCCTGAAGATGAGAAAAAATTGGCAAAGATTTCTCTGGGTTAATTGATATGATAGTATGTACTACGATATCTTTGGAGGAAAAAGTATGTAGAGAACTTAAAGATTTTAATCCAGATTGTGTTGTATCAGATTCATTAAGCTTTTGGGGGAAGTTGTTTGCACAAAAACTTAATATTCCATATATATGCTCTACAACAACTTTTGCATTTAATAAATATACAGCAAAGATGATGAAGCAAAGTTTTATGGAAGTTATCCGTACGATTTTTGGTGTGAGACTCATTAATAAAAAAATAAAGCTACTACAAAGAAAAGGATATGATGTAAAAAATTTTATCTCTATGGTTTCCAATGACAATGATACAAATACTATTGTCTATACATCAAAAGAATTTCAACCAATGGCAGAAACTTTTTCCAGTAAGTATTCCTTTGTAGGACCATCGGTATCAAAGTTGATTGTCGAACCTAAAGATAAAAAGAAAAAGCTTATATATATTTCACTTGGCACGATTAATAATAAAAATATTAACTTTTATGAAAACTGTATAAATGCATTTAAAGATTGTGATGTTGATGTAATCATGTCTGTTGGTAGAGATACTGACATTAAAAGTTTAGGGCATATACCAAATAATTTTGAAGTTAAAAATAGTGTTGAACAGATTGCTATACTTCAAGAAACTGATGTGTTTATTACTCATTGTGGTATGAATAGTGTAAATGAAAGTTTGTATTATGGTGTACCTATGGTATTATTTCCACAACATTCAGAACAGAGAATGGTAGCTAATAGAGTTGCTTATTTAGGTGCAGGGCTTATGTTAAAAGAAAATAGGTCAAAAAATATTAAAGATACAGTATTTAAAGTCATGAATAACAATGAATATAAAGGAAATGCAATTAAACTATCTAAAAGCTTTTATAATGCAGGAGGTTCAAAGAAGGCAGCTGATGTAATATTACAGTTGATAAAGTCATATTGTTGAGGATATAAATTTAGAAAAAATACTGACAGTGAGGTCTTTTAACCTACCAGTTAGGGCATATATATTGATGTTAAATATGAGGGATGTTATATTTTAATAGAAAAATATAACATCTTTTTTTTGTGAATGATGATAAGTTTTAAATAATAAAAGGAGGGAAATTAACATGAGAAAATATAAATTTATTTTATTAGTATTAATTATAGGTATTGTAGGTATATCAGGAAGTGTTGTATATAATAATTATTTCAAGCCATGGAAGGATGCTGAGATATATATCAATAAATATATGGAAAAACAATGTGTTTCAGAAGATGATATAAAGAGTATTACAAAAGAAAAGGCAAAGAAAGCAAGTTACAAAGGAATACTGTATAGAGTAAATTACAAAGATGATTCACAGTATGAATATCAATATTTTTATAGTGATGATTATTATGCTCTATATGTAAATAAAGTTATGCTACAAATTTATAATGTAGAAAATAATAAGCTTCTAAAAAGTAATGAAGAATTAAAAAGTGTTAGGTATCCACCAATTTATCTTAAAAAAGAGTTGGATAAATAGTTCATGATAAAATAGAATGATTTTTTATGGTAATTTACTTTAAAATAGTGCTATCATATTTAAATACAAATTTATCATTATATCGAAATATTCATAGTTTTAAAGATGTTGCAAATTATAAAAAGAACTCAAATATATATGTGGAAATTTAGGGTTGTTCTATACATATATACTTGAGTTCTTTTTATTGAAAAGAGCAACATATTAAAATAATTTGAATAATAATGAAACATTAGTAAAAAAAATAAAAATAAAATTATTGTATTTGTCATTGGTGAATCTCATCAAATACGAATGATAGAGAAAATGAAGTTTTACTATGAAATATGATAATGATGTATTGTTAAAAATTTTAAATATATAGATACAAAATTTAATACTGTATTAATTTCATTTTTTTATATGAAAATTAATACAGTACTAGACCTTATTTTTACAATACTTTATCTTGCAAATAGTGCTAGATTTTGATTTAAGTTGACAATCTATATAAGATTGCATACAATTAACTTAATAACTGAATAAATATATTTAAAGAGTAGGGAAGTTGGTGAAAATCCAACACGAACCCATCACTGTAAGCATGAATAAATTCCACATAATACCAGAGTTACTTGGCAAAATTGAGGGATTAAATGTGTAAGTCAGATACCTGCATTAAATATTAATAAATAAATTTAGGGGGGAGCAACTAAACTTATTATTTTGTATATGAAATTTAGAAATTGAAGTATACATATTAAAATGGGATGTTATAGCATTATTTGCTATAGCTTTTTTTATGCTCATATTTATAAACAAGGGGGAAGTATATAATGAGGAAGAACTCAAATAAGAAGTTAATTAGTGTGATTTTAACAGTTGTGTTAATGTTATCCTTATTAGCTGGATGTAGTAAGCCAAAAGAAAAAAATGATGTTAGCAAAATGAATAATGAAAAGGAAGTAGTTTTAGCAGCAGCTAGAGATTTGGCTCCAGGAGAGCAAGATGCATATTACACAAGTTCAATACTTTATGTATGGGAGCCATTAATAGGGTTAGGTGATGATGGCAAACCAAAAGCAGAACTTGCAGAGAAGTGGTCAAATTCAGATGACTATAAAGAATGGACATTTAAAATAAAGAAAGGTGTAAAATTCCATGATGGAGTAGAGTTAAATGCTGATTCAGTAGTAAAAAACTTTGAGCGTTATATGAGTATGAAAACTAAATCTTCACCTTTTTATTCATTTGATATAGAAAAAACATATCCTAATTTACAAGAGGTGAGTAAAGTTTCAGACTATGAAGTTAAACTTACTTTTAGCAAGCCAATATCAACTTTAATATATAATATGGCTAGGTTTGGAAGTGCTATGTATAGCCCAGAGTGTTTTGATGTGCAAACAGGAGATTTTACTAAGTATGCACAAGGAACTGGTCCATTTAAAATAAAAGACAGAGAAAAAGAACAATATGTTTTATTAGAGAGAAATCAAGATTATTATGGAGAGAAAAGTAAAGTTAAAAATGTAAGAGTAAATGTAATTAAAGATGCTCAGACTCGTTATACAGCACTTAAATCAGAAGAAATTATGGGTGTTATGGACCTAGGAGCAATTACTCCTGAGTTAGCAAGTGAACTAGTAAAGGATGAAAACTTTGAGATTAAATCATCTCCATCAACAATAACTCAATTTATATCAACAAATGGTACGAGAGCACCATTTAATAATGTGAAAATAAAAGAAGCATTAAGTTTATTGATAGATAGAGAAACTATAGTAAATAAATTTTATGGAGGATATGGAACTCCAACTATGAATATATTGAACCATGGTTCTCCTTTTGGTAAGGAAATTAAACCTATTTATGATGCTGAAAAAGCAAAGAAAATCATAAATAACGAATTAAAAGGAGAAACAAAAGAGCTAGAATTTATAATTCCATCTTATGGAGTAGACCGTTACCCATATAAAACTGTGGCAGAGTATATACAATCTGTATTAAGTGAAGTTGGGTTAAATTCTAAAATAACTATACTTGATGGAGCTGCTTTTAAGGAAGCACAAAAAACAGGAAATTATGATATAGCTCTTCACACTCAAGGGCTTCCAAATGCAGAGCCATTTTCTATATTCGATAGTTATATGAGAAGTACAGGTTCAAGTAATATAGCTTATTCATTAGGTTATAAAAATGAAAGAGCAGATGAGTTGATAGCTAAATTAGAAAAAACAATGGATTTAGATGAAAGAAGTAAAATATATGATGAACTTCAAGATATATCAGCAGAACATCCATCAGCTATACCATTATTTGAAGATGTTAACCTAATTGCATATAATAAAAAAATAACTGGGTACAAGCCTACATTATATGGAACTACATTAGCAAGTATGGAGTGGAGTGAGTAGTGAAAAATTCATTTAAATATTTGATTAGAAGAATATTGATGACTATTCCTACTTTGATAGGAATAACATTTTTAGCATTTATATTGGGTGTTATAGCTCCTGGTGACCCAGCAGTTGAATATTTAAGCATGGATGGTATTTCTGCTCCTACAGAAGAAGAAATAGAAATAGTTAGAGAAGAACTAGGACTAAATGATAGTATTATAGTTCAGTATATTAATTGGACTAAAAAAGCTATAACTGGAGATTTAGGACTTTCCTATATCAAAAAGACATCTATAACAGAAGATATATTGAGAAGGTTGCCAATAACCTTCTCTTTATCTTTAATGGCTATGTTTTTTGTTATAGTGTTGTCTATACCATTAGCTATAATCATGGCTCTTAGGAAGGATTCAGCTATAGATAAGATTGGGACTTTTGTATCATTATTTCTGACTTCTATCCCAGGATTTTGGTTAGCCATTATCATGCTAGGTATATTTTGTGAAACGCTTAGGTGGTTACCTACAAGTGGGTATGGAACAATTAAACACTTAATAATGCCTGGATTTGTTTTAGCAGCTGGGACAATAGGAACTGTAGCTAGGTTAAATAGAGCAACTTTAATAGAAAGTATGGGACAAAACTACATAACAGTAGCAAAATCTAAAGGATTGCCAAATAGGATAGTTACTTTTAAGTATGCCTTTTTAAACTCTTTAATGCCTATTGTAACTGTTTTAGGAAACTATTTTGGTGCAATTTTAGGAGGCTCTACAGTAGTTGAAGTTATTTTTAGTATTCCAGGTATGGGAAGCTATGTAATACAAGGAATAATGAGTAGAGATTATCCTGTTGTACAAGGATATGTACTATTTACAGGAATTATATTTGTATTGTTTAGTTTAGTTGTAGATATATGTTATCTATTTCTTAATCCTAAAATAAGGATAGGAGGTAAATGATATGGAGAAATTTAAAGGAATATTATTTATACATAAAGTAGCTTTTTTGGTGTTAATAATTATGATACTTGTTGCTTTTTTTGCTCCTAAATTAGCTCCATATGACCCTAATAAGGTGCAAATGGCTGACAGGTTAATGGGAATATCTAAAGAGCATATACTTGGGACAGATACTCTAGGAAGAGATATTTTAAGTAGGATATTGTATGGAGCTAGAGTGTCTATATCTTTAGCGTTTGTAGCAACTTTGTTAACAATGATATTTGGTAGCTTTGTAGGCATAGTAGCAGGGTATTGTGGTGGTATAGTAGATATAGTAATCCAGTCGATTGTAAATATATTTCAGGGTCTTCCAAGTATTAGTTTTATGATTGCTATTGCTGGAGTTCTTGGTCCAGGAATAAAAAGTTTATTAATAGCAATAGTATTTACTTCTTGGGCTGGATTTTCAAGAGTAGTTAGAGGAGAAGTATTAAAGGTAAAAGAAGAAAAGTATGTTGAAGGTGCAAGAGCATTAGGTGCCAGTCATCTTCACATAATTTTTCATTATATAATTCCAAATATATTTGCTCCATTCATAGTACTATTTACAATAAGGATAGGTAAAAGTATACTTTCTATGGCATCACTGAGTTTTTTAGGATTAGGGATACAGCCTCCACAGGCCGATTGGGGAGTTATGATAAATGATGCTAAAACTCATTTTAGAAGTTATCCTAATCTGTTACTAGCACCAGGATTTAGTATATTACTGTTGTGTTGTAGTATAAATTTAGTCGGAGATGCATTAAGGGACATGTTTGATGAAAAAAACAATTCTTTAAGTCAATATCTTTAGAAGGAATTAAAAAATATGAGTAGAGATATAAATATAAAAGATTTAAAAATTTATTTTAATACTAAGGAAGGAAAAGTGAAAGCTGTAGATGGAGTATCTGTAACTTTTCAAAGTGGTAAAGTTACAGGAATTATTGGAGAAACTGGTAGTGGAAAATCAGTACTCGGATTAGGAATTTTAAATCTTGTATCTAATAATTCAATTATTTCAGGTAGCATTTTATATGAGGATAAAGATTTACTAAAACTTAAGGAAAAAGAAATTAGAGAAATTAGAGGAAAAAAGATAGCATTAATACCACAAAATCCATCGAGTTCTTTCAATCCAATACTAAAGATAGGAAGTCATATTAATGAACTTTTCTATTATCATGAAAAAGAAAAGAAAGGCTTTTGTAAAAAGAAAAGTTTAGAGATATTAAGAAAATTTTCTTTTTCAAATACTGATTTAATCTATAATTCTTATGGTTTCCAACTAAGTGGAGGAATGAGTCAAAGGGCATTAGCAGCTATAGGGACAGCACTAAAACCAAACTGGATAATTGCAGATGAACCAACTAAAGGATTAGATGCCATAATAAGAAAACAAGTATATGAGGTATTTTATGATTTAAGAAGTAATATGGGTGTTAGCATGGTACTTATAACACATGATTTAATGTTAGCTAAAAAACTCTGTGATGAAGTTATGGTTATGTATGCAGGTAAAATCATAGAAAAAGGTTCCAAAGATAGTGTATTTAACAATCCATTACATCCTTATACAAGAGGTCTAATTGATTCACAGCCAAGTAAAAAATTAATGCCTATTGATGGAATAGCACCAAGTCTAACAGACTTACCAAAAGGATGTAGGTTTTTTCCAAGATGTAAAGTTGCAAAAAAATCATGTTCTGATTATGAGCCAGTATTATTTGATGTTAATGGTTCAAAGGTGAGGTGTTTAATTTATGATAAAAGTTTGTAATCTTTACAAAGAGTTTAGGAGTGGAATAATTAACAAGAAAATAGTCAAGGCAGTAGATGACGTATCATTTGAAATAGAAGAAGGAAAGACTTTGGGTCTTGTGGGAGAAAGTGGGTGTGGAAAATCAACTTTATCAAGGCTTATTTTAAGACTTGTTAAATCTGATGGAGGCAAAATTTATTTTAATGGTAGAGATATAAGTAATTATAATTTTTCTAAGATGAGGAATTTAAGAAAAGAGATGCAAGTAATATTTCAACATCCAGATTCGGCTCTAAGTCCTAAGAAAACTATATATGATAGCCTTATAGAGCCATTAAAAATTCATAAAATCTATGAGAAGAATAAATCGACAGAACTTATAAGGGAATATTTAAGTTTTGTTGGACTTAGTGAGGAAATCTTAACTAGATACCCATATCAAGTAAGTGGAGGACAAATACAAAGAGTTGCTTTAGCTAGAGTACTTTTATTAAAGCCTAAATTTATAATATTGGATGAGCCCACATCAATGTTAGATGTATCTGTTCAGGCTCAAGTTGTACAAGTCTTGAAGAAAGCTCAAAAACAGTTTAATATAACCTATTTATTTATATCTCATGATATAGACTTAGTGAAGGAGTTTAGTGATGAAATTGCAGTTATGTTAAATGGTAAAGTAGTTGAAATTATAGATTCAAAAGAATTATATAAAGGTGCAAAGCATGCTTATACTAAAGAGCTTATCGAGAATTTTATTAACTTTTAGAATATAATCACCAGTCATTTAGCTAAGTATTTAATTAATCAATTATTATGTTGATAAAACTTAATCTTAACATTTTAGAAAGGGTGATTAATCATGTATTACAAAGATATAGATTTCGAAAAAAAATGGCATGAATATATTGAAAGTAAAGAAGGATATTCAAAGGAAAGAGCTTTTGATGATGAGGTAGAAAGATTATTTTTTAAAAAATTATCTCATAAATATGATGATAAGCCAACTCTTTATGATTATTCAAAAGAAGTATTTGATTTTATTGATAAATTAATAGAGAAAGGAAAAAATCTTATAGAAATAGGTGCAGGGACAGGAAAATTCACTATACCACTTTCTAAGAAATGTAAAGTTGTAATTGCTAATGATTTTTCAAGAGATATGCTTGATATGCTTGAAGAAAAGATTAGAGGACATAATATAACCAATATAAAAACAATACAAGGTAAATGGGAAGATGTCAATTTTGAGTGTAGTGACTACATTTTATCTGTAAATTCTCTTTATAGAATTTGGAATATTAAAGATGCATTGAATAAAATGAATAAGTTAGCTAAAGAAAAAGTAATTATAGTAAGAACTATTCAAAAGCCATTATTTAATGACTTATATATTGCTTTAGGAGAGAAGGATAGAACTTGTCCAGATTATATATATATTCCAAATATACTACATTCTTTGAATATATGTGCAGATATAAAGTTTATTGACGTAGAAAATGAAATTGAATTCGATAGTATAGAAGACATATATCTTAAAATTAAGGCTGAATTAAATAAAAATATTAATTTTGTTGAAGTGGTGGATAAATATATAGACAATGTAATAGAAAGAAGAGAAAATAAATATATTTTCAAACATAAAACTAAGGTTGTGATTATATATTGGAATAGTATTAATTAAACTTGTTAATGTCATTAAATGTGAGTATTATTATATTGAAAATATTTACAATCTCGACATATTATGCTACAATTATTTACAATAAATAAAATTTAATAAGCATTACCTCGTCTAATAAAAAGATTGAGGTAGAGGTTGCATTTACTAAGATTAATATTGAAGAGGCCGGAAGCCAATGAATCAATATAAAAGGAGTAATTGCCGAAGTGCTAGTGTCCAAAGCTAGTGCTGGGACTGTATTTAATAGGTACAGTACTGTCATCAAAATCATCCCGAATTTTGATGGAGAGCTATCTTAAATAAGATAAAGGGAAGATGTAGGTATGTTGTATTTAGCACATTTAGCTCAACATGTATCCATGTTGAGCTTTTTTACATCTATACAAAATAGGATAGAAAAGGGATGCAATAATAAAATATTTTAATTTAAAAGTGGGGAGAATACAAATGAGCAGTTTAAAAAAGAAGAGGTTTACTATGCCGCAGACACTTACTATAATATTCTTATTAATAGTAGTAATGGCAGTTCTTACTTGGATAGTACCAAGTGGAAATTTTGAAAGGGTAGATATAGACGGAAGGTCAGTTGTTGTTGCTGGAACTTATGAAAAAGCACCATCAAATCCACAAGGTGTTACTGATGTATTTTCAGCTCCTATAAATGGATTTATAGATGCAGCTGAAGTCGTTGGATTTGTTTTGATAGTTGGAGGAGCTTTTGGAATAGTTAACAAAACAGGTGCAATAGAAGCAATTATAGCACATACTGTAAATAGAATGAAGAAGTTTCAATTTTTAATAATACCTATATCAATGATTTTATTTGGTCTTGGTGGTACAACTTTTGGAATGAGTGAAGAAACATTACCTTTTTATATGATATTTATTCCACTTATGACCAGCATGGGATATGATTCGTTAACCGCGGTGGCAACAGTATTTATAGGGGCAACAGCTGGATTTGGAGCGGCTACTACTAATCCTTTCTCTGTAGGAATAGCACAGGCATTGTCACAAATAGCACCAGGTTCTGGAATAGAGTTTAGAGTTGTTATGTTTATAATATATATGGCTATATCTATAGCATTTGTTATGATGTATGCTAATAGAGTGAAAAAAGACCCTAAAAAGTCTTTAGTACATGATATATCACTGAATCAAGAATCAATAACTAATAGTGATACAACTATAAAAGAATTTACAAAAAGAGAAGCCATTGTAATAGCAATTTTCGTAATAGGTATGGGAATTATGATATTTGGAGTTTTAAGATTAGAATGGTATATAGCTGAAATTGCAATGATATTTACAGCCATAGGTATAATATCTGGAATAGCATCAGGGCTTAAACAAGATGAAATAGTTAATTCATTTATAAGTGGAGCAGGAGATTTAATGACAGCAGGGTTGTGTATAGCATTTGCACGTGGAATCGTAATAATAGCAGAAAATGGATTTATAATAGATACAATTTTAAATTCTGCAGCAAATTTATTAAATGGATTACCAAAAACTATATTTATAAATTTAACTTTCTTAATAGAAGGATTAATAGCATTTTTAATACCATCAGCATCAGGGCTTGCATCACTTACGATACCTGTACTTGCACCACTTGGAGATTTAGTAGATGTATCTAGACAAATGATAGTTACAGCGTATCAATTTGGTATAGGTGTAACTAACTTAATAACACCTACATCAGGTGTTTTAATGGGAGCACTAGCAGTAGCTAATATTCCTTGGTCAAAGTGGGTTAGATTCGTAGTTCCTCTAATGGTAGTATTAACAATTCTTGTAATGGTATTTTTGACAGTAGGATTATATCTAGGATTTTAATAGGAGGTAAGTTATGATAGAGAGTATAAAGAAAAGAGCTTATGATATAGAGAATGAACTTGGAAAACAAATTGAAGAAGTATGTGATTTTATATTCAACAACCCAGAGCTAGGGGAAGAAGAATATATATCATCAAAATATTTAGTAGAGAAAATGAAAGAGTATGGATTTGATACAACTTATCCATACTGCAATATAGATACTGCTTTTAGAGCAGAACTAGGGGATAGTGATGGTCCTACTATAGCATTTTTAGCTGAGTATGATGCACTTCCTGGATATGGAGAAGATAAAGAACCAGGTCATGCTTGTGGTCATAACTGGATTGCGGCATCTACACTAGGGGCTTGTATAGTATTAAGCAAGTTAAAAGAAAGTTTTAAAGGAAAAATTGTACTAATAGGAACACCAGCTGAAGAAACAACAGGAGGAAAATGTGACTTAGTTAAAGCAGGAGCTTTTGACGATATTGATGTAAGCTATCAGATGCATATAGAAGCTTTTAATAATATAAATTGTAAGGCTTTAGCAATAGATTCATTAGAGTTTAGTTTTGAAGGTGTATCAGCACATGCAGCTAGTCATCCTCATATGGGAGTTAATGCTTTGGATGCAGTACAACTTACTTTTGCTGGAATAAATGCTCTAAGACAACATGTAAAATCAGATGTTAGAATACATGGCATAGTTTCAAATGGAGGGGAAGCACCGAATATAGTTCCAGAAAAAGCAGCTTGTAAGTTTTTCGTAAGAGCTGCTGAAAGAAGTTATTTAGATGAAGTGACTAAAAAGGTTATAAACTGTGCAAAAGGTGCAGAATTAATGACAGGAGCTAAGCTATCTTATAGATATTTTGAAAATTCTTTTGATAATATAATAAATAATAAAGTACTTCAAAATATAACAAAAAATAATTTAATTGAAGCAGGCATAACAGATATATTAGAGGGAAAAGAGGGACCAGTAGGTTCTACAGATATAGGTAATGTAAGTCAAGTTTGTCCTACTATGTATACAGAAATAGCTTTAGATATAAATCCAATGGTATATGTGCATGAAAAAGAGTTTCTAAATTATGCAAATTCTACGGAAGCTTATGATAAACTTCATAAAGCGGTAAAGGCAATGGTGGGTTGTGCATTAGAAATTTATTTAGAAGATGGACTACTTGATGAGATTAAGAAAAATCACTTAAATTAATTTAAATTAAACATAAAACAAAGAGGTATTACTTGAAAATTGGTAATACCTCTTTTATTAATATTATAGAATTTAAGGGATGTTATAATAATTCTAGGTATATAAAGAGAAAGATGTATGATAATAATTAGGTAAATAATTCTATAAGAATAAAATCTATTTCATATATATCTGACCTTTTTTGTAATGAAAAAATAGGATAATTTATATACAAAGAAATATAGAGTATAAAATAAAAGGAAAATTAGTCTTATAAAATTGTATATTAAAATAAGGAGTAGATAAATATGAAAATATTAATCTCTATAGATTCATTTAAGGGGAGTTTATCTTCAATTGAAGCAGCAAACGCAATCAAAAGAGGAATATTAAAAGTTGAAAAAGATGCAGAAGTAAAGATACTGCCACTTGCTGATGGTGGTGAGGGTACTGTAGATGCTTTAGTTCAAGGTATGAATGGTGAAAAAGTAACTACAGAAGTTATTGGACCAATAGTTAAGAAAGTAAATGCGACATATGGATTATTAAAGGACACAAATACTGTAATAATAGAAATTGCTCAAGCATCAGGATTGACATTAGTGCCAACAGAATTTAGAAATCCTTTGTACACTACAACTTATGGTGTCGGAGAAATAATAAAGGAAGCAATAAAGAAGGGTTATAGAAATTTTATAGTAGGTCTAGGTGGAAGTGCTACCAATGATGCAGGAGTGGGTATGCTTCAAGCATTAGGATTTGAGTTTTATGATGAGAATAACAAATTAGTAGGTTTAGGTGGAAAAGTTCTAAAAAAAATAAGACATATAAAAATAGATAATAGACTAAAAGAATTAGATGAATGTAACTTTAAAATAGCCTGCGATGTAAACAATCCATTGTTTGGAAAAAATGGAGCCACATACATATATGGACCTCAAAAAGGTGCAACACCAGAAATAATTGAAGAGTTAGATAGTGGGCTTAGAAATTTTTCTAATATAGTCAAAGATGACTTAGGTAAAGAAATAGCTAATGTAGAAGGTGTAGGAGCAGCAGGAGGCTTAGGATTTGCCTTTTTAGCATTCTTAAATTCAAAGCTAGAATCAGGTATAAAAATAATATTAGAAGAAATTAAATTAGAGGATGAATTGCAAGATGTAGACTTTGTAATAACAGGAGAAGGTAGATTAGACAATCAAACTGCCATGGGTAAGGCACCAATAGGAGTTGCAAAATTAGCTAAAAAATATGGAGTAAAAGTAATAGGTTTAGCTGGGGCAACAACTGAAGATGCAATTAAGTGTAATGAAGAGGGAATAGATGCTTATTTTTCTATAGTAAACAGAGCTATGACAATAGAAGAGGCTATGGATAAAAAAATTGCAAGTAATAATATGACTGCGACAACAATACAAATATTTAATCTTATAACTAGTGTACAACAGTCAAGAAATAAGTCATATTAAAATTAGATAAAAAAAGAAAGCTGTCACACATTAATTTAGGTGTTTTCAATGTGATAGCCTATTTATTTTTATTACAGAATATTATAATAATATAATGAATTGAAGTACAAAATCATGATATTATAAATAGACATTGACTAAATCTTAATTGTGTATAAAAATAAGTAATTAAGAGGTAATAGATTATTTATATAATATTTGATAAATTTAGATATAAGGAGAGAAAAATATGATAATTGAGCTAAACAAAAGTAATTCTGAAAATCTAACTAAGACAGAACTTGAAATAATTAAATTTATAAATGAAAATGAGTCAATATTGCCAGAATTATCTATAGTAGAGATTGCTCATGAAACATATTCATCTCCAGCAACTGTTTCAAGGGCAATTAGAAAATGTGGCTTAAATGGATTTAATGAACTTAGGTATAGACTAACAGTAAAAGATGAAAATGATGACATACAAAATATGGGAGATATAATAAATAAATCTTTTATTGAAGCACAGAGGGTTATAGAACAAATATCTTTAACTACATTAATTAATATAATAAAAGCTATAAACGAGTCTAGTAAGATATATATTTTAGCAAGAGGACTTACTGAATATGTAGCAAAAGAGTTTAGTCTTAAGTTGCAACTGCTCGATTTCAATGTGGTCTTTATAAATGACCCTAATATAATGAAAATAAAATCTAAATCAATAAAAAAAGATGAGCTTATAATTATTTTTTCATTGAATGGAAACACTGTAGAACTTGTAGAGTCAGCACAAAATGCCAATTTAGGAGGAGCTAAAGTTATAACATGTTGTTGTAGTGAAAATGCAAAACTTATAAAGCATTCAGATTTATATATTGTAGGATATAAGCATGAGCATATATCTATTTCTGAATATGAAGTATCATCTAGGTTACCCTTGTATATTATATCTAGGATAATTATAGACTATATGGTTAGATATAATAATTCTGAGAATTAAATTTAAAAGTCTATGAAAATCGATTTTCTATTTGTGAAAAGATTTTCATAGACTTTTTTATTATAATGAAAACATAAACAACAGAAACAAGGGGGAAGACAATGATATATACATTAACTACGAATCCTGCAATAGACATGAATATATCTACTAATGGTATAAAGAGTAAATTAGTAAATCGTACATCGAATGCTATATATTCTCCTAATGGAAAAGGTCTAAATGTATCATTTGTACTAGGTCATTATGGTATAGAATCTAAGATATTAGGTTTTTTTGGAGGATTCTCAGGAAGATATATAGTTGAAGAAAGTGAAAAGAGAGGGTTTGATGTATTACCAACTTGGGTAGAAGATACGACTCGTATAAATATATTTTTAAATGATGGAAGTGATGAGTTTAAGTTTGTTAACTCTGGCTCATATGTAAATGAAAAACAAAAACTAGATATGTTGGAGAAGATAGAGTCTTTAGAAGATATAAGTCATCTATCAATAAGTGGTAGTCTGCCACCTGGAATTGATGATAATTACTATGAAGATATATTTAGGATTTGTAAAAATAAAAATATAAAAATAATACTGGATATAAGTTCACCAAAGTTAAAGGAATTACTACAATATAATCCATATTTGATAAAACCAAATGATGAAGAAATCAAAGATATATTTGGAATTATTGTAAGAGATGAAGAAGATATTAAAGATGTACTTAAGTTACTACACTTGAAAGGTGCTCAAAATATCTTATTAACCTTAGGGGAAAAAGGTTCTTATTTTTATAATGGAAAATCAATTTATTATGCTAGTACTCAACCTGTTACAGTTGTTAGCTCTGCTTGTGCAGGAGACTCTGCATTGGCTGCTTTTTTGAGTATATGGTTGGAAAATCAAGAAGATATTGAAAATGCATTAAAAAGGTCATCAGCAACAGGAGCAAGTGTAGCTGAAAGTAATGGTATAGGTAATTTGGAAAATGTAGAAGATTATATAAAAAATATAAAAGTTAGAAAGGTGGTATAGAAATGGGTAAGAGGATGATTTTAGGTGTAACAGGTTGCCCAACTGGGATAGCTCATACTTTTATGGCAGAAGAAGCACTAAAAAAAGCTGCCAAAGAATTAGGTTGTGATATAAAAGTTGAAACGAATGGAGCTATAGGAGTAGAAAATAAACTAACAGCAAAAGATATCGAAATGGCAGATGCAATAATAGTGGCTTGTGATAAAAACGTTGATATGGATAGATTCAATGGAAAGCCAGTAATAGAAGTACCTGTCAAAGAAGGCATACACAAAGCTAGTGAGCTTATACAAAGGTGCATTGATGAGAAAGTACCTATTAGAAAAGGAAGTACATCAAGTAGCAAACTTAAAGAAGAAGGTAATTTATCATTTGGTCAAAAGTTATATAAGGACTTAATGAATGGTGTATCCCATATGTTACCTTTAGTAGTAGCAGGTGGAGTACTAACTGCCATATCATTTTTGTGGGGTATTTATTCATTTGACCCAAATTCAGAACAGTATAATCAGATAGCAGCTACATTAAAATCTGTTGGTGGATATTCTATGAATTTGATGGTTCCTGTATTAGCAGCGTTTATAGCTCAATCTATATCAGGAAGACCTGGTATGTTAGCAGGTCTTGTTGGAGGAATGATATCATTTGACACAGGTTCAGGATTTTTAGGTGGAATTATAGCAGGATTTTTAGCAGGTTACTTAGTAAATTTATTTGTACATATATTAAGAAAATTACCAAGACAGTTAGAAGGTCTTAAATCAATTTTTATAATTCCTATAGTCAGTGTAGGTTTTGTTGGTATAGTTATGTTATTACTTGGAGGGCCATGTTCAGCACTTAACAATGCTATGATGAGCTTCCTTTCAGGGTTACAAAACTCAAGTCCTATAATATTAGGAATCGTAATAGGTTGTATGTCAGCATTTGATATGGGAGGACCAGTAAATAAAGCAGCATATGTAACTGGAACTATGCTTCTAGGACAAGGAAACTATTTATTTATGGCAGGTGTATCTGCAGCTTGTATAACACCACCACTAGTAATAGCAATAGCATCTACTTTATTTAAAAATAGATTTACAGAAGAAGATAGAGCAGCAGGGTTAATTAACTATATACTAGGTAGTACTCACATAACAGAAGGAGCAATACCTTTTGCAGCAAAGAATCCATTAAAAGTGTTGCCAGTACTTATGATTGGTTCATCAATATCAGCAATTTTAACTTATATAATGAAAATAGAAGTACCAGCTCCACATGGAGGATTTCTGGTTCTAGGATTAGTCAATAAGCCACTTTTATGGGTAGGGTGTATATTGTTAGGTTCATTAGTAGGAGCCATACTTTATATGTTGGTTACACCTAAAGTAGTAGATAACAAAACTACTACAGAAAATACAACTGAAATCAAAGATGAAAATAGACATAAAAGCACAGATAACATTACAAGATTGGAAAACGTATCTAATGGCATAACTTTATATGATGAAGAAACAGTAGTTTTAAATGTTAAAGGAAAAAAGAAAGCAGATGTAATTGATGAGATGGTTGAAATACTTGATAAATCAGGTATTCTTTCAGATAAGAATAAATTTAAAAAAGAAATTTATAAGAGAGAAGAAATATCGTCTACAGGCTTTGGTATGGGGATAGCGATACCACACGCAAAAACAGATGCAGTAAAAATACCACGTGTAGCAGTAGGTATATCAAAAGAAGGTTTTGATTTTGAATCAGAGGATGGAAGTCTAGTACATATTATATTTATGATAGCAGCGACAGATAATGGTGATAATTTACACTTAAAGACATTATCTCAACTATCTTCAAAGTTAATGCATGAAGAATTTTTAAATGAGTTACTAAATAGTAAGACAAGTAGAGAAATAGTATCAAAATTGAATAATGAAGAAATCAGTATAAGTATATAGGAGGATGAATTATGGCATTAGTGACAACTAAACAAATATTATTAGATGCACAAGAAGGACATTATGCAGTGGGTGCATTTAATGTTGAAAATATGGAGATGGTTATGGCAGTAATAGAGGCAGCTGAGGAACTTAAATCACCTGTAATACTACAAACAACACCTTCAACAATAAAGTATGCAGGGCTAGAATATTATTTAGCAAATGTAAAGGTAGCATCAGAAAAGGCAAGTATCCCTGTAGCAATGCACTTAGACCACGGTTCAAGTTTTGAACTAGCTATGCAAGCACTTAGAGTTGGATATACTTCTATTATGATTGATGGTTCTCATGAAAGTTATGAAGATAATATTTCAATATCCAAATCTGTTGTAGATGCATGTATGCCTTCAGATATACCTGTTGAAGCTGAATTAGGTAAAGTTGGAGGTAAGGAAGACGACTTAGATGGTGGAGATGGTGGAGCATACACAGACCCATTAGAAGCAAAAGAGTTTGTAGAGAGAACGGGAGTATCATCTCTAGCAGTAGCAATAGGTACAGCACATGGTCTATATAAAGGAGAACCAAAGCTTGATTTAGATAGATTATCTGAGATTAGAGAAGTGGTATCAGTTCCATTAGTGTTACATGGTGGGTCTGGAATACCAGATGAGATGATTAAAGAATCTATAAAAAGAGGAATTTGTAAGGTTAATTATGCAACAGAATTAAGAATTGCTTATAGTAATGGAGTTAAGGATGTACTTAATTCTGACCCAGAAGTGATTGACCCTAAGAAGTATGGTAAAAAAGGTTTAGATTCAGTTAAAGAGTTTGTTAAGAGTAGAATGGAAGTTTGTGGATGTGTAGGAAAAGCACTAGGAACAGTAGAGTGTTAATAAAAGAAAATAATTTTATGAACATTTGAGATAAAGTTATATACAATTACAGAAAAATTAAGAAATAAAATAGAGAAGATTTAGTGTATATTTATTTAACTAAATAACTAGTTCTTCAAGTATCTAGATAAATCTAGTTAAAACATATTATACAAGTTTTAAAGTTATAATTGTATTAGAATGTAGAAAGGATTTTGTAGATAAGTCAAATAATCCTAACAAGTATAAAGACTAAATTTATAGTTTAATAGTAGATTAAAATAAACAATTGAATATGTATAACATAGATATACAAAAAGAGATATTGAATTTTTCTGCAATATCTCTTTTTTGGTAATAAATTAGATAATTAAATTAATTTAAATACTATCTAATTAAATTTTTAATATTAAGGTCTAATAAAAAATATTATACAAAAATAAATCTATGACTTTATTAATAAATCATATGTACAAATACTTCATTAAGACGAACTAGACGTATTTCTACGATATTGACTTATAAAACCTTTAGGCATTTTACTTATAAAATATACAACCATAATGCAAGATAAAGGCTTGTCAACTATATTGCTTAGAATTCTTGGAAAGAATGCAGCAGTAAATATCTCCTGCCCAGACTGAACTAAAAAACCAACCAATAAATCAGCACCACTTCCACTCAAGCCACCAAACAATAAAACTGAAATAGGAGTACCAATTAAAGGACAAACAATAGCTAAAATTATTCCTGTGATAATAGCCTTTTTATAATCAAAACCTTTTTTCTTAGAAACATAACCAACAATAAGACCAAGAGCAATGTTTACAAGGGCAAAAGGAATATTTGTAGGTCCTGATATAACACCTAAAACTAAATTTGTACATCCACCAATAAGAGCACCCCAAAAAGGACCTAAGACAACAGCCCCAAGTACAGTACCAACTGTATCTAAAAATAATAATGGTATGTTTATCATAGATATAAATATACCTAATACAATGTTAATGACTATACACATTGAAGAAAATGTGATTTTTTTAGTATTCAATTATAATACCTCCTAAAAAATGTATACATTTATCATATTATAGATTATAAAAGATTACTAATTGTATATTTCTATATAGAATATTACAAATATAGAGCAAATAAATAATATAATTAGCAAAATATGTAGTATTATTAAAATTAAGAATAACTAAGGAGATTATTATGAAAAGAAATAGAGAGATAGTAGTGGTATGTCATTGTATATTAAACTGTAACTCCAAAGTAGAGGGTTCATCAGAATTTAAAGGTGCACAAAATATAGCAGTAAATTTAATAAATAATGGATATGGACTAATTCAACTACCATGTCCAGAGATAATTATGTATGGAATAAATAGGTGGGGGCATGTAAAAGAACAGTTTGATAATAGTTTTTTTAGACAACAATGTAGACAAATGTTAGTACCTTATATAATGCAGTTTGATGAATACTTAAAAAATAATTACAATATAAAAAGTATTATAGCAATAGATGGTAGCCCAAGTTGTGGTTATAATAAGACTTGTAGTTCTGAAAAATGGTTTGGTGAATTGTGTGGTTGTACTGATTTGAAGAATAAAATAAATGATGTACAATTAGTAAATGGCAAAGGAATTTTTATAGAAGAGTTAGAAAAATTACTTAATGAATACAACTTGAATATACCAATAGTTGGATTTAATGAAGCTGAAGAAGGAAAATAAATATATTTTTAGATAGTATGATAACTATTTACTATTAAAAGAGTATTGAATACCTATAATGATATAAATGAATTTATAAAATGATTATTTATATAAATTAAATTTGTAGTAATTTTAAAATTAAAAGAATAAAACTCTTGAAGATACTAGTTTAGTAAAGCTAGTATCTTTTGTTTCGCCATAAAATCTATCAATTATATCAAAAATATGTATGAATTAATCAAATTACTAACAAATTCAAATTATATCCATTGCTATTATAGAATGATTTAATACATATGGGTCAGTACAATAAAAAGACTACTAGAAATATATGATTTGTTATACTTTCTAATTATGAGAAACTAAAAAAATATAAATTAAAATAAATTTAAGACATTAAAAAGTATTATCTTTTATCAAATTGGAAAATTACGTTAAATTATGGAAAACGATTGACAAATGGAGTCAAATAAAGTATATTATTGGTAAGTTAGTTTAATGTACAAATAAATGATGGTATAAAGTCATTTACATCAACTCATATATTAGAGTAGTTGACCTAACAGTACATTAAATATAACACTATATCATCTATTTAGGAGGGTGGCTGTGGTAAGAATATTTGAAGATTATATTGAAAAAAGATTTGACAATGAACTATTGCGAATAGAAGCATGGGGAAAAAATTCTTTACGTATCAGGTCATTTGTAGACCAAAATTTTGTTGACGAAAACTATGCTCTTGACGAAAAACCTAAGTTAAATAAAGACGATATTATAATTAATAAAAATGAAGATGGTAGTGTAGTCATTAAAAATGGGAAAATAAAGGCTGTCTTAGACCATAGAGATAGAATTACTTTTTACAATGATAAAAATGAAATATTATTGAAAGAGTATATCCGATTAAGAGCTGTAAAACATGATGATGGTGGAGAAGATGTAGGTACAATTGAAATTACCAAAGATTTTAACTCTACTCTTAAATTAAAATCAAGAGAATATCGACCAAGTTACAATGGTGATTTTGAAGTAACTACTAGATTTGAGTCTGAGCCTTCTGAAAAGGTTTTTGGAATGGGACAATATCAACATAAATTTTTAGATTTAAAGAATACTGTACTGGAATTGGCTCAAAGAAATTCTCAAATATCAGTTCCTTTTTATATTTCTAGTTTGGGTTATGGATTTTTATGGAATAATCCAGGGATTGGAAAAGTGTCTTTTGCCAAAAATATGACAGAATGGAAGATGTTTTCTACAAAATTTATAGATTATTGGATTACTTGCGGAGAAAGTCCAAAAGAGTTAAACAAAAATTATTCTCAAGTCACAGGGACTGTCCCTATGATGCCTGAAAACCTTTTGGGGCTATGGCAAAGTAAATTAAGATATAGAACTTCAGAAGAAGTTTTAGATGTTGTGGAAGAATACTCTAAAAGAGGAATTAAACTTTCATCAATTGCAATTGATTATTTTCATTGGCCTAAGCAAGGTGAATATAAATTTGACCTAGATTATTGGAAAAATCCTAAAGAATTAGTTAGGAAACTAAAAGAAGAGTATTCAGTAGAGCCAATGGTATCTGTATGGCCTACAGTTCAAAGTGATGCAGAAAATTACAATGATTATTTAGAAAATGGTTATCTAGTTAATGTTAATCGTGGTGTCAGAATGACAATGCAAATTCAAGGAAATACAGTATTTGTAGACATGACAAACAGAAACGCAAGGGACTATGTTTGGGATAGAATAGATAAGAATTATAAACAACTTGGAATTAATTATTATTGGTTAGATGTAGCTGAACCTGGATATTCTGTTTATGATTTTGATAACTATAGATATAAAAAAGGAAATGTTTTAAGTTGTGGTAATATTTATCCTATTGATTATTTAAAAATGATTTATCATGGTTTACATGATGATACAGAGTCTGTTGTAACTCTTGTAAGAGGGGCTTGGGCAGGAGCTCAAAAGTATGGAGCTTTGGTATGGTCTGGTGATATTGATTCTAGTTTTGAAGCTTTTAATAATCAAGTAAATACAGGATTAAATATGGGACTAGCAGGTATACCATGGTGGACTACAGATATTGGAGGTTTCCATGGAGGAAATCCTAAAGACCCAGAATTTAGAGAGCTTATGGTAAGATGGTTTCAATATGCTACTTTTTCACCAATTTTGAGAATGCATGGAGATAGATTACCTCATAGCAAACCATTATCAAATAAAGGTGGAGGTTCAATGGTAACTGGAGCTCCTAATGAGATATGGTCTTATGGTGAAGAAGTTGAAACAATTCTTACAAAGTTTATCAGAATTAGAGAAAGTATAAAAACTTATTTATCAAAATTGATGAAAGAAGCTCATGAAGAAGGAACACCAGTTATGAGAACTTTATTTTATGAATTTCCTGAAGATGATAAAGCTTGGGAGATTGATAATACATATATGCTTGGAGATGAAATCTTGGTTGCTCCAATAATGAATTATAAAGATAGAAGTAGAAAAGTATATTTGCCAAAAGGATATACATGGGAAAATATCTTTAGTGGGGTTAGTTATGAAGGTGGAAAAGTTTATGAAATTGAATACCCTCTTGAAGAAATTCCTATATTCTTAAAGCAAAATTCTAAGTATAACTTTGAAGAGTTAAAAAATATTTTGAGTGAGGTGAAATCATAATGGAACCACAATTATGGCAATTATTATTAATAGTAGTATATGGATTTTTTATAAACTATGAAAAAAATTCAACAATGTTTGGAACATATCAACCAGTAACAGCAGGTTTTATTACTGGTCTTATCTTAGGTGATATAAACACAGGTTTATATATCGGAGGTACACTACAACTATTATCATTAGGTATTAGTAATTTTGGTGGAGCATCAATACCTGATTATCAGACAGCAAGTATAGTAGCAACATTTATAACTATTACAACTAAACAAGACGCATCTGTAGGAATCTCTATAGGTATTCCAGTTGCTTTATTGATGGTACAATTAGATGTTCTTAGAAATACTATTGGTATATGGCTAGTTCATAAAGCAGAAGATGGAGCTAGAAAAGGAAATTATAAAAATATAACATATATGCAAATGTTAGGAGTATTACTAACAGCAGCTACAACAGGAATTCCAGTTGCTCTATCTGTAATATTTGGACCTTCTTTAATTAACACAATTTTAAAATATACACCTGAATGGTTAACAGGTGGTTTAACAGTAGCTGGAGGATTACTTCCAGCAGTAGGAATAGGATTATTACTTAGATACCTTCCTGCTAAAGAGTATTTTAGTTATTTAGTAATTGGTTTTGTTTTAGCAGTATATATGAAAGTACCATTGTTAGGTGTAGCTTTAATTGGAGGAGCAATTGCACTTATAATTTACAAAAAGAATGTAGAAAATCAAGCACAACATTATACTGTGGTAGGAGGTATGGATGAAGATGAGTGATAATGTATCAGTAAATAAATCAAATGAAAAAGTTAAAAAAAGTGTTTTATGGCGTTGGTTTTTCACGAGTTCTGTCTCTTCAAATTACGAGAAGATGCAAGCTTTAGCATATTGTTATGCAGTGCTGCCATTTTTAAAGGTAGTATACAAAGATAATCCAGAGAAACTTCAAAATGCTGTATTAAATCATTTACAATTTTTTAATACGAATCCATGGGTTGCACCTTATATTTTGGGTATTAATGTAGCTATGGAGGAATTATCAAGTGAAGATACTGAAGAGGCTGTTACTTCAATTAAAACAGGATTGATGGGACCAGTAGCAGGTTTAGGAGATAGTTTATTTGTTGTTATTCCATGGACAATTTTTGGAGCAATAGCAGCTAATATGGCGATAGATGGAAGTCCATTTGGAATCCTGCTATGGATTGCAGTGAGTGTAGCATTAAAATTATTAAGTATACCATTATTTAATGCTGGATATACATCAGGTACTAAGCTAATATCTTCAATTGAAAAAAGTTTGAAGATTTTAACTGAAAGTACATCTATTTTAGGATTAATGGTGGTAGGTGCATTAATACCATCTGTAGTAAAAGCTAATGTTGCTTTGAATTTTCAACAAGGCGACTTTACAATGAAAGGTCAAGAAATATTAGACCAAATTATGCCTGGACTAGTTCCTGCAATTTTAGTTTTAGTTGTGTATTGGGCTCTTAAAAAGAATGTAAAGCCTATATACTTAATTTTAGGTGTAATGGTTGTTTCAATAATTTTATATGCATTAGGTATTTTAAAATAAGGAAAGGGTGATATTAGATATGGAAATGAAAGGTATTAAAAATATTCGTATAGATGACCGTTTAATCCATGGTCAAGTTGCAACTATGTGGAGCAATAAATTAGGTGTTACAAGATTAATGGTAGTAAATGATGCAGTAGCTAATAATTCTGTTCAAAAACAAGTTCTAAGAATGGCTACACCTGCTGGAATAGCATCATCTATAATTACAGAAGAAACTGCTATAAAAAATATTACTGCTGGGAAGTATGAAGGACAAAATGTATTATTAATTGTCAAGTCTCCTGTCGACCTTATTCCATTTGTAGAGGCTGGATTAAAAATACATAATATAAATGTAGGAAATATGTCAAGTAGAAAAGATACAACAGTATTAAAACCTAATATCAGTGTTACAGAGGAAGAGAAAGAAGCATTCAAAAAACTTTTAGATGAAGGTATTGAAATAACAACTATAATGACACCTGATGATAAGAAAACTTATCTTGTAGACATTTTATAGATTTAGAGAGGTGTATTAAAATGAATAGTATTATTTTAATGAGTCATGGAAATATGGCTGAAGAAGTATTAAATTCTGCAAAAATGATAATAGGAAATTCTATAGATTATCCTACTGTAAATATGAAACAAGATGATGGAATTGAAGGAACAATAAAAAAACTTAAGAAAGCCTTGGAAGTATATAAGGAAAGTTCAGAAATAGTTATAATGGTGGATTTACTAGGTGGAACTCCATGCAATGCAGCTTTATTAGAGGCTAGTAGTGATAGCAGAATTAAGATTATTTCAGGACTAAATTTAGGTATGGTTGTTGAATCAGCTTTTTCAGATGCAAAAGAATTAGCAGTAAAATTAGAGCAAATAGGTAAAGATAATATTTCTATTGTTGAGCCAACAACAAGTTTATTATCTGATGATGAGTAGATAATGTTAAGATTTAATTAATATATAACGTATAAGAAAAAGAATACAAATAATTTTGTGTAAGTACCAGAATAAATTTAATTTTAGAATGTACAGTTTAAAGGGGTTATGGCTATATAGTCATAACCCTTATTTAAGCTTATTTTTATTTTTATAAAAATAGTACATGTCTTAAGATATTCTTAACTTTTTTGACTTTCATAATTACTATAACTAATATTTAATTAAGATGAATATTTGATTGATTTAATAATTTAGGTCAGTTTCTAAAACTTTGAATTCACTTATATATAATATCGAAGCTATTAAATAAAGTGACTTATGAAGTGATTCATCTGTTGTAAAGGTTGATTTAGATGTAGTTATATTTTTTTATGTTCCATTACAATTGTAGCAAAAGTAATAGATAGATTCACTTAGATATTAAAAAATGTAACTAGCTTAAATAAGCTAGTTCTCAGATTATTCAATATTATAGCACAGCTATTTTATCATTTATTTCATTCATCAAAGTTAGGTTTTGTATATTTAAGAAGCTTTTAATATTTACAGCAGAACCACCATATAGAGATGCCTCAGAACCTAATGATGAAATTTCTATATTTATACCTTTGTTAAAAGAGCTAACCAGCATATCTTTTGTAATCTCTAATATTTCAGGTATATTTCTGATTATTTGGCTATTTAAATATATTATCTCAGGAGCATAAGTTGCAATAGCATTGTTTATAGCTAGCGATAGGTAACTACAAAATTCATGGATAACTTTTTTAGTATTCTGATTATCTTCATAGTATAATCGTTTTACCATATCAGAATCTATTTTAGACATATTTTCTAAAGAACAAATCTGTTCAAATACTTTTTTCTCTGAGCAATATTGTTCTAAACAGCCACGGTTTCCACAAGGACATAGTTTACCATTAGGCATGATAATAGTATGACCAATTTCACCACTCATACCATTTCTACCACTATATAATTTATTGTTTATTATAATGCCTGAACCAAATCCACTGTGAATACTAAGACTAAGTAGTGAATTATGTACAGTTGAAAAAGTACTCTCAGCTAAAGCTGTTAAGTTTGCTTCGTTTTCTATATGAATAGGGAAGTTGTATTTTTTACTTAGGATACCATATAAATCAATCTCATTGAGATTATAATATGGAGTGAATAATATATTATTTTCACAAGTAATCCCATGTATAGCTAAAGTTAGCCCTATTACATTATAAGGAGTGTCTATTTTGGACATGTTATAACTATCTATAATTTCATCTATCAATTGTATAACGTTATCTTTATTGACTTGTA
The DNA here is from genome assembly GCA_012955965.1 of Clostridioides difficile. Taxonomy (GTDB): domain Bacteria; phylum Bacillota; class Clostridia; order Peptostreptococcales; family Peptostreptococcaceae; genus Clostridioides; species Clostridioides difficile_G. The sequence continues at coordinate 72,342 of JABBZI010000017.1, forward strand.
TATCTGTTAATTTCTTAGATTTTATAATAGTTCCATCTAAGTAAGATAGAGAAGAAAATATATAGTCATATCCAATATCCATACTTAAAGAAATTCCCGCACATTTATTGAATACTAAAAGTATGGGTTTTCTTCCACCACTATGGGTACTATTTCCAATTCCTATTTCATGAATCAAAGACTCATCGATAAGTTTTTTGGTAATAGCAGATATAGTTGCTTTATTTAATCCTATAGAAGAGGCTATACTTGCTCTAGAAATAGGACCATTCTTTATAATTTGTTCAAGTACCAATCTTTCATTCATTTCTCGAATCGTGTATTTATCAGTAACCAATTTGATATTCCTCCTTAAAATAATATTGTAATACTTTTCAGACAAAAATAAAAGGTTATTTTGCATTGACAAAGATAATTAAATATTTTATTATTAGTTCATAAGTTAGTTTAATATACTAACAAAAATAAAGCAAGTAAAATATGCCTAAAATATAAAAAAATTGAATTAGGAAAACGATAATTATGAAGTGATGTCTCAAGGAGGGATGAAGTTGGAGTATGTATTAGGTGTGGATATTGGTACATCAGGTACTAAGACAGTCTTATTTGATAAACTAGGAAATACTATAAAAAGTTGTACATATGAATATCCTCTTATACAAAAGAAAGCAGGTTGGGCAGAACAGGATGCAAATGATTGGTGGGAAGCAGTAGTTGAATCCATAAGACATGTAGTTCAAAGTTCAAATATAAGTAGTGAATGTATAAAAGGAATTGGATTATCTGGTCAGATGCATGGTTTAGTTATGCTAGATAAAGAAGGAAATACTCTAAGAAACTCTATAATATGGTGTGACCAACGTACAGTAAAAGAATGTGAAGAGATAACTGATTTAGTAGGTAAAGAAAGATTGATTGAAATAACTGCTAATCCAGCGCTTACAGGATTTACAGCATCGAAGATATTATGGGTTAGAAATAACGAGCCTGACATTTATGAAAATACTAATAAAATACTTCTTCCAAAAGATTATATAAGATACAAATTGACAGGTGAATATGCTACAGAAGTATCAGATGCAAGTGGTATGCAATTACTTGATATAAGAAAAAGAAATTGGAGCGATGAAGTACTAGAAAAGTTAAACATAGATAAAAGCCTTTTAGGTAAAGTTTATGAATCTCAAGAAATTACAGGGTATGTGACTAGGGAAGTAGAAAACTTAACAGGGCTTAAAGAAGGAACAATAGTTGTAGGTGGGGCTGGAGACCAAGCAGCAGGAGCTATAGGAAATGGAATAGTTAAAGATGGAATAGTTTCATCTACTATTGGTACATCAGGTGTAGTCTTTGCATATACAAAAGAACCGAAAATTGATAAGGAAGGTAGAGTTCATACTTTTTGTCATGCAATACCAAATACATGGCATGTTATGGGAGTTACTCAAGGAGCTGGATTGTCATTAAAATGGTTTAAAGATAATTTTTGCCAAAGTGAATTGGAAGTATCAAACTCTTTAGGTAGAGATGTATATGAAATTATAAATAGTCAAGTAAGCCAAGTACCAACAGGATGTAATGGATTACTTTACCTGCCATACATGATGGGGGAGAGAACTCCTCATCTTGACCCTTATGCAAGAGGAGTATTCTTTGGATTATCTCCAATACATTCTAAAAAAGAAATGGCAAGGTCAATTATGGAGGGAGTTTCATATAGTCTAAAAGATTGTATGGGTATAATAGAAAAACTTAATATAGAAGTCAATGAAGTAAGAGCCTCAGGTGGAGGAGCTAAAAGTAAAGTATGGAGACAGATGCAAGCGGATATGTTTAATCAAGATGTATATACTATAAATTCAAGTGAAGGACCAGCTCTAGGAGTTGCAATTCTTGCATTAGTAGGAGCTGGAATATACGAAAGTGTCCAAAAAGCTTGTGAGGTTATAATAAAAACTTCAACTAAATTAGAGCCAATCAATCAAAATATAGATATATACAAGAAATATCATAGCTTGTATAAAAAGATATATAATTCTTTAAAAGATGACTTTAAATTATTAGATGAAGTAGTGAACTTTAAATAAGAGTAATAAAAATAGCTTATAAATGAATATAAAAGATAGTTTTAAATAAAAAAATATTACATACATCATATGTGTAAAATATTAGGAGGATATAAAATGAGTGAAATATTTAAAGGAATAGGACAGATAAAATTTGAAGGTCTACAATCTAACAATGAGTTAGCATTTAGATACTACAATCCTGAACAAGTAGTAGGCAATAAAACTATGAAAGAACACTTAAGATTTGCAATGAGTTATTGGCATACTTTATGTGGAGAAGGTAATGACCCATTTGGAGTAGGTACAGTAGATAGACCTTGGAATAATATAACAGACCCAATTGAAATTGCAAAGATTAAAGTTAATGCAGGGTTTGAATTTATGTCTAAGATGGGAATTGAATATTTCTGTTTTCATGACAGAGACATAGCTCCAGAAGGAAAAGATTTAGAAGAAACAAATAAGATATTAGATGAAATAGTTGAATACATAAAAGTTAAGATGAAAGAAACAGGTATAAAGTTATTATGGGGAACTGCTAATATGTTTGGAAACCCAAGATTTGTTCATGGGGCATCTACAACATGTAATGCTAATGTTTATGCTTATGCAGCAGCTCAAGTTAAGAAAGCTATGGAAATAACTAAGTATTTAGGAGGAGAAAACTTTGTATTCTGGGGTGGAAGAGAAGGTTATGAAACTTTACTTAACACTAATACAGAACTTGAAATGGACAACTTTGCAAGATTTCTACAAATGGCTTTAGATTATGCTAAAGAAATAGGATTTACTGGACAATTTTTAATAGAACCTAAGCCAAAAGAGCCTACTAAACATCAATATGATTTTGATACTGCTACTGTTTTAGGATTCTTAAGAAAGTATAATTTAGATAAATACTTTAAAATGAATATAGAAGCAAACCATGCTACACTTGCAGGTCATACTTTCCAACATGAGTTAAATATGGCAAGAATAAATGATGTTTTAGGAAGTATAGATGCAAATCAAGGAGACTTATTATTAGGGTGGGATACAGACCAATTTCCAACAAATATATACGATGCAACACTTGCTATGTATGAAGTATTAAAGCAAGGAGGAATAGCTCCAGGAGGCTTCAATTTCGATTCTAAAGTAAGAAGAGCATCTTTTGAAGTAGAAGACTTATTCCTAGCATATATTGCAGGTATGGATACATTTGCAAAGGGATTATTAGTAGCTTATAAATTATTGGAAGATGGGGTATTTGAGAACTTTACTAAAGAAAGATACTCTAGCTTTAGTGAAGGTATAGGTAAAGATATAGTAGATGGTAAGGTTGGATTTAAAGAATTAGAAACTTATGCATTACAAATGCCACTTATAAAGAACAAGTCTGGAAGACAAGAAATGCTAGAAGCTATACTTAATAGATACATATATGAAGTAGATACAATGTCTAAGAAGTAGATATAATCTATAAAATACAAAATCAAATTAAAATCATAATAAAATACCTATTTTGAATTAACAAATTCAAAATAGGTATTTTAAAAATTATTGCAGCCAAAATGGCATATTTACAAATGGTGTAAAATTATCAAATAAGTCTAAATACTCTTGAGCTCTTTTAGGGTCATCACATTGTACTAAACCATTTTCAATAGTTTGGGTAATTGTGATTTCTTTTGTAATTAGTTTTGCCCAAATCTCTTTAGAAGCATCAATTGAAACATCAGCTTTTACATAACTATCCTGATTATGTATTTCAACAATCCCTCTACGTAGCTCTAGCTTAAATGTTTCATTAGTATCAGTCACACATGCTAATAGTGTCATATGAACATCAGAACATTTAGGGCCATTTAATTTAACCTTAAAAGATTCAAACATGGCTTTGGATGTTAGTCCTATAAATGAGTTTGAAAATGGAGGAAATCCAGCATTGGCTCCAACTTGATTTACTATCTGCTCAAAACCTCCATCTAATGCAAGAGCACTAGTCAAATACCAATTACGCCAAGTAGCATTTTCTGTTTGGTACCCAAGCATGCGAATAGCAGTTGCTTTAAGCCTTCTTGCTTCCATATCATTGTTATCTATACGTATAGGATAATTTAATATCTCCGTAGCCCATTCATAGTCTTTTTCATCAATAGCTTTCTTAGCCTCAGCTAATATTATTTCACGGCCACCCATAATTTTCACATATTTTTTAGCTGAATCTTTAGGATAAATCGGATTTAATTTACTTGCCTCACCATTGAACCAACCTATATATTGGTCGTAGACAGCTTTAACTCCCTGCTTAAATGTTCCATAAAATTCACCTAAACGCTCTCTTTGAAATAGATGAGGAGGAAGTTTTCCTAACTCATTTAGTGCATAATCAGGAGTATAACCCATATTTATAAGTCTAACAGCTTGGTCATGAGTATATTGTATGGCATCTCTATAATCTGTTAGAAGGGAATTACATTCATCTTTACCATGTAAGGGTCTCATATGAGTTCCAACTAAATGATGTGGTTGATATTCACGAATTTTATCAATCCCTGTGTACCATTTCTTGGCATCGCGGACAGTACCTCTAACAGTATATATATTGGGGAATATTTCACCTTGGACAGCATCTCCAACAAACATTATCTTCTCATTAGGTAAAAATATACACATAGCATCTTCTGTCTCAGCTTCACAGTGGAATAGTTCTAAATCAACTCCTGATATAGTTATCTGTAATCCATCTTCAACAGATGAAAATGTATTTGGTTCAATAAATTTATTAGAACCTTTTGATAAAACTGGTCCACATCCTAAATTAACATAACCATGTTCTCCTTTAGGAAGTATAGAGCCATACATCCAAACAGCTCTTCCCATTCTAATATCTAGTAGTTCTCCACTAGCTTGAGAGAAGTGTTTTATAAATGTTTCATCAACAATAACTAGAACTTCTTTATTTTGGCTTTGTTCTTGATTTACACAAACACTCATACCACCCCAGTGGTCACCATGATTATGAGAGATTATGACAGCTTTAATGGGTTTATCAGTAATCTTACGAAAATGCTTCATGATTTCTTCCATCATTTCAATAGTTTCACCTGGGTCAATAATTATAATTCCATCAGTGCCTTCAATCATTACAGGATAAGATAATCCAAAACCAACTGCACTATATACATTTTCGCCTGTTTTATAAATTTTTTGTTCCATTGTTTTAGAATGCTCTGTTAATCTAGGATTAACACATTTTGATTTTTCAGTATAAGCAAAATTACTCATGAATATAACTCCTTTTAAATATTAACAAATTTATTGGTTTACTCTAGTAACAACTGGAGGTAGCCATTTACCTAAAATGGCATCTTTACTTGGGCCATATAATCTTAGTGTCATGTAAAATTTATCTTTAGGTGCTGGTAGCCAGTTTGATATTTTATTTTTATCTTTAGGTGATTTATTTTGTATATATATGGTTAGTGAACCATCTTCATCGTAAAATAGTCCTTTTGTACGGTCTCCAATAGAGTAACGGTCAATCTCATTATCTACTAAGAACGCATTTTTAAACAAATACATTGTTAATGACCAAAATTGGCTAACAGGAGGAAGTTGATTTTTATTGAACTTTATCTCATAATCGAAATTTCCATCTAAAAATTGACCAGTACTATCTTGGAAAGTACTTGGGTATAAAGATTCTTCTGGTTGATTAGCTAAAGCACCTTTATGCCAAACTATGGAACGTTGTAAATAGTCCTCTCCATAATTACCAATACCTTTTCTAGCTACTCTCCAAAAGTTATGGGATTCTCCAAATTCTAAGCCACCTTCATTAATAAGTTTTATTGCACTATTACAAGCTTCATTTAATATATCATCAGGAACTTCTTTTAGTTGCTTTAATGATAATATGTTTGTCCTAGTTTTTAAGGTTGGAATTAATAAAAGTATGTTATTAAGGGTTTCAAAGAATTCATAGTAATTTGAATTTTTATATATTGGTAAATCCTTGGTATCATGGTCATCATGAGATGTTTTATTAGACGTTTCAGAAAGTCTATGTATTTTAAACTTGTTTTGTATATCTTTAACTTCTTGAACATCGTTTTTATCATGGATAAGAATTCTTAAAAATGCTAATGCAAAAGGTGTATCACTCTTAATCACATTGGTATCTTTAGGTAAGTCACCATTCCAATCTGGCCCGATAATAGTAAATCTATTTGACTTTGTACCTGTTAATCTTCTTCCAATATTAGTAATTGTTTCTGTAAATAAGTCTAATAATTGTATAGAGTAGTATCTATCATTAGTATCTGGAACTTCTATTACTGCTGGTTGTTCACGTAAGTCTAGCCAAGCTCTTGAATATGTTGTATCATTGTTTGGTGCTGGTATAAATGATGTTTTTGGTGATGCTACAGTGGCAGTGTGAGCAAACTCATTAAAATTTGTTGCTTTAGTTTTTGGATTAATAACTTGTGTATAGAGTAATTCATACATACCTACTATTGGATATCCATATATATAAGTATTTTGAATTGTTTCAAATAAATTAGTTTTGTTCATTGATAGCCTCTCCTTTAAAATAATCTTATTATATTCCACAGACATGTCATAATAACGAATAACATGACTGAATTATAAGCAATGATTAAATTATTTTTATTTATTTTTTTATTAATAGTTGTACCAAATATTCCACCTAAAATTGCAGCTGGAATTATATATAGTAACATCGATATTTCAAGCTCTGAAGGTATTGATTTTGAAATTAATAGAGTTATTATCTTTGAAGCTTGTGAGAATAGTATTAGTATTATTGAGTTAACAGATGCACTCTTTAAATTCATTGAAAAAAATAATGTCAGAGCAGTTATATTTATAGGGCCTCCTCCTATTCCTAAAAAAGATGAAATCATTCCTAAAGTATATCCAAGCAAAACTGTAAATATACGATTCTTTATATTGAATTGTTTTTTGTTAGGTAGATTTATGTATACCAATATGGTTACTAATAAAGACAAAAGGAGTCCATTTTGAATTAGCTTTATAAACCTATCTTTGTTAATAAAATCAACTACAAGTTCAAATATCTCAGTGCCAATTAAACCACCTAAAATTGCACCTATTCCAAGTAATACAGTTGTAGGTCTTTCAAATTTAGTTTTATATTTAATATGTTTAGTAACAGCAGAACAAGACATAGCAAATACTGCACATGTTGATAAAAAATTTATAACTGAAGCATCTAGTTCAGTTACTGCATCTAGCACTGGTTTTATGATAATCCCACCACCAAGTCCAGAAATTGCACCTATAATAGAGGCTATAAATCCTACTATAAAAAATACCATATGTATCTCTCCTATTTTGAAGTTTTATGTTGATTTCTTGATAGTAAGTGTGCCCTAAAATAGTAAAATAATTTATCTATTTTTACAAATACTTTAGATATATGATAAAATGTAGTAATTATTTGACTCTTACATTTTAATTTGTTTAAAATTATTTTTAGTTAAAAGAATTTAAAAAAGAGAAGAATAGTAATTTCTATTTACGATAAGAATATTAAGATATTAAAAATGTCTAACTAATATAAGAATTATAATAAAATCTAAATATTATTAGATATTTATGATGTTACTAATATAATAAAATCTAAAATTTGAAAGTTGATGAGAATTATATGAAAAAGAAAATATTGTTTTTAGTAATTATTTTAACATTTATAATTTTATTAGGTAATTCTACCTATTCCCAAAAAAATCAACTATCTGAAGCAGAAAAAGTAGATGATTTTAAGCATGTATATAATGTTATAAAAACAGGATATCCTTATCTAAATGTAAATAAAAGGATTAATAATACTGATTGGTTAGAAAATAAGGATGAATATATAAAAAGAATAAAGAGTACTGAAAATGATGAAGAATTTATAGAAGAAATGTCATCTATATTATCTGAATTAAATAATAAACATACAGAGGTAATTGACAATAAAAAACGATATGAGCTTTTTAAAAAATCATATTCTAATAATGATTGGTATGATTTTCTTAATGATGAAAAAGTTGTGGATAGATATGATTCTATAAATACTAAAATAAAAGTCCCAAATAATATTTTTGCAAGAAAAGAATTAATTTTAGAAGATGTAATCAAAGGAAAAGTAGGATATATGTATCTACCATCAATGTCATCAAAGAGTGGGCCTATAGGCAATGATTTAAAGGATATTGAAACCTATATTAATACTTTAGAAAAACATAAAGCTTTAATTATCGATATAAGAGGAAACTCAGGTGGCAGTGATAGATACTGGCAAGGTATTGTATCAAAACTTATAAAAAATGATGTTGAAATAAATGGATATAGAATTTATAGGAATAATAATGAAATAGTAAGAAAATACACAAGTGTAAGAAATATAAAATTAGAACCTATAGAAAACTTACCAACAAACATAAAGAAAAATGCACCAAAAGAAATTATGAAAGATTTTAGTAATTTTGAAAATACTTCTTATACCATAAAAGCAGAAAATGACTTGAAGTTTAAAGGAAATATGTATTTACTTGTAGATAAAAAGATATATTCATCATCAGAGTCATTTGCTATGTTTTGTAAGGAAACTAAATTTGCTACTTTAGTAGGTGAAACTACTGGAGGAGATGGTGGATGTATAGACCCTGTGTTGTTTAACTTAAAAAATAGTGGTTTGATAGTCAGAATGGCGAGTTGTATGTATCTAAATAAGAATGGAATATGTGATGAAGAATTTAAAACTATTCCAGACTTTAAAGTGAAAGATTGTGATAGAGCTAAGAATTTTGAATATGATAATTGTATAAAAAAGGTACTAGAGCTTGAAAATATTAAGAATTAGAAAGCTTTTAAAAGTTATCTTGTTAGTTGAAATATTGAAATATAAAAATGTAAAAATACACTGTGAAAAGCAATTTGAAAAGATTTTAAATCTTTTCAAATTGCTTTTTTACTTAAGAGATTTTTCATTATAGTTGGATATGATTAAGCAATTTAATTTATAAGTTTAGTAAAGATATTATAATAAGTTACTAGAAAATATTAGAATGCAATAAGATATAATTAAAGTGTATTAAAGTCTAATAAATAGCAATAAAATACAAAATAAATTTGACTTTTTGATATTTCTAAATTAATATATTGTTATTATCAAATGAAAGGTAAGTGTAATTATGGACGAAAAGTTTTATACAATAGACCAAGTTGCAGAGATTTTAGAAATGCACCATAAGACAATAAGAAAATTTATAAAAGATGAAAAATTAAAAGCTAATAAAGCTGGCAAACAATGGAGGATATCAAAAGAAGATTTAGATAGGTTTATGGATGTAAAGAGTGATAAGAATAATGGTTTAGAATTTAAATTGAATTCATCTAAAGAACTAGGCTGTATTCCAAAGATTAATGTATCTACAGTAGTTGACATAAATAGTATTTCAAATAATGAATACTCACGTTTATCAAACTTACTTTTGGCACTTGTAAATAATCCGACTTCAATGTCAAGTGGCTCTACTATTAACTTGAAATATAATGAAAATGAAAATAGGCTTAGAGTTATGTTATGGGGAGATATAAAGTTTATTGAGGATATGTTAGGTTCTATATCCATATTAATGGAAAATATTTAAAACAGAAATGAGGAAAAAGATGAATTATAATATAAAAGAACAAAATGACAGAAAATATATTTTTTTAGAGAGTAAATTTAATTCTGAAGGAGAAATAATGGATATTATATCTCTATGTATGGAGCATGGTATAAATTATCTTATGCTTAGTAATAATTCACTTTCAGATGATTTTTTAAATCTAAAAACTGGACTAGCAGGTATTGCATTACAAAAATTTATGACTTATAGGATACAAGTTATTGCAATTATTGATGATGAAAGAAGGATAAATAAAAGATTTTCAGAATTAATGCTAGAGCTAAATAAATCAAATAATTTTAGAGTAGTGAACAATTTTGAGAGTGCTAAAAAACATATCTCAAATATAAATTGATAATATAAAGCTATAGACTAAATACTTTAATAGCCTTTTTGCTTATGTTACGAAAGTGTAATGTTAACAGTTAAAATGTAATATTTACTTAAGGATTTATTTATATAAAACCTTTAAAATAAACATATATTAAAAAATTAGCAACTGGAGGCTATTATTATGAAAGAAATATTAAAAATAAAAAATATATCAAAAGATTATGGGATAAAAGGATTTAGAACAAATGTATTAAAAAATATATCTCTTACAGTCAATGAAGGTGATTTTATAGCGATAATGGGTCCATCTGGTGCAGGGAAAACAACATTACTAAATCTTATGTCTACACTTGATAAACAAACTTCAGGAGAGATAATCCTAGATGGAATTAATATATCAAAAGTAAAAAATAATGAACTGTCAAAACTAAGAAGAGAAAAAATAGGATTTATATTTCAAGACTACAATTTATTAGACAACATGAAGTTAATGGATAACATAGCACTTCCTCTAGCGTTAGGAAAAAAGAAAAGTAAGGAAATAGAAGCTAAGGTATTTTCTATGGCCAAAAAATTTGGATTAGAAAATCATTTAGATAAATATCCTTATCAGTTATCAGGAGGGCAAAAACAAAGAGGAGCAGCAGCTAGGTCATTAATTACAAACCCAGCAGTTATATTTGCAGATGAGCCAACAGGTGCTTTAGACTCTAAGTCAGCATATGAGCTTTTAGAATCATTAGAAAGAATAAATAGAGAAAATAATGCTACTATTATAATGATTACACATGACCCTCTAACTGCAAGTTATTCTAATGAAGTATACATGATAAATGATGGGAATATAAAGTGTAAATTAAACAAAGGAAGTAACAGAAAAGAATTTTATAAAAAAATTATGGATATGTTGGCCTCTATGGGAGGTGACATGTAAGTGAGTATACTTGGAATTGCTTATAATAACTTTAAAAGTAACATAAGAACATATCTAGCATTTTTTATATCTATGGTTTTTTCAGTAGTTGTACTAACTAATTTTGAATTATTAAGATATGGTGATGCTATAAATGTACTACAAGGAGAAAATAAAAAATTTACATTATCAGTGTTAATAGCTGTAATAATGATATTATCAGTATTTTTATTTTTCTTCATCTGGTATGCAACAAATATATTTTTTAAAAATAGGTCAAAAGAAATTGGGATATTGTCTTTTATGGGGTTAGACTTATATACGATAGGAAGAATATATTTTGTAGAAAATATGCTTATAGGGGTAAGTTCTTGTATAACAGGAATAATTATAGGAATAATAACCTCTAGATTTTTTCAAGTAGTGATAATAAAACTATCTGGATTTGATATAAAGGTATCTAATGGGCTTAGCATGGAAGCTATACTATATACTACTTTGATATTTATTTCTATATTTATGGTAATGGCTATCAAAGGTTTTATAACAATATGTAGAAGTAGCGTAATAAATCTAATTAATACATCTAAAAAGCAAGAAAAAATACCTAAAATAGGAATAGGTATATATATTTTAGCTATAGTATCAATTTTAGTAATAGGATATGGTTATTACCTTTCTACTAATATAAGGACTGGAAATATAACTAGTGTACTACCTGTTATAGCTATAATAATAGTTGGGACTTATGGACTATTTAAATCAGTTGTTCCTGTTATATTTGATATTATAATAAAAAACAAAAAAATATTATTTAATGGGAACAATATAATTGCAATAAACAATATAAATTACAGATTAAATAAAAACTATAAAACTTATGCTATAATAGCAATAATTATAACCACTACAATATCTACTCTTGGAGCATCAGTTGCAATGAAATTTATACATCAAAATGCTCAAGAGCAAAGAAATGTATATACTGCCAGTATAGTTTCAATGGACAAAGATGAAGTGAATAAAACACAAATAGAGAATATAATAAAAGATACTAATAAGATAAAATATTCAGTAAATCCCGAACTAACAATTTTAGAAAACACAGATAGTAAGAATATTTATGATAAAACTAATACGATAATGAAATATAGTGATTTTAGTAGTATTCTTAAAGCAAATGGTCATGATGAAGAATTAAGAGAGTATAGTGATAAGCTAGTTAGAGGAGGTAATGTAATAGAGTTAAAAAGTCCTCAAACTATAGTATCAATAGCCACAAAAGAAGCTCATGTAAACCTTGATGGATATTTATATAATATTTCAAAGGGGGAAGTAAAAATTCCAGTGTTAGGCACAGGATTTAATCAAAGCATCCTAGTAGTAGATGATGATACATATTTCAAATTAAGAGATAAAGGACAACAAATATATTTTTATGGAGCGAAGGTGTATCAAGAAGAAAATAGCCAATTGATGTTTAAAAATCTTGAAAAGAATCTAAATTTAAAAAATAGCTATATTCAGAATGGACATAAAGCTCTAAATGAGGGGCAATGGATGAAATTTGCATATGTAGTGCTTGTATTTTTATTCTTAGTATTTGCACTTGTAGCTGGAAGTATAATTTACATGAAAATATATAGTGATGCATATGAAGATAAAGATAAATACAAGATTTTATTGAAAATAGGGACTATAGAAAAAGATATAAACAGAGCTATACTTAAAGAAGTAGCCATCTTTTATACTTTACCAATGTTAAGTGCAACAATATCTAGCTATTTTGCATTGAGGTTAGCAGGAGATTTATTGATGACTAATTTATTTGGTATATATATACTAAGTTTAGTTATATGCTTGATAATATTTATAATATATGGAGCAGTATCTGTCAAGAAATTTAAGAGTGTGGTATATAAAAATTAATTGATAAATTACTAAAAATAAAGGAGATTCTTTTAATAAGAGTCTCCTTGTTGATTAACGAAACAATTTGGTTAATCAACCTATATAATAAAATATGTTATTATAGTAATAATTCATAGTATAGTAAAATATTAAAATAATGGAGAATATACAAATGTATAAAATTTTATTAGTAGAAGATGATATTGATTTATCAAAAGAAATTGCTTTGGCACTAGATAGATGGGGATTTAATGTAGAGTTAGTTGATAACTTCGAGGTAGTATTAGATGAATTTATAGATAAAAAACCAGATGTAGTACTTTTGGATGTCAATTTACCACTATATAATGGGTTTTACTGGTGTGAAAAAATTAGAGCTATTTCAAATGTAGCAATAATATTTTTATCATCAAGAGATTCTGATATGGATTTAATAATGGGAATAAATAATGGGGCAGATGATTATATTACAAAACCTTTTTCTATAGATATATTGGTTACTAAAATAAACGGGATAATAAGGAGAGTTTACAATTACAGTGATTCTAATAGTATTATGTACTGTGAAGAGTTGATGTTTGATGTGGGAAAAGGAATTATAAAGCATAAATATAAGGATGGAAGTATAGAACTAACTAAAAACGAAATAAAAATTTTAACTTTATTATTGAAAAATAAGAATAGAATTGTATCAAGAGAAAGTCTCATGATGACTTTATGGAACAATGATGAGTTTGTTACAGATAATGCACTTACTGTAAATATCAATAGATTGAGAAGTAAAATTAAAGAATTAGGTTTTGATGACTTTATAAAAACTAAGAAGGGCATAGGATATATAATATAATGATAGCAAAATATTTAAAAAATAGGTCTAAGTATATTATCATCTCTTTAATTATAGTTAGTATAATCAATATCTACTTACTTGCTATAGATGTATTTAAAAATAAATATTTAGAGCTTATATACTTAGATTTTTTAGTACTATTTATAACAATAGTATTTTTTGTTATAGATTATCTCAACTTTAAAAATAGTTATAAAAATTTATATAATTGTATAAAAAATAATGGCGAAATAGATAGCTATTTGATTGAGGGAGAATCTTTTGAAGAGATTCTAATGAAAGCTATTGTAGAAAATTTAAAAATAAAAAATAATTATGATATAGAAATTTATAAACAATCTTTAAAAGAATTGGATGAATATATAGCTAAGTGGGTTCATGAAATAAAAATTCCAATATCTTCTTTGAGTATAATTACAGATAGATTAAGTAGTATAGAAGATAGTATAGATATTAAGAATCAAGTTGCCAAAATAAATTTTTTAGTAAACTCCATTCTATACAGTAGTAGAAGTAATACTATGTTTGAAGATGTATTTATAAATAAGGTTAATTTAGAGAAATTGATAAAAGTATCTATAAAAAATAATTCATTTTTGCTTATAAAAAATAATATTGAAGTCAGTTTAAGTAAATTAGATTATGATGTTTATACAGATTCTAAATGTATGTACTATATTTTAGACCAAATTGTTAATAATGCTATAAAGTATTCAAATGAAGTTGGTAAAATTGAATTTGATTCAAAAAAGTTAGAAAATGGAGTGGTATTATCTATAAAAGATTTTGGTATAGGTATAAATGAAGAAGATATACCTAGAGTTTTTGATAAGGGATTTACTGGTACAAATGGAAGAAATCAATTGTATAAGTCTACTGGAATGGGGATGTATTTTGCAAAGAAAATGATAGATAATTTAGGGCATGATATTGAGGTATGTTCAGAAAATGGCTCATATACAATTTTTAATATCTATTTTTATAATATATCAGATTACTTAAACATAGATAATTAAATTATTAGAAGAAAATACAATGACATAAAATATAAAACAAAAAAGTAAATCCCAAGTTCAAAAGTGCTTGAGATTCTTGTATAATAATCGTATGTTGAAACAAAATATTATACAAGTTAATCATAATACTTACAATTAATTACCACTAAATATTGATTACAGGATTCTAAAAGATGATTTTGTAAGGTTATTAAGTCAAATTATTGAGGAGATGAATTTAGAAAAACTATATAAGGCTTATTCTTGAATTAGAAAAAGCATACAAAAGAGATATTAACTTTGTGTATTTTCCCCCTATCCAGACTATTCAACAATTGCAAGATTTCGTAGCATTTATTTTTTATTAGTTTTTTCCATTTGTTTTCCACTTCAAAATATACTTAATTAAAGTTAGAAAATTCTTGGAATTACAACTAGAATTCAAAATTTTTATATGTAATATTATGATCCGAATAAGAATTATATAAAAATTAGATGATTGATTTTAGAATGGTAATTCAATAAATTATATTCTATTTAAATAGAATATAAGGAAAAATAAAACTGTCCTATTAAAAAAATACATATAAATAATTTAATGCAAGGATTTTTTATTACATACTAAGAGATAAATGAGATTAATAGCCACTCTAAAGCGATTGAGAGTGGCTATTAAAGGAAATTGTCTATAAAATTAACTAACTTTACACTATCTTACAATTTAATTATTTATATAATTTTTATCAACTTTGTACTTATGCTTTAAATTAATAGTAATAGCAATTGCTGTTGCTATTATAAACTCACTTAATATTACACTTGGATTCCAAATTTCAAAATAGAATCGTACAATAATATATATAGCAAATGCAATTAAGTATGTGGCTAGACAGCTTAATACAATAAATAAGATTTTATCATTTTTTCTTTCTTTTTTAACTAACTGCTGTTGCTGTTTTTCTAACATTTCTGTTCTAATTGATATCTCATCTATTTCGGATGGTTTCAAAAGATAATCTATTGTAACATTAAATATTTCGCTTAAAGTAATTAATTTTTCTGTTTCTGGAATAGATTGGCCAGTTTCCCATTTTGATATACTTTGTCTTGATACATTAAGTTGTTCTGCTAAATTCTCTTGAGATAGATTATTTGATTTTCTTAGTTTTAAAATTTTTTCAGATATATCCATTTTATTTTCCTCCTCAATCTTTCTTAATCTTTATTTTAAAATCTTAACAAATATACAGGTCGCACACTATCAATCTTACTATGTTTTTTGTCAACTTTGAGTTGCATCTTTGTAATAATAAGTATCTTATATAAATTTTATTATTTAATAAAGTAGCTTAAAATTATGCCTTAAGGGAAAATTGTAATATCTAAGTATAGTGCTGGAATAAAATTAGAGGAAAGCAAATAAAGTATTTATAAGATTAAAAAATAAGTAATAGGATTTAAAATTGTAAATTAGTTTTGGAATTGAGAAATTAATGAAGCCTTTGGGTATAAGTTTAAAACATTACTAGAGTACAAAGTTGGTTGATTTGGAAGTATATGTATGTGTGATATTAATATAATAAATTTATATATTACTTTAAAATAATATATAAATTTATTATATAAAACTCCCAAGCTTATTCGAACTTGGGAGTTATCTATTATCAGACTAGACTTCATGTTGTTCCAATGTGATTTGAAATGATGTACCTTTTCCAATAGTGCTAGAAACTGAAATACTACCTTCATGTGCATCAATAATCTGCATAGAGATAAATAAACCTAATCCTTTACTTTGTGTATGATGTTTTTTGCTACTATAGTATTTATCAAAAATATCACTTGTCATCTCTATATCCATGCCAGCGCCGTTATCAGTAACATCAATAAAAGTCCCTTTAGATGTTTGTTTTAATACAACATTTATTTCTGTTCCATCAGGATTGTGTTCAACACAATTTATTAAAAGGTTATAAATAGCTCTATACATTAGCATCTCATCAATAACTAAATGTAACTTTTTTAAATCTGTATGAAATTCAAATATCTGGTTTTCTGATTTTGGATTGTTTGCTATATCAGCAATGAGGTTTTGAAGAAAGGCGACCATTTCAACCTTTGTATATTTAAGCGGCATTTTTCCAGAGGAATCTATAAAAAACGTCAGACTTAAATCATCTATTAACTTTTCTATATACACTCCCTTTTTATATATATTATTCAGAAATGTCATTCTCTCTTCTTCACTAAAATTGTGGTTTTTGTTGAGCATTAGAGAAGAGTATCCATTGATATATGATAGTGGCGTTTTCAAATCATGTGATACACCAGCAAGCCAATCAGTTTTTGCAATTTCCAGCTTTTCTCGTTCAATTTCAGTTTCTTGAAGCTTATTGCCTAAAGCTTTTATATTTACAATAACTTCCTTATACATAAAGTGGTGCCATTTTAGTTTTCCATTTTTAGTAAAAGCTCTGTCAGCTATTATATAATCTCCTTTTGACAACTTGCTTATTGAGCCAATTATCAAATAAAGTGGTCGAACGAGAAATAAGCAAAAAAGTATTCCTCCTGTAACAAAGCAAAAAGCAATTATAAGTATGCTTGGAAAATAGTTCATAGATGAATAATTAATCACATATGAAGGCTTAGATGCACTTTCAGGATATATCAACTGAGTGAGTAATATAAATAATGTTACGAAGTACACTAGGAATATAAAGAGACCTG
>JABBZI010000180.1 GCA_012955965.1 Clostridioides difficile
AAATAATATCATTCTCTCGTATTAATTTAGTAGATAGTTTTTGTAGAAAATCCTCTCGACGATTAGCTATATGTTCTTGAAGTCTTGCAACTTTTAACCTTGCTTTATTTCTATTTAAACTACCAATTGTTTTTCTTGATAATTTTCTTTGTAATTTAGCAAGTTTGTTTAATGACTTCTGAAGATATTTAGGATTTTCTATAAATTGTCCACAACTTGAGATACAAAATTCTTTAATTCCTAAATCTAAACCTATCTGACTATTAGTATTTTCAAATGCTTCAGTCTCTATATCAGTATAGCATAATGATACAT
>JABBZI010000181.1 GCA_012955965.1 Clostridioides difficile
TGTTATTGTATTCGCTGATGTATTCCCTACTGCTGTATAATCTAATCCTGATGGTAATCCTGTTACTTCAACATTCGCTTTTACATCTCCATTTGTTACTGTTCCATTTGTTAATGTTAGTACATATTCATTATCTGATGGATCTACCATTTCATCACCTGATGCCATTTTTATTTGTTTATCTGTTGCATCAAAAGTTAATTGACCTACTATTTGTATTACATACTTTTTGACTTCAAATGTTGTGTTTGCAATTGAATCTGTAGCCCCTGTTCCAGATACCGCTCCTGCTTTAACTAGCACACTTACATTAT
>JABBZI010000182.1 GCA_012955965.1 Clostridioides difficile
TAACCAAACTAAAACATAAGGATGAAATAAACCTAAGTGTGAAAGTTACGAAAGTAGAAAAAATTGGTTAGATGGTATAAGGTTAAACCCTAAGTACTTTAAAATGGGCAATCAGCAGGTAAGCTCCTAAGTAGGAGAAACTTCAACGACTATTCCTCTTGAGGGAAGTACACTACAAGCTATTGGTAGTGGAAGTGGGTAGACCTTAACGGATAACGCCGAAGGATAAGATATAGTCTGTGCTTGCATGAAAGTGTAAGAAGTTCATAAGAGAACTGCATAGGTAGTAGCGAACTTATGTGAACGACAAC
>JABBZI010000183.1 GCA_012955965.1 Clostridioides difficile
ACGTGGCTACGTCCTACTCTCCCAGGCAGTTTCCCACCAAGTACCATCAGCGCTAGAGAGCTTAACTTCTGTGTTCGGAATGGGAACAGGTGTATCCTCTCTGCTATTGTAACCACATAATCTTTATACTTAATATTTCTATTAAGTTTTTAGAATCTAGTAATACTAGTTTCTTTAGAGTTAACACTCTAAAAACTACACATATATTTTACTGAATGAACATCAAATAATTTGGTCAAGTCCTCGACCTATTAGTATCGATAAGCTAAATACATTGCTGCACTTACACCTTCGACCTATCAACCAGATAG
>JABBZI010000184.1 GCA_012955965.1 Clostridioides difficile
CCTACTGCTGTATAATCTAATCCTGATGGTAATCCTGTTACTTCAACATTCGCTTTTACATCTCCATTTTTTACTGTTCCTTTTGTTAATGTTAATACATATGTGTTATCTGATGGGTCTACCATTTCATCACCTGATGCCATTTTTATTTGTTTATCTGTCGCATCAAAAGTTAATTCACCTACTGCTGGTGCTACATACTTTTTAACTTCAAATGTTGTATTTGCTACTGAGTCTGTAGCTCCTGTTCCAGATACTGCTCCTGCTTTAACTAATACACTTACATTGTCTAAATCATTTTGTACT
>JABBZI010000185.1 GCA_012955965.1 Clostridioides difficile
CTTCTGTACTTATTAATAATACTTTAGAATTTTCATCTAATTTTAAAGCTTCTCTTAAATCTTTTAAATCTTCACTTTCAAGGATTGAAACTAATGCTCCAGTTGTAACTGCTCCAGATTCTCCAGAAATTACTTTTTCATCTCCTCTTAGAGGATTTCCTAATATTCTCATACCTTTAGCAGAAACCCAGTCTGGTGCTGAAACGAATGCTGATGAATAATTTTTTAACACTTCAAATCCTATAGTGTTTGGCTCTCCACAAGCAAGACCAGCCATTATAGTTGGCATATCTCCTCCAA
>JABBZI010000186.1 GCA_012955965.1 Clostridioides difficile
CTGTTACTTCAACATTCGCTTTTACATCTCCATTTGTTACTGTTCCATTTGTTAATGTTAGTACATATTCATTATCTGATGGATCTACCATTTCATCACCTGATGCCATTTTTATTTGTTTATCTGTCGCATCAAAAGTTAATTGACCTACTGCTGGAGCTGCCACATATTTTTTAACTTCAAATGTTGTATTTGCTACTGAGTCTGTAGCTCCTGTTCCAGATACTGCTCCTGCTTTAACTAGCACACTTACATTATTCAAATCATTTTGTACTGCTGGATTTGCTGTTCCTGATA
>JABBZI010000187.1 GCA_012955965.1 Clostridioides difficile
CAGGAGTTCGACTCTCCTCATCTCCACCATTTAAGAGCATATTACTTAAATCTTTGATTTATCTAGTAGACTCTTACATTGCACTTTAAGCTTATTTTTATTCAAGCTTTGTGCGTTAGCACCTTAAGCAACAGAATAAACTGAACGAATGTGAAGTTTGTTTGTTGGCGATGTGCGTTAGCACCTTAAAAACTGCATATATATTTAGTGATATGACATCTAATTTGTAATATATAAAGCTGATAACTTTTTAAAATTATCAAGTTGATAGACTTTAATCTATCAAACCTTTTTAA
>JABBZI010000188.1 GCA_012955965.1 Clostridioides difficile
TACATTTTCATGCAAGCACAGACTATATCTTATCCTTCGGCGTTATCCGTTAAGGTCTACCCACTTCCACTACCAATAGCTTGTAGTGTACTTCCCTCAAGAGGAATAGTCGTTGAAGTTTCTCCTACTTAGGAGCTTACCTGCTGATTGCCCATTTTAAAGTACTTAGGGTTTAACCTTATACCATCTAACCAATTTTTTCTACTTTCGTAACTTTCACACTTAGGTTTATTTCATCCTTATGTTTTAGTTTGGTTAGCTTTAGGGGTTTCCAGCAATTCAAGTAGTATTG
>JABBZI010000189.1 GCA_012955965.1 Clostridioides difficile
TACATTTTCATGCAAGCACAGACTATATCTTATCCTTCGGCATTATCCGTTAAGGTCTACCCACTTCCACTACCAATAGCTTGTAGTGTACTTCCCTCAAGAGGAATAGTCGTTGAAGTTTCTCCTACTTAGGAGCTTACCTGCTGATTGCCCATTTTAAAGTACTTAGGGTTTAACCTTATACCATCTAACCAATTTTTTCTACTTTCGTAACTTTCACACTTAGGTTTATTTCATCCTTATGTTTTAGTTTGGTTAGCTTTAGGGGTTTCCAGCAATTCAAGTAGTATTG
>JABBZI010000018.1 GCA_012955965.1 Clostridioides difficile
TTTAACCTTATACTATCTAACCAATTTTTTCTACTTTCGTAACTTTCACACTTAGGTTTATTTCATCCTTATGTTTTAGTTTGGTTAGCTTTAGGGGTTTCCAGCAATTCAAGTAGTATTGGATAGGTTATATCCTATCTCTACATATAAGTTTCCCTATATGCTGACTACTTTAGCTACTAACTCACGACTAAAGTCACGAGTGTGCGTAGCTATTTTTTAATCAAATTCTCTTGATGTTAAAGTTATGTCCTTTCCAGCTACTGTTACACTATGTTTTTCCTTATCTATCAATACCACTCCAGCTTCTATGATATTTTTATTTTCATTATTAGCACAACTAAAATAATATGCTCTTCTAATCAATGATTTGACTCTCACAGTAAGTTCAAGTGGATTAAATGGTTTTGTCAGATAATCATCTGCACCAGTCATTATTCCTTGTATTTTATCCATATCTTCTGATTTTGCACTCAACATAAGTATTGGTATATTTAAACTTTCTCTAACTCTTCTACAAACTTCTATACCATCCATTTTGGGCATCATTATATCCAACACCATTAAATGAATATTTTCTTTTTTTAAAATATCTAAAGCTTCTTCTCCATCTTCGGCTTTAATTACATTATATCCACCATTTAAAAGATATATCTCTATAAGATCTCTTATTTCTTTTTCATCATCAACAACAAGAATTGTATTCTCCATTTTTACACATCCCAACTTAACCTTTATACATAGTTTTTATTCCAATAAAATTATACTATACTTTAGTTAATCTAATCCATTAAATTTCTTCATTTCCTTATTTCCAATATAATACAATTCATTTTAAATATTTATATTATTTACTTTGTAAATATTCTTCTAAAGTTAATCCTTTTGAATAAATTTCCTCGGCAATATCTTTACCAACATATCTAATATGCCATGGTTCATATGCTGTACCAGTTATATCTTCTTTTCCTTTAGGATATCTTATTATAAATCCAAACTTATGAGCATTTTCTGCCAACCATATAGCTTCTTTCGTACTCCCAACAAACCATCTTTCTGGATTTGTTAAGTCAATACAAAGTCCAGTCTGATGCTCACTATGACCAGGTTTTGCAACATATTCATCTGCTTTTTCCTGACCTTGAGATTTTACTCTTTTTGTGTAAGTCTCTTGCTGAGTACCATAAGATCTATATGCTGAAGACCCTAAAAACTGTATTCCTTCTTTATTAGCTTGCTTAACTAAATCCTCAACTGCTTTTGCAGGTTCTCCTGCCATTTGCTTTTCTTCTTCTGTTGCTTCTTCAACAAAAGGTATATTTACTTTGGTAATATTTTCGGGAGCATAGTCTTTACTAATTTCGTTTGTCTTGTTTACCAGTAATATATTTGCTATACTATTTGAGTGATTTTTATTTTGGGAATTTGATTCAACATCTTCTTCTGAAGCAAATTGAGCATCTCCTGCTGGTGTTTTGTCTTTTACAAGAAATTTATCCTTAGATATAAATATACTTATAAATACAACTATAACAATGGCTAATATTAATTTAATTTTTTTCATGGCTACATCTTCTCCTTTTTGGTATGTTTGTCTATAATGTTAATTTTATAGTATAAATTTTAAGTATTTTATAAGTAAATCTTAAGTAAATCTTAAATTTAATATTTTTGAAGGGTGGTGCTAAAAATGTCTATACAAAAACTTCTTAGTAAAGCTCGCAAGGCTATACAAGACTTCGATATGATACAAGAAAATGATAAAATTGCTGTTGGACTCTCTGGTGGAAAAGATAGTTTAACACTACTTCATATACTTAAAAGTTATCAAAGATTTTCTCCTCAAAAATTCGAATTGATAGCTATAACATTAAATACTGGTGATATTGATAATTCTCCATTAGATAAGTTGTGCCAGGAAATAGATGTGCCTTTTTATGAGTTTCAAACTGATATAAAGGAAATTGTGTTTGATATAAGACAAGAAAAAAATCCTTGTGCATTATGTGCTAATTTAAGAAGAGGTGCCTTGAATGATAATGCTAAAAAACTTGGGTGTAATAAAGTAGCTCTTGGACATCATAAAGATGATGCAATTGAAACATTTCTAATGTCTATGTTTTATGAAGGTAGAGTAAATTGTTTTTCTCCAAAGACATATTTAGATAGACAAGATTTAACTGTGATAAGACCCATGATTTACATAGAAGAGTATATGACTAAAAAGATTTCAAAAGATTCTAATTATCCTATTATAACAAATCCATGCCCTGCAAATGGTCATACTAGAAGAGAATACACAAAAAATCTTATTGCTGATTTGAATAAAGAGATGCCAGATTTTAAAAGAAATGTGTTTGGTGCTTTAAATAATTCAGAAAAACTATTTATATGGGATAAAGAAAAGATAAAAAATTTTAAATAGTAATTAATATTTTTACAAAAAAGCAAGATTGTATTAATTATATAAATAAACCTTCTATAACCTACACAATCTTGCTATATTTCTTTATCTTATATTGTTTTTAATCTATATCTTAATAGTTATTAATAATGTTTCTATTATCTTATACTAGTTATAACTTGAACATTTTATATCTTAATTAAATCTATCCTTGAAAGTTCTATAAATTCTAATAAATAAAATAATATTTCATATTAAATTAGAATATTAAATGCTACTATCTCTGGTATATTAAGAAATCTAAATGGTAATTTTGTACTTCCGAGACCTGAACTCACATATAAGTGATTTCCATCTATCTCATAAAATCCTTTAGTATATTTCCTTCCATATGGAGGAGTAACCAGTGCTCCCTTAAAAGGTATTCTTATTTGACCACCATGACTATGCCCAGATAAAACTAAATTCATTGAATCTTTACTGAGCATATCAACTAAATCTGGTTCATGTGCTAATAATAAATTAAAATTCTTCTTATCAGTTTTATTCTCCAGATATTTTATATTAGGATTTCCATTTAATATTTCATCAACACCTAATATATTAATATACTTATCATCAGCTAATTTTATTTTTTTATTTTCATTTATCAAAAGATTGAAGTTGGAATTTTTCATAATCTGTCTATAATACCTAGGAAGTTTATACATATAATCATGATTGCCGAATACTGAAAATTTTCCCAATCTAGCATTCATACTTGATAAAATAGCTGTAATTTCATCTATATTTGGATTTTTATTGGAATAATCAATTAAATCACCAGTAAATACTATTATATCTGGATTTAAAGCATTAATCTTATTAGCTACTTTTTTAAGGTTCTTAGTTGAGTAAAAACTGCCTATTTGAGTATCTGAAAATTGAACTACTTTTATACTTTCAGATTCAGTCTTCACTATATCATCTTTTACCAAATTTCCTCTTTCACTTATACTATATTTTTTCACGATTAATAGACTCGGTTCTATCGCAACTGAGTATATAAAAATCAAAATAAATATCAGTATAAAAATTTTTAAAAAAGACTTAACTTTTAAATTCAAAGTATCTACCTACTTACTTTCTTAAACTATTTGCACTACAGATTCAACTTTGTCCATTTTTCTGTCATGCATTTTTGGTTTATTAGCTAAAAACCATTTATATGTGGCTGTAAGCCCTTCTTTTAATAATACATTTGGTATATAAAGCCCATGTTCAATAAGCTTATTTATATCCAGATTGAAGTCTATATTTCTAAATGGGAAATATGTTCTTTCTCTAAACTCAACTTTTTCCATATCTACATACTTTATAATAGGTTCTTTACCAATAACTTCTCCACATGTATGTATAAGTTCGTCCCAAGAAATTAACTGTGGATTTGTTACATTATATGCCTCTCTTACATGAGGATTTTTCATTATACTTTCTAATACCTTTACCAAATCACCAATATATATAAACTGATTACTTACTTGTTTTCCTTTTGGTACTGGTATCTTTTCATTTTTCTCTATTTTCTCGAAGAAATAATATTCTCTATATAAATTATTATTTTCACCATATATATAAGTTGGTCTAACAATTATATATGGTATAGAGCTACTTATAACAAAATCTTCTGCTTCTTTTTTATTTAGACCATATTTTCCCCAGTTTTCATTTTCACCCTTCTCATTTTCTTCTTTAACATTTCTTCCACTATCTTTGTACACTGCTCCTGCTGACAATACTATGTATTTCTTTAGGCTATCTAGGCTTACAAAATCAATAAGATTACTTACATCGTCTTTTGTATATGCCGTCATATCATATATGTAATCATACTTTCTTCCTCTGATAATGTTTTCCATGTCTTTGCGAACTTTTCTATCACAAATTAGATGTTCTTTAAAACCTGTATAATCTATTTCCTTTTTACCATTTGTAAGTATATCAATTTGATACCCACATTTAATTAAACGTTTAGCAAGTGCAGAACCTATGAAGTCGCTTCCACCCATAATTAAAATAGATTTCATTTCAAGTGCATCCTCCTCTTTTTTAAATGGCTTCCTTAATTATAATATCATATTTTTAAATATGCTACAGTATTTTGTATTATTTTTGTTTATAAAAGATATTTATAGCAAAATATCTTTTATAAATTCTACACTTTCGACAATATAAGTAGGTTCACTTTCACTAATTTCTTCAAACGAGCCATATCCATACAATACTCCAATAGAATCTACGCCTATTTTTTTAGCGCCAATTATGTCATATTTTCTATCTCCAACCATAATAACTTTATCTTTATCTTTCACATTACATAAGTCTAGTACATATTGTATAATTTCATTTTTATTCACTCTTGTGCCATCAAGATTACTACCTACTATATACTTAAAATATCTATCTATATCAAAATATTTAAGTATCGTTTCTGCAAAAACTGTTGGTTTAGAAGTAGCTACTAATAATATTTTACCATTTGTATAGAGAATTTCTAATATCTCTTTTATATGCTCATAAATTTTATTCTCAAATATTCCTTTATCTGAAAAATACTCCCTATACTTTTCAACAGCTTTTTTAGCTTTATCATCATTAAATTTATAATAATCTTTAAAAGTATCATATAATGGTGGTCCTATAAATTGTTCCAAGTTGTCCAAATCTTCTTTTATACCAAAACTATCTAGTGAATATTGAATAGATTTTGTTATTCCTTCTTTAGGGTCTGTAAGCGTTCCATCCAAATCAAACAATACTATTTCATAGTTTTTTTTCATGTTTAAATCCTCCATGTTTATAAAAGTAATATCTTATGTTTTATTTTATATTTATCTATTTTAAAAAGCTATAGTAATAGAACTTTCTAATACTATAGCTTAAGTAATAATTAAATCTTATATGTTTGGTGTTAAAATAAATTTGAACAGTTTTATTTAACTGTTATAGCTGAAACTGGACATCCTTCTTCTGCTTCTTTACATAAATCTTGTAAATCTGCTGGTATTTCCCCTTCAATTGCAACTGAATGTCCTTCATCACTCATACTAAAAACGTCTGGACATGTTCCTATACATGCTCCACAAGCTACACATACATCCTTATCAACAAATGCTTTCATACTAAAATACCTCCCCTAAAATTATCTTTTTTTAATTATCGTTTCCTTAGATATTTATCCAATATATGCCAATTTAAACATATATTTATTATTTTATCACTATTGTTTAATTTATTATAGTATCTTCGTATCCATGTCTATAAACTTCGCTACTCTTCATCCATGATTTTACAGTATATTGTAAACTTAATTTTTTATTTAAAACTAGTTCATTATCATTATAGTCTTTTATAATATCGTTACTCTTCTCCATTGTAAATATAGTAAAATCACCTTCTCCACCAACCTTTATTCCACCTTTGTTTCCATGCAAATCGAAGATTTTTGTTGGATATTCAGTTACTTTTTCTATACATTTTTCTAAAGATATTCCAAGTTCCATAATTTTATTTATAACAGTTAAAAGAGAATAATTTATGTCTTTCATATTTTTTATATGCATATCTGTGCTTATTAAATCTGGTTCTAATCCTTGATTTATTGCTTTTTTAAAAACTTTAAAATCAAACTGGTCTAATCCATAACACACATCAAATAATACGCCTCTATTCTTTGCATTTATTACTGATTCTCTTAATGTGCCAAATTCATTAAATATTCCATTTACACTGTTTCCATATACAGGTGTGACTACATCTCCTTTACCCAAAATATTCATTACTTCATCTATATATGATGGATGCTCACCTATATATACCACTAATGGTAAATTTAATTTTTTAGCAACTTGCTTTGATTTTCTAACTATATCTATGCCATTTTCATTAGCTTGAAATTTGCTTGCTTTTACTTTTATGCCCTTTATTTTTTCCATATTCTTTTCTACAACAGACTCAACATCGTCAAAGTTTATGACATCTAAAGAGGTCGATTCATTCAGTATATTTAATCCCTCATTTGTCACATTTAAAAATGAATATACTTCGGTTTTGCACTCATCCATATATTTTTTCTTAAAATCATAATAATTTAAAGGACCAGCTGTCCCTGCATCAAATATAACTGTTGAACCTTTTTCAATTCCAATTGAATCAGAGTCCATACCTGTAGGTAATTTTCTCTTATAACAATGGGTGTGAACATCTATAAATCCTGGAGAAATATACATATTATCAGCATTTATTATCTCAAACTCTTTGTTTGTAAGTAATTTTTCTTTTCTTATTTTTTCTTTGAGATTCAATCCAATAGCATATATTTTCCCATGCAAAACCAAGATATCTTTTTTTTCAAACTTGATACCATCTTTCGGAGATATTATTGTCCCATTTCTTATAAGTAAATTCTTCATCTATTCCACATCCTAATTACAGTATAATTTCTCTAATAGTTTTTCTTACATAAAGAAAATAAGTCTAAAAATATCTTAGACTTATTCATTATATTATACTATATTCATTATATTAAATTAAATAGAAACTTCAATTTACTTTAAGAAGCAATTAAGTATTTGTTGTTCAGCCTCTTCTTCAGTAAGACCCAATGTCATCATCTTTAGTATTTGGTCTCCTGCAATCTTTCCAATTGCTGCCTCATGCACTAAGAGAGCATCTGGATGATTTGCGGCAATCTCAGGTATAGCACTAATTTGAGAATTTCCCATGATTATTGAATCACATTGGACATGTGCAGAGCAAAGAGAATCCCCTATAACGCAAGGATTAAACTTTTGCTTAGAATTATCTTTCCCAACTGTACGAGAAACCACTTGAGCAGATGAATTTTCTCCTTCTAAGACAACCTTCATATTAGATTCTGCAACTTGATTTCCATGAGTTAATAATTTCTCAAATACAACTATTTTGGCCCCTTTACCTAGGTTTGCATCCATTTCTCTTTTAGTTGAATCTACGCCTTTAATTTGAATTGTTTCCATCTCACAATATGAATCTTCATCCATATTAACAATAGTAACTGGATTTAAAATTTTCTTTCCTTCACCATCACCTTCTCCATAATGTTTTTCTACATATTTTAAGCGGGCTCCTTTACGTAAGAAGAATCTATGTATTCCATTATGTTCACTATCATCACAACCACAATTATGTATTCCACATCCAGCAATTATAACAACATCTGCATTTTCTCCAATTTCAAAATCATTATAAACCATATCCTGTACACCAGCTTCTGTTACTATTACTGGTATATGAACATTTTCACCTTTTGTGTTTGGTTTTACTATAATATCAATTCCAGGTTTATCATTTTTAGGAACTATAGTTACATTTTCAGTTGAATGTCTTTCTATCCCTTGCCCATTTTTACGTATATTGTATGCTCCTAATGGAGTTCCACGAAGTTCAGCAACTTTTTCTAAAAGATTTAAATCTGTTTTGTTCATTTAATTTGCCTTCCTTTCTAATTAATTCATGTCTTTCATTAATTCACAACTTGAATTAACTTGGCACATGATTTCAGGTAATATAGCATCTTTTGTTCCATGGCTTTTTACTGAACCATCTTGTAAAACAATTATTTCATCAGCCAACTCTAATATTCTTTCTTGGTGAGAAATTATAATTATAGTCTGGTCAGACTCTTCATGTATTTTCTTAAAGCTTTCATTAAGCTTTCCAAAACTCCAAAGGTCTATACCTGCCTCAGGCTCATCAAATATAGAAACCTTTAAATCTCTAGCAAAAAGAGTTGCTATCTCGATTCTTTTCATTTCTCCTCCAGAAAGCGAGTTATCAACTTCTCGATTTAAATAGTCTTTTGAACATAATCCAACATCTGTAAGGTATTGGCAACATATATCTGTAGACAATGGTTTTCCATGAGCAAGTGTAAGTAAATTTTCAACTGTCATACCTTTTATTCTTGGTGGTTGTTGAAATGCATATCCTAGACCTCTTTTTGCTCTTTCTGTAATACTAAGATTTGTTATATCTTCTCCATCTAAAATTATCTGACCACTAGTAGCTTTTTCAATTCCCATTATTAGTTTAGCAATTGTGGATTTTCCTCCACCATTTGGTCCTGTTATAACAATAAGCTTTCCTCTCTCAAACGAAAGGCTAACATCATTTATTATTCCTAGTTCCTCATTGTTAGACTCAACATTAAAGGAAAGATTTTTTATTTCAAGCATAATACCCCTCTTTTCTGTAAAATATTACATTGATATCCATTCTTTTATTATATCAGTAATTTTTATATACCAGCAACTCCAAAGAGACAAAATATGTATTAAATAATAAAAAAGATGAGTCTTATATTGACTCATCTTAAAAAATTCTTATTATAAAATTATATGTATTTAAAAATTAACCTTCTATATACTCTAGTATTATTTTTTGATTATCTTTTAACATAATCTCTTCTTTTTTAGATTCTATTCCATTCTTTTTTATCTTTACCTCAGCTATAAAAGCATCATTACCTTCAACCATTTCTAATAACTCATAAGCTTTTTTACGCCCTATTTTAGTTGCTATATCTTTTAGTACTGCCATTTTCTTAAACATTTTATCACCTCTACTCAAAATTTTCAATTGATTTTTAATTGTATAATCCTAGTCTTAGACTAAATTATAATAATTATTGCCTCTAATTATATCAGATATTGAGTAAATTTAATACTTTGTAAAATTATTTATCTTCTCTAACCAAATAATCATTTCCATCCTGGTCTTTAAATGAAAACATCCTTCCATAAGGCATTTCCATTAGTTCACCAACCTCAACTTGATTGTTAGCCATTTGTTCATAAGTTCCATTAATATCTCTTGTACTTAATATTATTGATGGATGAGATACCTCTATCTCTTTATTTTGTTCCATCATTAGATTTTTATCATACAACACAAATGTAGTAAACTCATTTTTGCTTGGTGCTATTTCTACCCATTTCATATTTGGACTCATTTCCTTTTCATAAGTTACTACAAAGTTTAATTTTTCTGTCCAAAACAATTTTGCATCCTCTTGATTATTTACATAGAGACTTATCTTTCCTATTTTATTTATCATAACAATACCCACCTTTATTATTAAATAAATATCTAATATTTTTTATATTTAATAATATACCCATATATATTATTTTCTATAGATATATATTTCTAATATTTATCCCATATTATATAATTCTAAACTATAATGTACTTTATTCATCTCATACTATTATAGACTTTATTTATCTGATTTAATCATTCTGTATCATACTTATAATTATGAGGATATATATAATAAAAATCACTCTTAGATAGAGCTTTCTATTTAAAAGTGATTTTATATGTCCTATGCAATTTTGTGTTTTAGCCACTTTGTTCCTCTTAATCTTAAACAATATAAGGTTCCTCTAACAAGCCAATCCGTGTACATACCTATCCAAATTCCAAGTACTCCAAATTCTAACACAACTCCCAACACATAACCTATAAAAATTCTAAAAATCCACATACCTATTATAGCTGTCATCATTGTATATCTTGTATCACCTGCCCCCTTTAACCCTGCCGACAATACAAAAGATATAGGCCATATCACCATGGCTAGACAATCACTTCGAATCAGTTGTGTTGATACATCAATTACACTAGTATTTTGAGTATACATACTTGAAATCCAGGGTGCAATTGGCATAAATATAGCTCCTACTGCAAATAAACAAATTGTTGCAAATTTAGTTAAGTATAGGAGAGTACTTTTAGCCCCTTTAATATCTCCACGTCCTATATACTGACCTACCAATGTTGTTGCAGACAATGCTAGAGCATTTCCAATTACATTTATGATAGATGCAATTGACATTCCTATTGCGTTGGAAGCAATTGCTGAGGTTCCCATAGTGACTATAAATACCTGAACAATTAATTTTCCTGCATTAAAAAGCAGCTGTTCAACACCAGCTGGTATTCCTATATTGAATATAGATTTTTGAGTTTCAACATCAATCTTAAATGGAAATATTTTACCTATAGATATAAATTTATTTCCTTTGAATAAGGCTCTTACAATAACTATACACCCAATTATTCTAGCTATAGCAATAGACATAGCTGCACCTGTTATCCCATAAGATGGTGTTTGGAAATTTATACCTAAAGAGTTTAAATCAATACCATATATAAGTATATACCCCAGTGTCACATTTATTACATTCATAAACATAGTCACATACATAGGTTTTTTTACATCTCCACAACCTCTTAGAATACCATTTGCTATTTGCTGTGTTGCAATAAATGGATACGTAAATAATGTAAACTCTATGTATAATTTTGCATTTGATTTTACCAATTCTTCTGCTGAACCATAAAATAAATTAATTACACCAGTTCTAAAAATCCACATTAAGATTGTTATTGTGAATGATAGTATTGCTCCAGATACTAGAGCTTGCTTGATAGTTTCATTCACTTTTTCACTATCTCTTTTACCTATTTGTTGAGCTACAACAACAGTAGCTCCTACAGATAATGCAGCAAATACAGATATGAATATATTGTTTATTGAATCAACCATTCCAACTGCAGATACAGCTTCTTCCCCAATATGACCTGCCATCATTGTATTAAATACCCCTAGAAGCATGACAAATGTCTGCTCTATCATTATAGGAATTGCTAATTTTATAACATTTTTCCTTATAAACATCCCACTTCCTCTTTTCCCTCTTTATATAAATTTAAATTTCAGTTAGTTTAGTGAACTGTAAGTTAATCTTTTAAAATTTAAATTTATATTCCTGACATGATAATATACTGTATTTAAAATAATATTATTCTTGCTTAATATCATTTTAACACAGTATATCTTTATAATTATTTTATGTTTATTATTTTTTATGGATACTAAATTTTAAGTATTTGTATATTTAATTACCAATTAGCTCTCAAATAATTGTACTAAGACCATAGAATTAGACAGATACCAGTTGATAGTAAGAAAATAATCACCATACCATCAAAGAGACAATACAAAGTCTTCTCTGCAACAACATTTTTTATTTTGAAGTTGCTCTAGTGGAGTTTCGTATAACTCAAAAGTCAATTTTAAACTCTATTAGACCTTTTCATCATCATAATCCAATTTGAAATTGTATCTAAAACTAGCTCACTATTTCCACAATTACAGTGATTACTAGCTTGCTCTGCCTCTGTCATAAGTCGGAATGTAAGAGAGCGTACATTGGTAAGCAAATCAATCTCTTTTCCAACAGTTTTATAGTCAATGAAATGATCTTGTGTCGCACCTAAAATCAAAATATCTTGCGTTACCTTTTCTGCAATAGGCCCTAGTTGATAATTGTTGATTGTTTGAAAATAATCATATGGAGTATCTGCTTCATATGCATACATTCCATGCTTTAAACCCCATACTACTAGACTATCACCACACTTCATTTTTTGACTTATTATGAAGTTTACTAACCCTTTTGCTTTGAATTTTAGCAGTAAACGAAGTAATTTTTGAGTCTTTACTGGTTGCGATCCGATAACTACGTCTAAAAAATTTGGAAATACAGACCAAGCCACCACACGCTCAATTCGTCCTTCAAATGCTGCTGCTCTTGGTGCAAGAAAACCTCCCAAGGAAGCACCCACAATAGTTATATTTTCTAAATTAAAATAGTCTAAAATTGCTTTCACAGGACGTTCCCATTGATAAGTGAAGTGTTTCCCCTGCAAACGCATCACACCACCTTGACCAGGACCCTCAAAAAGATAAACATCAAATCCCTGTGATGCAAAATAAATCATCGGAAAAAAGAATTCTTCAAAGTAAGAATCATTTCCACCATGAAGCAAGATAATGTCCTTTTTCTCTCCCTGAGCTTTTGCATACATCACAGGGAGAGTAGTATTTTCATATGGTACATGAAAAATCTGTATAGCTCCTGTTGAGAAGTATTCAGTATAGTAGTCGTAAAATAGAGTAGTCGCTTTTGTATAGGCTACTATTTTATCAGGGTCGCCATCGTACATAAAAAATTCACTCATACGATAGTAAGCAATAGCATTTTCTATGCAGTCATCTTGTTCAGCTTCTTGTGCTAAATAGGTAAGTTCTGCTTTCCAACTATCATTATCGACAATTTTAGAAGCAACTTTTTGTATATCCTCCAAGCGTCCTCCATCCCACATAATAACCCTATTCAACTGAAAATTAAAATTATCATTTGTATTAAAGCAATATAGCCCTTTATTAAAAAAAATTTTGTTGTTTTTCATATCATCACTCCTAGAAAGAGAATACGTAGTGATAAAGAATAATCTTTATTACTATGTATTTATTGTAACAAACAGTAAAGCTATTGACTTTCAAATAGACGCTACTGATAGATAAAATATATTCTACATTTTCCTGCAAGCTCACTTGCAGCAATGCCAAGATATTTCTTACTGGAAGCTGAAAAATGAGAAGGGGAACTAAACCCAGCTTCCATAGCAGCTGTAGTAATATCCACACCTCTTAACAATATTTCATAAGCCTTGCGAAGTTTTGAGAAAGCTAAATAACTATTTAGTGATATTCCTGTTTGTTCTTTGAAAAGATGAGAAAATCGACTTTGAGATAATTTCAGCTTTGAACATATCTCAAAAATGATTTTATTTTCAATATATGTATACTTTAGAATGTGATTCAGTGCCCATTGTATTCTACTGTCTACAACAGACATAATATGATAATTTAAATTTAATAGACGAAAAACCTTCTTTGAAAAATCAATATAACTTTGAGGCAACCCTTCAACCTGACAAATAGTGTAAATCTCTTGTATTTGTTCAACTATAAGATTATCCATGACGAAAAAAGAATGCTCTAATAATTGATATTTACTAAGATTTTTGGCAAGTGTACTTGTATCCTCTATTAAGAAAACTAGCATTTTATTTTCTTTACTTGCCACTGTATGTGGGACATTGGAATCAATAATAATCCCATTACATTCTAATTTCTCTGTCTCATTAAACATCACAGACAAGTTACCAGAAAGTGACACAATAATATGTTTTGCAAGATGTTGATGAATTATCGGTTGTCTATACTCTGTATCTAAAAATATATGGTCACTCATCACACAAATAGTAGTCATAGTGTCCACCTCCTTATTTATAACTTAGCATATCATACCTTTATTTATTAATAAAAAAACTAGTAATTGTAGGAAATTTTTAATGTTACACAATTTCTCAAGAGAATATATTATCTGCTCACGACATCATTAGTTTTAGAGAATAGCTTATTTAATATAAGTATATTTTTCATCTTTATCCATATTTTAATTACATTGATTTATATAAAAGATAATCTAAAATATAAAATCTTACAATATAAATGTAACAAATTTGACTCAATTTAATATTGTATTTTATAGACTATTTTTAGGATGTGATACTTTGGTTAATTTGAATTCAACTAATTTAAACGTAAATATGGTTTATCCTGTTTCTGCTACAGAACCTATACGTTTTAGAAGATACACTGTTTCATACTCAGAAGATATGAGCAATATTTATTTAACTATAGCTACCTACTTCGATACACTTAGCTTAGGAACAGTAAGTATTGATAAGGTCTATGGTCAATGGGCTTGGGTTGTTGGTGACATCTATGATTTAAATCTATTCGTTTTTGTTGGAAACTATCCTTATGAAATTGCTAGAAATAGATATGACGCTTTTGTTAATATTCTTCCAATTGCGATTACTTCCATTGTAAACGGAGATAGATTGTTCTTAGTCTCTAACTCTTGTTTATTAAACTCAAAAATTACAGTTAGATTTATATCCAGTCATCCTACGCTTAATAGAACCATTGATTATGGCAGTATTAGAAATTTTGTTTTGTAACATTGCAACATGATGTACTATTTAAAGCAACATCATAGACTAAATCTTATTATTAAAATTATAGTAATATTATTAATCAGTACATCATGTTTATCTGTTACAATTTTATCATATTTTCTTATTTAAGATTACTTTTAGACTTTTAGTAATTGAGTTTTCTATTTACTTATTTTCTCTGTTCTAAACCCTATCTCTTTATTGGCTAATCTATAGCCTTCTTGTATCATCTCATCTATTGTTAATGCATTCCCTAACAAATTATCAATACTAAGTTGTTTTCTATCACTAAAGTACTTGTCCAATAATGATTTTTCTATATCTTCTTGAGTCTCTAGATGTCCTTCATGCATTATATATTTTACATCAAAACCTTCTTTATTCAATACCTTCCCCAATAAAATACTTCTATGACATCGTATAGGCTCTTGCATTGCCCCCAATAAAACTATCTTATATCCCATCTGACATCCATTTTTCAATCTTTCTATACCTTTTAAGAAAATCTCTTCCTTAATTACTTTTGCAAAATCTGCATAACCTTCCTCTGTATATACTTCTTTGTTGGTTCTTTTTGCTCCAAACTCCTTGCCCATGTATATATATACAAATCCAGATTTTTTCAGTGATTCATTGAATGCCTCTCTATTATACTGAATATTATATTTAGAATATGGAGTTTCTCTAATGTCAACTACACAGTTTATGTTGTATTTTCTTATCATCTCAATAAGTTTATCATATGGGTAATTTGAATGTCCCATTGCGAATATTTCCATATAAATACCTCCTATTCTTAAAAAAGAATTAATGTATCATATTTTTCCACTTTATTACCTCAACGAAAATATACTACTTTATATATAAAACATCAATATATTTTATATAAATATAAGTCTAGAATATTTATAGCTATCAAAAAATGAGGTATATCTTTAATTTAGATAGACCTCATTTAACAACTTTATCTTTACTGTTTTAATCTCTTATAAAATTCGTTTCACTGGTATCTGAACTTCTGTTAGCCAATCTTCCTCATTCTCTTTATTCCATATGCCATCTATATAAGATTCTCTAGGATTTCCAATTACTTCATATTTGTTATCCTCTATCCATTTAAATGCATCTGCATAAGTTTTTCCTAATGTTGAATATGAACCATTGTGTAATATACAAACAGCACTTTCAACTTCATCTAGTTCTTTAAACTTTAATATATCTGTATCTTCTTTTAAATCATTTATAGCTTGACACATCTCAACATCCATATTAGTCTCTCTGTATTCACCATCATGATATATATTGAAACAATAATCTGGAACTGCACATGTACACTCAGCCTTCATCATTTCTTCAGCCATTACATTTGGAAATAGATTGAAAAGTTCATCATACCCCTTTAATACCTTTCTCATAGAAGCAATTTTAACTTTTGGTAAAGACTTAATAATTACATCATTCATATTGACTTCTCCTTTCAAATTCACAAGGTAATTACGCAGTTTAATGAGTTTATATTCTTCACTTTTAATTACATCCAACATTTCTTTTTCTTTGTTCATTAAAATATTTTCAACCTCTTCAGGATTTTCTATAGCTTCTTTTATTTGAGCTAATGACAAACCCATTTGTTTTAAGGTTATTATCTGATGTAATTTAGGTAATTGCTCTGTTGTATAGTACCTATATTTTGTAAACTCATCTACATATTCTGGTTTTAATAATCCTATATCTTCATAATACCTTAATGTCTTTGTAGTTATTTTATTTATTTTAGAAAACATTCCTATAGAAAACATCTCATCACCTGCGCATTAGATTTGATTAATTTAAGTTTAGACCTTACCCTTAGGTTAAAGTCAATACAAATAAATTATAATTATATTAATTCTTCAATTCTATCTCCACTTAATACCAATGTATCCCCTGTTTTTATAACAGTTGAACCTTTAGGCACTAAAACCTGTTCTTTTCGTTTTATCATAACTATTAATATATCCTCTGGTATATTAGAATCCATTATACTCTTATTTGCCCACTTACTACTATCATCAACATTTACTTCTATAAGTTTAGAACTAATTTCTCCATCATAATCATTAAATGTTTTTAATACAGGTGTATTATCATCGACTAAATCTAGCTTTCTAGCTACAGTTGGTATCAATGTGCCTTGTACTCCTACTGAAAGTAAAGCTATGAAAAATATTATATGGAATATGTCATTCTCTATAATTACACCCTGAGTAACTGCATAAATTGCAAAAACTACTGAGGCTGCACCTCTAAGACCTACCCATGATATGAATAGTTTTTCTTTATTTGAAAATTTAAATTTTGCTAGGACTATAAATGTCGCTAATGGTCTTGCAATAACTATCATGAATATAGATATTGCCATTGCTATGCCAAATACATTTGGTAGTTTGGAAGGGAAAGATAACAATCCTAACATAAAGAATAACATTATCTGCATAATCCATGAAATTCCATCAAAGAAATGAACTAAACTTTTTTTATGAGGTATCTTACTATTACCTATAATAATACCTGAAATATACACACTTAAATATCCATTTCCTCCAATATACTCACTAAATGCATATGAAAGTATTGCAATAGCTGTTATAAATATAGTATAAAATCCTTCTATCTCGAAGTTTGAATTTCTTAAAATATAAACAGACAATTTTGCTAATATAAATCCTATAACTAGCCCAAAAACTATTTGTTTTATTACTATTGGTATAATAAGTTCTACCCCAGAATTATTCATCAATGTCAAAAGTATTATCGTCAATGTATACGCTATAGGGTCATTACTCCCACTTTCAACTTCCAACAATGAAGCAAGGGAACCTTTTAAATTTAGTTTTCGAGAACGTAACACAGCAAACACAGATGCAGCATCTGTTGAAGCTGCAATTGCTCCAATTAACAAGCCTTCAATTAAATTGGTTCCTACTACCATATGACAAAATATTCCTGTAACTCCAGCTGTAATTATTACACCCAGCGATGACATTAGTATAGAAGGTACTGCAACAGGTTTAGCCATATTCCAGTTTGTTCCAAATCCTCCAAAGAACATTATAAATATTAGTCCAATAGAACATAATTGTTTTGTTAATTCATAGTTGTCAAAATAAATCCCTACCATTCCATCAGACCCAAATAACATCCCTAATAGGATAAAAATTAATAATATTGGTACTCCAAATTTATATAAGACCTTACTCGAGGTTATACAAATCAATAGCACTAATCCACTTATAATCATCAATTCTGTCATAGCATCAACTCCATTTCATATAAATTTTGTAGATTAAATTATATCTACAGTTTTGTTACTTGTTCAAACATAACATGACATAAGTTTATAAGTTATGGTGCATAAAAGTACAATTAAAATTCGATAATACACTAAAATATGAGTATTGCACTCAAGTTTATATATTTATTTTAATTATATTCATTTAACATTCAAAATTTGAATTATTTTTTATTAATATTTCATTTTTCAGTTGATTATTTAATATATTTCATACTCTTATAGTAGTTTTATAGATACTATGAAATATATAATATTTAGATAAGTAATAAGAAACTAACATACAATGTTAGGTACTTTAGATATGAAATCTTCAAAAACTTCATACATTGAAATATTTCTTTATATATATTATTTTATATTTGTTACAAATTATTGTCAATTTATTTTTTCTCAAAAATAGAAAAATTGCATAATTTTTTTCAAATTATGCAACTATAATATTTATTTCCAAAACTCTTTCGTCCCTTCTATTATCTCAGTATAAGGCAACAAAGTAGCTTCGACTATTGATTTATTTGTTTTCTCTAAATAATATTTAATCATATAATATCCACAAGCATATCCTGCACAGTAAGGTAAACCAACTGGAAAGTAACCTTGCATTTTGGCTATATCGTCACCATATAGATAGGATGTGATGTTTTGAAATCCAGTCTCTTTTAAAGCATTTTTTATTATTGGTTTTATATATGTGTCTAATGTCTGAATGTCTGTTTTACTAACCCAAGGTCCTACCTTATCATCCCCAAACATCCAGGTTGCAAAATTCTCTGCAAGACCCTCATTTATCATCATTTCTTCTAGTGTTATATCATTACTCCAATCTATAAACTGGAATCTAATATTGTGATTACATTCATGTGCTAGTGCTACTTGTAATCTATTAATCGTGTATTCATTAGGAACCAGTGATATGAACATATATCCAGGTATCCCACCATCACCCCAATATCCATCACTTAAGATTGTATAAGGACTATTTGGATTAGCCAACAATATTGAATATTTATAGTCCTTGATATTTAAATCGTATCCTTCTTTTATAAATGAGTTTATAGATTTTTCTATAGTTTCTTTACAATTGTTCCAAATTTTATCATCAGATAGTGCATTTATATTATTTATTTGATTTTCATTAATATCTTTAGGTGATAAAGCTCCCATCATTTCACTTGCCATAATTACATCATATCCGCCTTCTTGCTTGGGAACTATTGGAACATTTATGCACTTCCACTTAAATTCAAAAGGCTTCATAAGTTCATATCTGTATATATCTTCCTTCTTGTTTACTGGTGCATTCATTATCTTTTTATATACCTTATCTGAGCGAACTTCCATAATATTCATATTTATCATCTCCTTCAAAATAGAGTATATAGAATCACGCTAAGTCAATGTCAATATATATTTTAAATTTAACCTTCTTCAATTATAGTTTCTTTAGAATCATCACCAAACAAGTGATAAGCCATTCTATTAACAAAACCATTTTGTTGCCAATAAATTACGTCATCTAATAAAAATGGATTATCAGTAATTATGCTATCTACATTTAAATTAATCATTTTTTTCATTAGTTCACTATTATTGATAGTCCACACAAAAACTTGTTTTCCGTTTTGATGTATATTAGCTACAACATTTTCAGTTACAAAGGTGGATTCTATTCCATATATATCAACATAGTCCCAATTGTAAAAGTTTCCATATGCGACAGCTGTTAAATAACAGGTTATTATACCTGGATTTAATCTTTTAACATTTTTTAATACATCTTTATCCATAGATGCTACAACACATTGATTCTCTAATCTATTTGACTTAATCAATTCTAAAACCTTTTTTTCTACATTAGTTTTTTCATGACCATTAAGTTTTATTTCTATTAGAAGTTTGATTTTCCCTTTTGAATACTTCATAGCCTCATCAAGAGTTGGTATTTTTTCTCCTGCGAAAGCTGAGCTAAAGTGGCTTCCAGCATCATATGTCTTAATTTCATCATAATTTACTTCCCAAACATTTTTATTTACACCAGTTACCCTCTCAAAATTAGAATCATGAAATAAAACCAATTCTCCATCCTTAGTTTCCTGCACATCAATTTCAGCATACTCAGCTTGGGTTACAAAAGTTTCTTTAAAAGCAGTTAGTGTATTTTCTGGAGCAATTAATGAAGATACCCTATGAGCTGTTGCTGTTGTATTATAAAAAAATGAAGAATTAATTAAAGTATCATTATTTAAAGAATAAACTGTATAATTTAAAGAATATGCCATAGACTCAACGTGTAAGAAAGATAAAATTATGGATATTTTTAGAGTTATTTTCAATAGTTGAGTTATTGATTTTTTTTGTCTTTCAAATTTCTTTTCATAAGTTTTGATATTATTATATTCATAATAAAATGCAGAAATAAATCCTGTACTAATTATAAATATGGCTATTGAAGAAATAAATGTAGCATAGTCATCAAACAATATACACCTATTAATAAATATATCTTTTAAGAAATTTGCATCAGTATAATTTTTTGTCCATATTCCTATCAATATAACAACAACATGGTATATTATATATCCTGTAATACTTACTATTAAAGATATTCCTAATGAATAAAAAATTAATTTTATTGCCTTTCCTTTTGTAAGATTAATACTTTTATCCCTAGCTTCTTTAAAACTGTCTGTATTTAAAGTTATTTCATGTATACTAAAAATCCATCTAATAACTGATATATATAATATTAATATTAAAAACATATAAATTATATTTAGAACTATATTAGAATTTATATACTCTAATATATACTCTGGTAGCTTTATCTTTCCAATAAATCCTGAAGTTAAGGCTATGTTTGTAAGTGGAATTATCAGTAGAACAAATATAAAAAGCAATAGATTTTTGGGATACAATATTTTTATAGATTTTTGTAAAGATAATTTAACAAGTTTGTATAATGTGATTTTTTTAGAAGTCCTCGATTTATCAAAACAAATAATTACTGAAGTAAACTCAAAAAACATATAAAATGTTAATATCACAATTGAAAGTATAGCAAATAATATTGATAAAGGATTGGTTAATATTTCTCCTATGTTATCAGTACTTAAATAAACTATATTTGCACTTTTCATAGAGCTGCTTAATACAAATTTAATTGATGGTAATATAATTATCAAAGCCAGTCCCTTGTGAAATAGTTCAAAAGTAATTAATGTACTCCAGTTATATTTTATTAATTTTACAAAAGTATCTAAAATATTCTTATTCATGGTGTCCCCTTAATCTTTTTATTGTATTTTATCCTATAAATCTTATAAATATATATTATTTTTTATTTAAATTAATTTCATATGTAATATTGGAAATGGATTACCCTGCCCATCTATTTTAGACCTATCAAATTCTTTAAATCCTAGATGAATATAAAATCCTACTGCTTTTTTATTTTGTTCATTTACATCAACATATTTTACATTATATTTATCTATAGCATATGTTATTAGCTGTTTTCCAATACCACGACCTCTATACTCATCTTTTATAAACAACATCTCT
The DNA here is from genome assembly GCA_012955965.1 of Clostridioides difficile. Taxonomy (GTDB): domain Bacteria; phylum Bacillota; class Clostridia; order Peptostreptococcales; family Peptostreptococcaceae; genus Clostridioides; species Clostridioides difficile_G. Next base: position 21,261 of record JABBZI010000018.1, read on the forward strand.
ATTTTGTTTTTTTCTATTCCCATAAAGGCCTTTATCATATCATTCTCTTTTACGATGACTATATTTTCCACTTCTTTAAATCCCATTTCAACTAATGGCATTAGAGATTTAATATCTTTCTCTGTCAAAAAATCGTGTGTTGCTCTTACCGATGATTCCCAGACTTGCAACATTTCTTTAGATTCATTTGAATTTATTTGTTCCATTTCAAAAATCATTTCAGAGTTCATAAAAACTTCCTTTCTATTCTATATAATTTTTAATTTTACCTAGTTTGTTTATACAAAATTTAGAAAGGACTATAAAAGTTAATATCATAGCCCTGATTAAATTTAAATATTATTCACTACATTTTTACCATTTATGCACTGAAATCTAACAATTTTACTACAATGATTCACATTAGTTATACTAAAGGAGCTTCTATTTGAGTAGTAAAAAGGAATTTATGGCAGTGACCATCATTAACAGTAGTATTTCCACATACTAAATGAACGTGTTTATTAGTTCCAGGTATCTTAATAGCTGGACCTGTTGTAACACATATCTTATGAAAATGGTCAAGGAAATCTACATTATCATTTATTTTATGAACATGATTTGTTCCACCATTTATTGGTATAACTTCTCCAGTAACCCCTGCTGCACGATGATTATGTCTATCATCACACTCTTCTGCTAACTTAACACTTTGTGAATATTCATGAACATGTGTCATTTCTTCATAATCATTATAGCACTTATTACATTCATTATATTTATAATCATCATATACATAATCTCTTTCACATTTATAATTTTGATAACTCATTTTTTTATCTCTCCCTACTATATATTAAGAAATTCTTCTAAGGAATCTCTAATATATAGTATGAAGTAGAGTCAAAAAAGTTCATATTTTGTAAAATCATGTATTAATTTAATTATTTATTCCAGTGTTTAGGATGTACTAGTGAAGCTGGTAATTTCGTATTACAATCTCCTTTTGCAGTATTAACTTGCAATTGTGTCAAAAACATACTATCTTTAAGATTAGCTCCTCTAATATCACAATCTCTTAAATCTGCTCCTATTAAATTTGCTCCACTTAAATCTGTGTCCTTTAAGTTTGCTGCTATCATTAATCTTCCTTTTAAATCTGCTCCTATTAGATTTGTTTTTCTAAGGTCTGCTCCTATTAAATCTATACTTTTACTCAATTTCTTCTTATTTTTAGGATTAGAAATTTTAAGAAAAGATTTGACTTTTTCCATTACATCTTCACTAGCTTGTGATAATAACGAATTAACCTTTAATCTATGTGATGTTATATCTAAATCAATTAGTTGTTCTGGATTCATAGTAGTTATTTTTTCAGTTTCCTCAATTATTGAATCAATTTTTGTTTTTACTTTATCTGATATGTCTAATACAGATGCTTCTTTAAGGTACCATAGCATTTCATGTAACTGTCGCATTATTAAAAACACTTCAGACATTTGATTTGCTAATTCTGATGATTTCATCCAGTCTCTACCTTTATATGTTACTTGTGCTACTTTTTGACCTGAACCAAAACAATCATATGCAGTACAGCCTTTAAAACCTCGCTTTACAAGATTGTTATGTTCAGAACATTTAAAATCTGACTGCAAGTTAATACATGGTTTTCCTGATTCTTTATCAGCAGGAAATCCATCTGAAGCAGAAAAATAGAGAGCTAAACAACAAAGTCCAAAACACTTCTCACAATCAATTTTTAACTCATCAAATAATTTATTATTATATATTTTTTTATGTATATTTATCATATCGATTCTCCTCCTCAGTATGGTTTTTAACAAGCTACTATTGTAAACTTCAACCTCTTATGTAATATTTCTTATTCTTAATTATAATTTAATGTGTCAGTTATTCCAACTACATATTAATAAAACCACAAGAGAATATAAGGATAAAAAAACTTTAATTCCTTGATAAACTCTTGTGGTTTATACTATAAAATCATAAATAAAGTACTTTATTCATGATTTTATGCTTTTTTAACTACTGAAGACTTCAACTTCATAGCTCCGAATCCATCTATTTTACATTCTATATCATGCCCATCTGATGGGTCCTGTACTAAACGTATATTTTTTACTTTTGTTCCAATCTTTATAGATGATGAACTTCCTTTTACTTTAAGGTCCCTGATTACTGTAACAGAATCTCCATCCTTTAATACATTTCCATTTATATCTTTAATAATATTTGAATCTTCTTCTGTTCCTGATTCTAAAGCCCATTCATGAGAGCATTCTGGGCACACTAAAAGAGTTCCATCTTCATAAGTATATTCTGAATTACATTTCGGGCAATTTGGTAAACTTTCCATATTTATATGTCCTCCACTTGTTATTTTTAAATTTTTTATTATATAAAATTTCTTTTAAGCCTATATGATATCATATTATACTTATATTTACAAACTACTCTTTTACTTAAGATTTAAATTCTTGATATTCATATTATAGTTAATTTAATTACTAATTATAAATGTAGACATGCTTATGTATAGTTTGCAATCGCCATAATACATTTTACTAAAGTTTTTCTAAATTTAGTTTGTCATATCCTTTTTATTTATATATTCTAATAAATAAGCAACTCCCATACCTATAAAACTACCCACTATTCCCCACATAAAATTATCTGTAATAAATCCAATTGATATTCCTACTATAAAACCACCTATCATGAAATTATCTGATATTTCATCTTCTGACTTGTTTTCATCATAATTTGTACTATTTGTAGGTAATTTACTTAATTCAATCATGCTTTCAATTTTATCTTTATTTTCATCTAATAACAAATTATCTAAAGTTATATTAAATATATTTCTTAATAACATTAAATTTTCTATATCTGGATATGTTTTATTAGATTCCCATTTTGATATGGCTTGTCTAGATACATTTAGCATTTCAGAAAGTTGTTCTTGTGATAAATTTCTTTCTTTTCTTAGTCTCTTTAAATTTTCTCCAAAATTCAATATTATCACCTCATCTCAACTTAATTATATTTATATATTGGTTAATTCACAATCCTTCTATAGTTGCATTTTGTTAACTAATAGTTGCATTACTGATTTTATCTATAGTTTGAATCAAAATATAATGAATATTAAAAAAGCTGTAGCATAGCAATTATAAACTACTATGATACAGCCTCAACATTAAACTTTTCTTATATTTTTAATAATTTCACGAATCTTTTTAGCATTTTCAGCAATATCCTCAATATTACCTTTAGTTAATAGACCACCAAAACCACATACATCAACACCATTTTCCAGCCATACATGTAAGTTATCCAAATTAATTCCACCACTTGCTAAAACTGGCATATCAGGTATTGGTGTTTTAAATACCTTTACTAGTTTAGGTCCATAAAAATCGGATATTGGAAAAGCTTTTATAAAAGCTGCTCCTAAACTTAAGGCATCTACTGCTTCAGTCAATGATGTACATCCTGGAGCATAAGGAATCTGATATCTATTACAAGTTTTTGCTACATCTTCATTGTAATTTGGTGCAATAATAAATTGAGCTCCATGTAAGATAGCATGACGAGCTGTTTCACTATCCAAAATCGTTCCTGCTCCAACGCAAAGAGAATCACCATATTTTTTATTAAGTCCTTGAATTATCTCACCAGCATTATTCAAAGTATAGCTCATTTCTATAACTGTTATTCCACTCTTTATACAACCCTCAGCAATTTCACATGCACGATTAAGTGTTTCTTCTCTTACAATTGCAAGGGCCCCGCATTCTGCCATTCTTTTGGTTATATTCATCTTTTTCATATCATCACCTCTATATTCATCAAAACATTTTACTTCTCTATTAAGTTAATTTTCTTTTCATAAGATATATATTAATCGTATACAAACGTAATTCTTCTAGCTATGTCATCTATTCTAATTATATTTATTAAGCATCATTCTATAATTTTCGACCACTTGCTTAATTTCTTCAAGAACTTCTCCATTTGGTTCAGTTACAGGAAATCGTGCAGTTCCAACATTAATTCCATTCAAGACAACAGTTTTTTTTATAACAGATGGAATTGTTCCAAGCTTTAGAATGCGACGAAGCTCTTCAATACTATTTTGAGCTTTCTGAGCTTTTTCTAAATCCCCATTCATAAAATTTTCATAAATAGCAATATCAATCTCTGTGATGAAGTTTGCTGTTGCAGCAACAGCACCTTGCCCACCGGCCTTCAAACTATCGAGAATAAGTGAATCTGAACCTGAAAATACACTAAAATCCTCACTCTTAGTTGCTTCAATATAAGCTTTTATGTTGTCAAGCTTACCACTACTATCTTTAATACCAACAATATTTTTTATCTTTGCCAATTCACTCACTGAGTCAGGCTCAATATTAATCCCTGTCTTATCTGGCATGTTATACATCATAATAGGCAAATTAACTGAATCAGCAATAGATTTATAATGTAAAATTAATTCCTGTTGTGTTGGTGTTACAAAATATGGAGTGATAATTGATAATGCACTTGCACCTATTTCTTCCATTCTTTTGGACAAAGTTATAACTTCACGAGTTGAGTTTCCACCTGTCCCAACAAAAACAGGTACACGATTATTAGTGTGAGTAATAACAATTTTCGCAAATTCAACTTTTTCATCATCTGTTAACACATGACATTCACCATTAGTTCCCAAAATAAATAACCCATAAACTCCCCTATCTAACAAATAGTCAATTAACTCATATGTTGCCTTTGGATTTATATTTTGATTCTCATCAAAAGGTGTTATCATAGCACATATAATACCTTTATATTCCATAAAATTACATTTCCTCTCTAATAGACTTTCCAAGGCTTCCTCCTGGATGCCACTTCAAATACTGTTGTACATCAAGTCCTTTAGCATATTGTAATGCAACACTTAGGGACTGTAATACTATAGTTTCCGCAAGAATTGAAGCACGAGGAGCCTTATTAAGATAATCACCTTCCTGTTTAACACCTGCAAACAAAAATACATCAGAAACATTTTTTAAGAATGAATTAGTATTACCACTCACACCAATTATCTTTGCTCCATTTACTTTTAATGTCTCAATAGTTGCTTTTAATTCTTGAGTCTCACCACTATTTGATATTGCAATAACAACATCCCCAACTACTACTTGACCACTTGAGCCATGTACTGCTTCTGTACCATGTAATATATATGCTGGCGTTCCAGTAGATGAAAGTAATGATGAAATATACCCTGATACATGCCCTGGTTTACCAATACCAGTCACATGTACACGTCCATAATTCCTTTCAACTTCAAAAATCAAATCACATGCTTTATTTATAGATATTTCATCTATTGATGAAATAAATTCTGATACTTCATTAGATAGAGTGTCTAGAAATGCAGACAGTGTATTTCCCATAGTAGATTTATCCTCCTTTAAATTACGGCGACCATATCTATGCCTTTTATATTATTACTTTAGACTAGATAGGTTTTATAAATTGTAAAATATTATGTAATATTGAACCAACTACGTTATAGTCAATATTAGGGAAAGTCGCTCCTTCTATACCAAGAGTTCCGTAAACTGGATATAAAATAACTGGTAAAAATGCAAGTAATAGTCCTACAACAAATGACCCTGCAATAGCGCCTCTCCATCCTCCTGAGGTATTACCAAATATTGCAGCTGTACCACCCGAAAAGAAACATATATGAGCAGCTGGAATAATTACTACAGGAAATATACTAGGAAATGATGCCATAATAGCAATTGCTAATAGACCAGCAGCATAGGCTGAAATAAAGCCAATAATAACTGCATTTGGTGCATATGGGAATACTGTTGGAACATCAAGTGCAGGACGTGAACCTGGAATATATTTTTCTGAAATAATTACAAATGCTGCAGTTATTTCAGCTAAGAACATACGAACACCTGACATCAGTATTGACATTCCAGCTACAAATGTAAATGCCTCTATAAGTGGAAATACTAACCAATGTGTTGAACCAGCAATTTCTTGAGTAAAATCCTTCCCAGCTTTTAAGGTTGCGATATAAAATAAGATTAGCATAACTATAGATAGACCCATTAAAAAGTCTCTAAATATTGATAACCACTTAGGAAATTCTATAGTTTCTGTTGTATCATCTTTATGTTTTGAAAATAAACGTCCAATATATCCTGATAGACCATAACCAATCATATTGAAGTGACCAATGGCTTGTTCATCCCCGCCTGTTAATTCACGCATAAATGGCTGACAGAATTGAGGTAGTGCAGCAGACATAAATCCTAAAATAACTCCACCTATTAAAATAGTGATTGTATTATCGAATCCATGTGCTTTCATAATTAAAACTAATACACAAGAAAAGAATAAACTATGACCTGTTGTAAAGAAAATATTCTTGAACCTTGTAATACGTGCAAATACTAAATTTAGTATGAATCCAAGAATTAATGTACATGAAACTGCAAAACCGTATGTACTTTGTGCAAGTGCTGTAGCTGCTTCTGGTGAAGCTATAACACCAGTAATTCCAAATCCCTGCTGGAACAATTTATTGAAATTCTGAAGTGCACCTGTCATAGCAGATGCACCAATACCAAATATTAGAAATCCAATAAGTGTTTTTGAAGACCCAGTAAATACTTCAACTGCTGATTTCTTTTGAAGAATCAGCCCTATACATGCAACTACACCAAGCAAAACAGCAGGTGTACTTAACAAACTAATAATAAACTCCATAAACATTCCTCCCTATTTTTTTAAATTTATTCCTCTTTTGAAGCAAGAAATTTTTCTAGTGCTGTCTTGATTTCGTTGCGGTCAACAATATTACGAATTCCAATTATATCAAATTTTAAATTCTTCTTTTTTAATTCTTCAGCAACATCAATTAATGTTTCTATAGCATCTCCATTGAATCCATTTAATGAATCCAATGAACCATGTTCTACTTCGATTGGAAAGTTATTTTCTTTAATAATTTGTTGAGTCTTTATTTTTAACATTAAACTTGAGCCAACTCCTGCTCTACATGCGATTAAAATTTTATACATAATTAAATCCTCCTTTATAGTTCGTGTTTTTTTATAAAATCAATAATTTCTCTGCCTTCTTTAGCAGTATCTAACACTCTAAAAAATTCATCTTGCTCTAATAATTCAACCAGTTCAGACATAGCACGTAGATGACTATTATTATCTACTGCGCTTAAACAAAATACATATTTTACTGGGTCATTTTCATCATTTCCAAACTCAATAGGGCTATCTAAAGTAGCAATACCTATTGCAATTTCTTTTGACCCAGCTTCTGGTCTAGCATGAGGAAGTGCTACATGTTTTGTAATTACTATGTATGGCCCAGATACTTTTGCTGAATCAATCATTGCATCTACATATCCCTCAGTTACTTTATTGTTTTCAACTAAGACAGAGGCTGATTGTCTAATAGCATCCTCCCAGTTCGTAGCTTTTACCTTTAATTTTATTAGTGTTTCACTAGTAATCTCACTTAGCATAGGCCCATCTCCTTCCTTAGATGTAAAATTCTCTATTTGTGCAAAATAAGCTAATAACTCACTTGAAAGCAGACTTTCAGAAGTTACTTTTGCATATTTTTTTATTATATTCATAACCTCATCTATTTTAGGTTGTCTTAAGAAAATATCTCCCAATTGAATGTACACTTCACGTGTAATCTTATACTTTTCTTTTGTGGTCATAACAGGACTTACTTTAATCACTGGCACATCTGTTTTTAAGCCTTCTGTGTTATAATTAGTAGTAAATACAATGTCTACAGGTTCACTGATATTTTCTAATCCAACTGATTCTGACATTAGGATAAAATGTAAGTCAGGAAATAAGTTTGTAAGTTCTGCATGTAAAATAGCTGAACTCCCAACACCATTTGAACAAACTATTAATGCTATTCTTTTTCTAAAATTATCAAACTCTTTTTTATTTGAGAAAAGAGTTGCAAAATGCATTGTTAAGTATGCTAACTCTTCTTCTTGAATTTCTTCTCCAAATAACCCACAAAACTCTTTCATTGCATTACTTACAATTCTATAGACTAATCTATATTCTTCTTTTACCTTTTCACAAATTGGATTATAAATAGGTAATTTAAATAAAAGTCTGTAGTAGGCTGGTCTAAAATGAGAATATAATTGTTTAAATATCTTTTCTTGACTTATATAATAAACTCCACTTAAATATCCAAATTTTGTCATCATTTTATTTACAATCTCTGAAATTACAGCCTTATCTTCTGTATCTTCTTCATAATTTCCTACTGATATACCTAAAATCCAAGCACTAATATACATTATATTATGAGGTCTTATATTTTCTTCACTTTCATATACTTCTAACAATTCCTTAGCAAATTTATATTCTTTCATTGAACTCATGACTGCAATATTAGGGATATCTATATTTTCTTGAGTAACTATTCTAGTCGAACACATCCTTGCTTTTAAAAAGATAAATATATAAATAAATTCTATTAATCTATCTTCAACAAAATTAATTTCGTATCTTTTTATGAGTTTTACTATAATCTTTTTGGCTTCTTCAAATTTATCTAGATTGTATTCTTCAATAAAAATATCAAATACTCTTGAACTTTTCTCATTAGACAAAGTTTCTATAATATTCTTAATGAGTACTCTTCTAATTTCCATTTCATTTCCAACTAAATAATAACCATTTATACGATTATTCTTGATTTCAATACCCTTTTTTTCAAGACTTGGTATTAAATCTTTAAAATCAAGATTTACAGTAGACCTACTCACTTTTATAGAGTTTGTAAAATGGTTAATTGAGATGTCCTCCATGTTAATAAAAAGCATTAGATACATATATAAAAGTCTTTCTTCTTTACTAAAGTAATAAGTGTTCTTAGAATAGTTTTTTTCTAGAATTTCTTTAATAGCTTTTTTGGTTTCTTTTCTAACGATAATATCTTTATCAGCTCTTAAATATATAAGTGGTACTTTTTTTACTTTAAGCATGTCATTGATTTTATTTATTCTATAAGTAATTTGTCTCTTTGATGAGTTAGATTCCTCTTGTAATCCATTCGTTGTAATCAATGTGCTATTTAATAAAATCTGGAGAATCGATACAATTTCTTTGTCCACTACTGTTAATCCCTACTTTCTTATTAAGATTAGTCTTCATATTATCATTGGATTCTTTCATCACCTCCACAATATTTATTTTATTGGAGAATTTTAATGTTTTCAATTTCATTTAAGTATAACTTTTGTTTTAGATTAAGACAAAAATTATACTTATCTAAAACAGATACTATAGTACAACTGTAAATTTTATAAATAAAAAAGGTTTCTTTAGTAAAGAAACACAAGAAAAGTGATTAAAATAATAAAAATTATATTCAATTTTAATATATTATTCCAACTAAAAAAGCACATTAATTTAAAATAAAATTGATGTGCTTTACACTACTTATATAATTTTAATACATTAGATTTGTTTATTAATTTGTACTCTAGTATTCTTTTTCTGAAGTTAATTTATCTAAATACAAGATTCAGTAATTTATACTTATTATGATTTTAATATTTTAAACCAAGTAGGTTAAATTCTTTTTATTATAAATAGTCTATATTTACTTCATTCTTTTAAGTGTTTCATCCAATGAAATGCATTCTGCATATCTTCCATTCCATATAAATTCATTGTAGTATTTATATGATTGTTCTGCTGACATAAATGAATTATCAATAGTTGTATTTGAATAAGCTGGAACTATTATATTAAAACCATGTTCAAATCCACATTTTATAGTTGAATCGATACAATAGTCTGTTTGAAGCCCAACGATAATTATATCTTTTTCGCCCTTATTGGTTAAATATTCTAATAGACCAGTTCCCTTAAAAGCACTGTTTACTTTCTTATCAAATATTTTTTCTTTATCGTAAGGTTTAAATTTTTCATATATCTCAAAACCACTTTTACCTTTAGTTAACTCATTTTCAGTCCCATCATCATGACGTACATATATTACTTCTATGTTACGTTTTCTAGCTTTATCAATTAAGTTTTCTACATTTGCTATAAACCCATTAAAATTATATAACTTTTCGTTCGTTATTAGTTTTTGTGTATCGACTACCAATAAAACCATATTTACTCCTCCTTGGATGTTATTTTAAAATTTCTTTATATTTTACCATAAAAAGTAAATACAATCTTATATACTGTCTACATATTTTTAATAATGATTCTTTACTTTAAGATACTCATACACACATTTAATTTTTATCTCATTGGGATATATCCGCGATACTGTGAATATGCATCCATAGTTGCTATATCACCTAAGAATACTGATGCGATATTAAATTGTGGTTTTAAATATGGAAACTCCTCTTCTTGTGCCCATTCTGGCTTTTTAATAAATGATTTTGCATCTTCAACTACAGCTTTATACCACTCTTCTTCTCCTTCAAACCATAGTTCTATTACACGGTCAAAGGCAGTTGCTCCATAGTTAATCGTGATTTTACTACTAACAAAACGATTAATATAGCAACAGTTCGTAAAGTATGGAACTATCTCATCATAGAACCATTTTTCTCCTTCTTCTTTTGAAATCCCATCTGGATACTTAATCATAAATTGCCAACGATAGTTTGGTCCATCTTGTACAGTACGTCCTTTTCCTCTAAAATCTTCTTCCCAGTTTATTGGAACAAAAGCAAATATAAATGGTGGACATCCATTGTCACCACCTACTGCACGTCCTACATCTCCACTTTTTGCATTCTCATGAACCTTTTTATTCTCCACATCTGGTATACATCCTTGCCAACGAAGAACATCCATAGGCATGTATTCTGTCATAATTCTATTTGCCATTTCAGGCATATGTTCATCCACAAGCCAATAATGCTCTGTTAATTGCATCTTACGTACACCAAAACGCTCTCCTTCATTTGGTGTGGGATATGCCTGATAAAAAGCATATTTAGTGCAGTATGGTCCAAAATTACTAATACTATCTGGAATATGATAGCGATATAACCAATCCATTAATTTGGGTCTATATTCTTCTTTAGCAAGCCCTACATATATTAAACTTCTCATTATTTTAAATTCAAATCCCATAAACACCCTCCTATAATCAAATTATATTCACATGCTTCAATTTTCCGTTGTTTTATCTTTGTTTAAAATACCCCTAGTAAACAAATCTACACCTGCTCCCACATACCACACTCCTACTGCCATAGCTATAGCAATTTGAATACAAATGCCCTCTAAGTTAACAAGACTTTCACCTGTCATAATAGTTAGACCTATCGCCCAACCACAAAGCCATGATGGTAAGAAAATTATTTTTTCAAATAAAGATGCAATTATAACTGCAAAGAATCCTAAAATACTAAGCGTTAAAAATAATTCTAGGTTTTGATTGAGATTTATATATTCCATAATTAAAATAGCCAATATTGCCCACAAATCTCCACACCAAAAACCAATCATTATTTTTAATCCATCTTTTTGTTTATTACCATTAGTTACATATAATCCTGCACAAATTAATGCTACAGCGCCAGTTTTTATTCCTATGTAAGGTGCTAACACTGCCCATAAAGGAGGTAATAAAGCAATCCCTATGGATAGTGTTAATATTTCTTTTTTCTTTCTATCCATTTTCTATATTGTAATTAGTATATTTTCTAGCTTGCATTTTCTCTACTAACTTACTTGCTATTAGATTTACAATCATAGATACTATAAAATAAATTAGGCATAGTGGCATCATTAGTGCTACAGTTGATTTGATAAGAATTATGGGGATATTTTTAACTGTATTAATAACTACAGTTTGTCTAAAACTTGACTTATTTTTCATATAATAGGCCTCCTACAACACGCCTTAAAAAAGAGACTTTATATTTCAATTATTCTCCTAATGAAGCTTCGACTTGCTTTTCTTTAGTCAATGGCTCTATAAAATTGTAAGCTACTTTTCTTTCTTTAAACTCTGTTGTTTTACGAACTTCTGCATAATGACCTTCCATTCGCTTAATATCATCACCATGTATAAACTTGCCTGGTAAAGTATCATGAGCATGACCTAATTGCTCTTCTGGAAAATTAAATATAGTTTTTCCACTTGCTGTATCTAACTCCCCAACTATACCACATAGTGCACATATTGATTTTTTAGTACCTGGTTCAAGGTAGAATAATCTATTATGACAATGTGGACAGACCCCCTCTTCTCCTTGGTATGAAGCTTTTTCGAAATCCTTTGATGCTTCAACTATATTTATACCTATTTGGCGAACTTGAGCAAGTTTTTCATCATTCATGACTAGTTCTTTTGCCCATGGGAACCAAGCATTATCTATCACTTTCCACATTGGTATTAGAGCTAGCATAGCATGTTCACATTGAACTCTTGTACCCCAGTCTGAGCCACCTATTCCCATAAATGATACTACTTTATCTTTAAGCATTCTTGGGTCTGGTATTTTTCCTCCTGTAGCTTCTGCAACTTTTGTTCCTATAATATTATTTCCTTTATCCACTCTTGGCCCAAAACGGTCCATTATAGTATGAAATAATCCTGATGCTCCTTCTTCGAATATTGGGTCTGAGAATACTATCCCATCTGCATCTTTTATTTTATCAAGTAACCATTCAAAGTCATCTTTTAGTATACACATACTACCTTTTCCAGATAATAAAGTCTTAACACATGCACAACACCCAGTACAATGTTTAATATTAAGGGATGACATTTGAATAAATTCTACTTCAGCTCCTACTTCTTGAGCTCCTTTAAGTGCCACTTTACACATTGTGTCATTATTTCCGTTTTTTGTTCCAAAAGAAATACCTAATATTTTCATATTTAACTCTCCCTCTTTTGTATTTACTAATCTTCTTTCATTTTTAATATATAGAACCCATCATCTAGAGCATCTATAATGATGTATCCTCTATCATCAACAATAATGTCTTCTGTTACTGCTAAACGTGGTCCAGGGAATCCTGGAAAATAAGACTCTTCTGGTGTTTTATTTGGATTTGGTGGTATAAAATATGCTAATTCTTTGATATAATATGGGTCTGATACATCGTAAACTCTTAAACCTGCATGGAAATAACAGCAATACACTCTATCTCCTCTTTGCTCTAGCCATGGCTTATTATCCATTGGCTCATGAAGGTTATGTGGTCCAAATGGTCCTGGTTTCCCTAGTCCTGCAACGTTAAAATTAGGATAAGGAAAATCTTTTGGTACTTCAGGATATGGGAATTGAGCAATTAATGTTGGTTTTGTTGGATTACTAACATCAACCATATGTATATTATTCATAGCTTGCACATCTGTAATATTTTCTGGTTCAAAAAACTGAAAACGTTCTCCTTCATTTTGGACAACAACCAAATCCCTTCCTGGTAATGGTAGTGCTGTATGAGTTCTTGCTCCTGCAAGTCTACTAGAAAATGCAGGCATAAATGGTAATTCACCCAAACATCTTGGTCTTGTTAAATCCTCAACATCTAGCACAACTAAACCAGCTCCACCATAACCACAATAGGCCTTTTTATCTCTTACAAATGGAGGTCCATGAAGCCATCCTTTATCCATAAATTCTGGACAATGAGGTGCTCCTGGATTAAATGTTCTATTTGGATACCCATCTGCATATTGGTTTGGTCTCCACCACTTACCTATCTCTACTGGATTAGCTGGGTCTATTATATCTATTATTCTATAAATCATTCCTTCAAATCCAATACAGTCGCTTGATAAATGTACATATCTTCCACCATTATACATAAATCTATGAACACCCATTACATGCTTCAATCCACAATCCCAATATCCTAAAAACTTAGGATTTAGAGGGTCCTCTTTTAAACTATATATTCTAATTCCCGCTTCACACTTAATACTTTCTAATTTAGCCTGGTCAACAAGTGCTCCTGGCCCACTTCCACAGCTCATGGCTACTATCATTAAATCATCTGCTATTTGAATTTTTGGAGTTGTTGTTGTAGGATATTCTTTTGGATCTAACATTTGAAAGTGTTTAATAAATTTTGGATTATAAGGATTTGTAATATCACTAATCATTACTCCATTCTTTTTACTTCCCCCAAAACAACACCCATATAAATAATACTTCTCGTCTCTTTTATAAAGTGCCATTTGAAACATTCCACAAGTTCCATCTAAGTTATTAAAGGAACAAACTTCAAGGTTTTTAATATACCCGTTATTACCTTTACCTTTTGCATAAAATTTATCTTCCATTTTTTCTCCTTTCTTATTTGAGTTATTATCAATTGATATACTTTCATTTTATGGGATAAACCCAGTCAAATCCAATATCGTTTTTATGGGAATATATAAGTTATTCTTATTAATAAATTTATAAAATTTAATGTAAATACATATTTAAACATATATTTTTATACAAATATTTTCTAATATTATTTAAAAGTAAGTTTCCTTATACTATAATAAGTTTTAATTATATAACTAATGTTTACAAGCAAGATAAGTTTAAAAAGGGGTGATTCTTTGAATACTAAACAATTAGAATATTTTATATCTGTAGCAGAAAATCTAAGTTTTACCAAAACAGCCGAAAAATTTTATATTTCTCAAACTGCTGTTACTCAACAAATTAAAGCCTTAGAAGAACAGATACATGTAACTCTGTTTACAAGAAGTAAACGACATGTTGAACTGACTCCAGCTGGAAAAGTTTTTTTATCTGAAGCGCGTACCATAATAAAAAATATCAATGATGCTATTGCAAAAACACAACAATTTGCAAATGGTTTTTCTGGAACCTTAAGCATTGGAATTTTAATCGGATATGAAAAAAACAAACTTCAACAATATTTAAAAGAATTTTCTCATACATACCCTAACATATCTATGGAACTCTGTACTAATGAGATGACTGAGCTTTTAAACTTAGTGAAAAATAATTTTATGGACCTTGCTTTTGTTATTAATCCAGAGAATCAACCATTAAAAGGTTTTGAATATAAAACTGTAGCAAGATATTCTTTAGTCGCCCTTTTGCCCTCTGGACATCCACTTTGTAATAAAGAGCGTATCGATTTAATTGAGTTACAACATGAGAAATTTATTTTTGTAAAGGAAACAGGAAATGAATATGGTCAAAAATCTATGATACAAGATAGATATCGTGAGGCAGGATTTGTACCTAATGTGGTACAACGCTCAAATGACCTCAATACTATTGAATCTCTAGTAGCCTCTAATATGGGTGTATCCATATTACCTTCATTTTGTGCTGTAGGTAATATGATAGAGCATGATATTGCAATTGTACCTATAAAAGAAGTACAAGATAGAATTGAAGTTGTAGTTGTATGGAATAAAAACAATACAAACCCAGCATTAGAAAAATTTATTTCTATAATATAAAATTAATTAATATTGATTATAAAAATAGCATTAGCCATTTTTCCATGATTAATGCTATTCTTTATTCTTCATTTTTTAAACTTTATTCTATATAAAAATACTATCTTGTTAAAAACTTGTTTTTTGTCTTCTATAAATAGATGGTGATACTCCTGTTTTCATTTTAAATTTTTCAATAAAATAACTAGTACTACCAAATCCACACTGATACGCTATATCTGAAATCGAATCATTAGTTGCAATTAATAAATTTGAACTAGCTACCAAACGGTAATTAATAATATATTCAAAAATAGTGCAATTCATATATTTTTTAAATTCACGGCAACAAGCACTTTTAGATAAATTAACTTCTTTTGCTAAATCATTAAGTTCGATTTTCTCCATATAATGGTCACATATATAGCCAATTATATTTTTTATATGCAAACTATTACTTCTAGCATTATCATTAGGAAATGATACAAAATAAGATTTTATTAAAACATTCCATACTTCTATTAATAATATAAATATATGTAATTCAAATCCCATTTCCTTTTTGTTATACTCTTCATAAATTTTAAAAATATTGTTTAGTATAACCGATTTCCATTCAATATCATTTTTCAAAGTACAATAATTAATTCTAGAATTATCTATATAAGGTTGTATATATTTTATATTTATAAGACTTCCTGCAAAGCTAGATATAAAGTCTGAATTAAAAACTACACTTATATAAGAACAATCACTTTCCTTATAATTTTTTGCCTGATGTAATTGCTTTGTATTTATGAATATTCCTTCTCCTTCAGATAAAATTATTGAGTCTCCATCAACATTAAAATTAATATTACCTTCTGTTACAATACAAAATTGCAACTCTTCATGCCAGTGCCAATCAATATATCCCAAAATATTTTCACTTATTTTAGTTTTATAGACTGTAATTGGAAATTCAAATGAACCTTGTTGTGTTACTTCTTTTTTATTTTTATTAGTAACAATATTATCCTTCATAAATCCAAGCTCCTTTTATTGATTTTGATTTTTAAAAATTATACATAAATTGATAATATAACGATACTTATTGCTTATATTATTATATATTTTTTATTAATTAGTCAATATAATTATAATTAAGAAATAAATAATAAATAATTTTAGGAGATAAAAACTATGAGAAATATAAAAGATATTAAATATATACAAAATAAAAATGCAAGAAATTTACACAAATCTAAAGTAAGTATAGACTTTATTAACAAAGAACAAATAGAAAAAATTAGAAACTTCCATAGAAGCTTTTCAGAGTATAAAGTAACTCCTCTTCACAGTTTAAGTGAATTAGCTAAGGAATTAGGGGTTAGTAATATCTGGCTAAAAGATGAATCATATAGATTTGGGCTTAATGCCTTTAAAAGTCTTGGTGGGTCATACGCAGTTGGAAAATATATAGCAAAAAAACTAGATATAGATATTTCTAATCTTTCTTTTGAAATGCTAAACAGTAAAGATATAAAAGAAAAGCTTGGAAGTTTAACTTTCGTAACAGCCACTGATGGAAATCATGGAAGAGGAATTGCTTGGTTTGCAAATCAAATTGGACAAAAATCAGTAGTATTTATGCCAAAAGGATCTTCTGAGATAAGATTAAATAATATTAGAAAAGAAGGTGCAGAGGCATCTATAACAGACTTAAATTATGATGATGCAGTAAGATTAGCTACTAAATATGCTGATGAAAATAATGGTGTTATAATACAAGATACTGCTTGGGATGGTTATGAAGAAATTCCAACTTGGATTATGCAGGGATATGTTACTCTTATTGATGAAGCTATAGAGCAAATAAATTCTTTAGATAATGGAATTCCTACCCATGTATTCCTTCAGGCAGGGGTTGGCTCTTTTGCTGGAACTGTACAAGGATATCTAGAATATGTATTTGGCAATAATAGACCAATAACTACTATAGTTGAACCAAATGAAGCAGCATGTATATTTAAATCAGCAGAAATAAATGACCAAAAACCACATGCTGTTACAGGTTTTATGGAAACTATAATGGCAGGGCTTAATTGTGGTGAACCTAACACTATAGGTTGGAATATTTTAAGAGATTATTCTGATATGTATATTTCTTGTCCTGATTATGTAGCTGCAAGAGCAATGAGAATACTTGCTAACCCACTAAAAGGAGACCCTAAGGTTGTATCTGGAGAATCTGGTGCGATAGGTTTAGGGATTTTAAGTTTAATTTTAGAAGAAGATGGATTAAAAGAAATAGCTGATAAGCTAAACATAAACAAAGATTCAAAAATACTTGTTATAAGTACAGAGGGTGATACTGATCCTGAAAATTATAAAAGAATAGTGTGGGATGGCGCTTATACGTCAATTTAATAAAGTAAGGTAGATTAGGTGTTTATTACCTTATCTACCTTACTTTATTTATTCTGTTATATCACTATACGATTCTCCGTTACAACTCCAACGGAGTACACTTACTTTATTAAAGTTTACTTAATCATTTTCAAATCTATAATCAATACAATCACTACACATCTCGATATCATCTTCATTAGAAATTACGTAAGGACTTCCACAATAACAACACATTCCTACTTCTTCTTCATTATTTTCAATACCACAGTTTGTACACTTCCACTTTTCTAAAACTTCATCATTTATAAATGAATCAACACCACATTCTGGGCAATCATATTTTGGATATATTCCACCATCTTTTACTGTTCTATATTCATTTATACCTAATATTCGCTCTATATATTTACTTGCCACTTTGTTACTATCATCTGTGTATCCACAAAATAAGCACTTTGTTCCATCATCCGTTATTAGTGAGTCTTGAAAACAACTTGGACACTGTAGAATGCTTCCATATTTTGAGTATGAATCAATTTCTTCTTTTATCTCATTCCATCTATGCTCTACAAATACTTCAATTTCACCTATCTTTAGCCTTATTTTTTCTAATAATTCCATTTCATTTATGCTAAAGTTGTCATTTTCAAAATTATCAATTATAAATTCTACTATAAGATTTAAAACTTTCATTAGATAAGCTATCAATGACTCATACGAGTCTACAATAGCAAAGTGCTCTAATTTATTTCTTTTTCTCTAAGTTTTTTTAGTAAATTTTCTTCTTCTTCACTAAAACATACATTGCATACTTTTTTTAATCTATTTTGACATTCTTTTGAATCAATGCTATTAAAATTGCCTTCTGAAAAGTTTTTTTTATCTGCGTTCTCAACTTTTTTAAAAACTTGTTTCCAATCAGTTAACATAAGTTTATACTTAAAAATCAACTCTATACCTGATGACATATGTAATATGCTATATTTTATATTACGCTTATTATTATCTTTTTTATCTATATGTTGAGTTGAAGATAAAATAAAATCAAGACCATTCTCTAATAATGTAAATTCAATATTGCTTTTTATATTATTCACTTAAATCCTCCATTCCATTATACTATTTACATTGTATTACAAATTTCAAACAAGTACAATTAAGCATAGGAACAGGAAAAAAGGAAGGGTCTTCATCTTCTTCAGACTACCTTTCCTTCACTAAGTATCTTACTACATCTTCATTTATCTGTAGCTCTATAGTATCTATTATTCTTGGCTTATCTATCGTTACCTTCGATACAAGCAAGTTCAACAACTGCTTTCTTTGTTATCTTGTACTACTTTCCTTGAACACTTGTCCAAACTTCTTCATCACTTGACTTACTAACTCAAAATGTACTGGTTCTCCTTCTTCTAACATTACATCTTGCTTTATTTCATCCAGTCTAAACTTCAAAATATCTATCTCTTCATTTAGTTTATTTACTCTTTCTGCCAGCTCAGTTTTTGTTAGTATTCCATCTTCAAATAGTTCTATGTTAGTCCACTTAGAATTAACTCACTACCATAGACTCTATTGTGAGTTTCACTTCTATCTTTTAGGATTATTTGTACTTTTTCCCATGTAACATTATTTATTATAGCTTCGTATTCTCCATATCGATGATAGATGAACTTTTTATATAATCTTTATTTTCATCATTTCTGCTTGAGCTAATGGTTCTAATTCTCCATTATTAATACGTTCACATACATTTGAATCTAATTGAAATATAGCCTTCCGCTCCCCTGTATTATCAAGATATTCTATTACATTGTTTTTAGCTTTAGTAATTTCCCACAGTCTAAATAAAAATTGAGATGAGTGAATCATTCTTTGCTTTTCATTATCATATAAAGCATCTTTAAGAATTAGTTTACTCTCTATACTGTCTTCTACAAAATCTATAATTTTAAATCCTTGTGATTGTATTCCCAAAAAGGCATTGGTAATCAACTGTTCTACTCTTATATTTGATTTATCGGGATTATACTTAATTATTTCATCAATATTATCAACAAAAAATATCGTATGAGCTAACTTTATTGACCCTAATGTATAATATACATCACCAAAACATTTTTTTAGTTGTTCTATAGATATCCTAAATGAGTCTTTTATCTCATTCTTGTTCTTTATAAAACAATTTATGATCTCTCCTTCAATCTCATAATTTTCATGTGCTACTATATTTCTTAATTGATTTAGTTTTATTTCTTTTATTCCACTCATAGTGTCTAATTGTATTCTAAAAAGTTCCCCTGTTATATTAGCCTGTATTATTTCTTCAAAGAATGCACCTAAATCTTTCTTTTCAAATGTATTAACCTTTTCTTTTTTACCTTTGATTATATATATGTTATTTAATATATTAAATGAATAAGGCTTTATAATCCCCTCTATTAATTTACCAATTTTTTTAAATGTAACTTCTACATATTCTTCTATAGTCAAATTTTCTCTTACTTTATCCAAATTATATATAATCCAATATTTATTTATTGCTTTATTAATATCCGATGACCAATTAGCAAATGCTTTAAAACACTCTTCTTTATCAATATTCATACTATTCTTATACATATCTAGGCACATAGTAAATTCTTGATAATACTTCTCATATTGTTTTAATTTAGTTAAGTTAATTAATTCTGGTAATAAAACTTCAATTGCATTTCTTTCTAATACTTGCTTATTCATAAAAAACTGATTAAACTCTTCTATTACCATTTCTTTTATATCCTCTGGTGAATATCCCGCTTTAATTATCCCTAAGTAAGTTTCATTGCTTATATCTGAAATTACTTTTCTTTCCCCCATAAATTCTCTCCTTTAATCATTATCAATTACAACTATACCATATTTTTCAATTATATTGCATTACTTATGATACAGTATTTTTATGTATGAAAATAGCCTTAACCAAGATATATCAATGGATAAGGCTATTTTGATCCGTTACTTATGGTACGGTTCCCCATTATTTATCCTATATGCTCTATAAATCTGCTCTAACAATATCAACCTCATCATCTGATGAGGAAAAGTCATCCTAGAAAAAGATAACCTATAATCAGCTCTTCCTAGGACTTCATCAGAAAGCCCTAGAGAACCTCCAATTATAAAACAGATACTACTATTGCCTCTAACTGCTAAATCACTCATAGTCTTAGCAAGCTCCTCAGAAGACAAATTCTTTCCATCAATGGCTAAAGCTATAACATAACTATTGTGCTTTATCTTCCCTAAAATTTTCTTACCTTCTTTATCTTTTATAATTTCCATTTCCTTAGCACTCAAATTTTCTGGAGCTTTCTCATCGTCCAATTCTATAATTTCCAACTTACAGTACTTAGAAAGTCTTTTTTTAAACTCATCAATACCTAATTTTAAATATTTCTCTTTAATTTTACCCACCACAACTATACTTATATTCATATGTTTCTCCTAAACTTAATTTTGCTACAAATTTATATCCTAATATAATCTATAAACTCTTATAAAATTATCTCACTCTTTCTTGATTTGCATACTCTATAAACTCTTCAAAAGGTATAGCTTTACTATAATAATATCCTTGATATATCTCACATCCTAAACCATATAGCTTATCCCTTTGGCTCAAATTTTCAACATACTCAACAACTATATCAAAATCCAAATTCTTTGAAAGATTTACAATAGACATTATAATTTCACTACTTCTTTTATTTGTAAGTATATCTTTAACCAACGAACCATCTAATTTAACTATATCAAAATTATTATTTTGAAGATATATGAGAGAACTATGACCCATTCCAAAATCATCCATAATTAGCTTTATTCCCAAGTTATGTATCGCATTGATACGTTCAATAATTATTTGTGAACCTGATAATGCAACCTGTTCTGTAATTTCTATACCTAGCATACTAGGATTTATATCATTACTATTAATAATATTTTTTATTTGCTCTGGCAACTTAGAGTCATCAAGTTGGTCTGGAGATATATTTACAGAGAATTTAACAGAATTTCTCAATAACTTTTCACTCTTTTTTAAATCAATACATGCTTTATTAATAATATACTCTCCAAGTTCATCTAAGAATCCTTCTTCTTTAGCCAAGATTATAACTAATGGTGGATAAATAAATCCTCCTATTGAATGTTTCCATCTAAGTAATCCTTCTGCACCCACAACACTTCCATTATAATTGACTTGAGGTTGATAAAAAAGTTCTATCTCTCCTCTTTTCATAGCAAACTTTAAATCTGAAGCTAACATTTTTGAAATTGACCCTATTTTGCCACTATAATTTAAAAGATTTGGTTGTTCACCTGTTAATTCATATCTTTTTACTAAATTTGTTAAGTTTTCTATATTATTTTTAAACATATATGTATATCTATTTTGTGACATCTTTATAAATGGTATATAAATCATAATTCCAATACATAAGTTAAACAATTGTAACATACTACCTCTTATCGAACCTGTAGCCATATATCCACTTAAAAATATAGGGGATGTCCATTCTACAGGAGAAATTGTACACGGAACAAATCCTATAGACATAGCTATATAACTTGTAATAGTTAAAATTATTGGAGTAATTACAAAAGGCACAAACATGATATGGTTAAAAACAATTGGTATCCCAAAAACCAACATCTCATTTATATTAAAAAGAGCTGGTATGGAAGCAATTTTTGCTAGTTTTCTTACATTTATACGTTTTTCACTAAGAAAAATCGCAATTACTAGACATAGCAAAGAGCCACATCCACCCAATAAGACCATTGTATCAAAAAAAGTCTTAGTAAAAATTTCTGTTGGCAATTGATTATTATTAACTAAATTGATATTAATTGCCATACTATTTTCAAATAAATTTTTCGCAACTGTATCTAGCACATTGCTCCCATGAATTCCAAAAAACCACATAAAATGCATTAAGAAAATAAATAGTAAAGCACTCATGAGATTTCTTCCCATTTTACTAAACACATTTGAAAATAAATTATAAAATATATCTTGAAAGTTTGAACTGCCAATTAAACTTATCATTATTACTCTAAAAATAGAAAATAAAAATACTACAATTACAAATGGAATTATAGCTGATACTACCATATTAAAGTCTGCGTCTGCTCCCTCTGTATGGAACTTTACACTTGTGATAAAAGATTCTGTGAGTTTTACAAACAATACAGAAGATGTCATAGCTACAATAATAGCTGTAAATAACCACTTGGTCTTAAATACCTCTATATAATTAGGTTCATTTCCACTTGAAAATACTAAAAAAGAACACATTGCAACTATAGGAACAAGTACTGTATACTTGCTCCCATATATTTTCCCATAACTATAACTTATTGTTAATAGTATTATTAATGAAATAATTCCTAAAGTAGAGTCATTTATAAAGTTAAGAATATTTGTAATTTCTCCATTAAACAAATTTGATAAACATTCTTGATACTCTCTTATTGGAAGATTCAAAATAACAAGCGCAGTTGAACCAGTCATAATAGCAGGTATCGCTAAAATCATTCCTTGCTTTATAGAATATAAAATTTTATTATCTTCAACATTTTCGAAATTTCTTTTTAGCAAAGTTATTCACCTCTACTTCATTTCATAAACATTAGAAACATCATTTCGTGATAGTACATCTAGTTTTACATCCTGCCCAACTACTATATCATTTGATGCTAATATTCCTTTTGAAGTTTCATATGCCAATTCTGGAAAATTATTTTCTTTACTTAAGTGTGCTAATAATATAGATTCTGTACCTTCATTAATCAGCTCAACACAGAAGTTAGCAGCATCTTCATTAGATAAATGCCCAGTGTTTGACATTACCCTTTTCTTTAAAGCATATGTATATGAACCCATCATAAGCATATTAGGATCATAATTTGATTCTAATACTACCAATTTAGATTTATATAGATGTTTTTTTATATTTTGAGTTATACACCCTATATCAGTAGCTATAGATATCTTTTCATCACTCTCTGTATAGAAATTATATCCAACTGGGTCAGACGCATCATGTTCTATTGAAAAAGGTCTCACTATAATATCTCCCAATGAATAAGTTTTATCATTTTCAAAAACTTTCATATTTTTATCTTTGATATCTCCTAACTTATCCTTCATAGAACACCACGTCTTTATATTAGCAAATACTGGTATATCAAACTTTCTTGATAATATACCCGCTCCTTTTATGTGGTCAACATGCTCATGTGTTATAAATATTCCTTTTAATTTATCTGCATCTACATCAATGTCTTTAAGACCTGTAGTTATTCTCTTTCCACTTAATCCTGCATCTACTAGTATATTAGTATTTTTATACCCTATATAATGGCAATTTCCACTACTGCCACTTCCAACTGAACAATACTTTAGCATTCCTTCACCTCTTTTTCTGCCTTATAAATTATATTATACCAAAAAAACAGGAGTTGTCTCGAAATTGATTTTTTCCAATCAAATTTTAAGTTCAACTCCTGTTTTGAATTTTCATGTATTATTTTTAATACCTCATATTAACGAATAGGCAACATCATCTTTGTTAATAGTTCCTTTGTCGGACGATTTGGTGTATTTAAGTACTGATAATAAATTTCTCCAAGCATTTCATATGGGCTATTCTGTACCCATGCAAATAATTCTTCTAATGTGGAGTCTTGCAAAAGATAATCACCTTGGTCAATTGCGGTAACTACCTTTTGTGAATGAATTTCTATGCCTCTAATATCATCTACACCTTTCATCTTAGTTGCAGTAGGAAATCCTATTTCAATATCCAATTTTTCTAAGTCCATATTGTAAAAACAGACAATAGGTCCTCCTGCTACGAAAGTATTTTTACTTTTTATATATTCCATGATTTTGTCATATCCTTGAGCAGAAAACTCTTGAAATTCATTCATGAAGTTAATTGTTTTTCTTATTACTAAAGCATAATATGCACTCTGTTTAACTACAGTAATATCTGTTATTCTTGACATTTCATTTCCTCCAATAAATTTATTTTATTTATAGTTAACATGATATCATCTAGTATAGATTGTGGCTTGTCCTACAATGCTCTTTTTAAAAACCAAATTGATGTTATGTTATTATTAAATGGTACAAACATATTTACTATACATAATGTTTTCAAGATACAAACGATAAAGCAAATTACTTTAAAAAGATATTATATTTGCTATGAACATTAACACTATATT
Organism: Clostridioides difficile; assembly: GCA_012955965.1. Lineage (GTDB taxonomy): Bacteria > Bacillota > Clostridia > Peptostreptococcales > Peptostreptococcaceae > Clostridioides > Clostridioides difficile_G. The sequence continues at coordinate 46,422 of JABBZI010000018.1, forward strand.
TCATACTTGCATTATACAAATATATATAGATAAATAGCTCATTGTATAGTCAGATTTAATACGTTATAATTCTTATATGAGATATCTAGGAATGAATCAAAATAACCATTTTGGAGGTCATGCGGTAGTTTTATTTGGATATGATGAAACAACAAGAAGATTTTGGATAAGTGATAGAGATAATCACGATTACCCTATACGAGTTCCTTCTGGGCAAATAGCTCAAGATTATCATATGGTTAGTTATAATGAAATTTTCAAAAGAAATACTAAAGTGGAAGCAATTTAGCTTAGATAAACTACGCTTGGCTGTTATAACAAATTATTTTCAAATCAGTAAATATGGTGGAACTGGTGGTGGAATTTTCCGTAAGATGTATGGCAAGTTTTTAATTGAATCTGCTCCAATAATAAATGATGAGAGACTAGTTGTGATAGGAAAGAAGTTTATTGATGTTTCTGAACATTGGAACGAAATAGCTAATGATATGTGGGAATTATCTCAATCAGCTAATGTTGAACTTTTGAAGAATATATCTAATTCAATCTCAGAGATTTATGAAGATGAAAAAGATTTGTATTTATCATTAAAAACTACTCTCCATAAACATATTTGAGAATAGTACAAGTCATATAAACTCTGCTAAATAAAAAACTATTGTTGTAGCTATAAGGCAAATATGCACCCAAATAAAGTATAATGACATAATATTTATTTTAAAATAACAATTAAACATGATGCTTTTCTTTTTTAAGAACAATTATCATGTAGATTAGAGGTTCTTAAGAACCTCCATTTCTATTTTTTCTGTTCTTTACACAAAAAAGGAAATGCTCCAAATTCCTATTTTGAAACATCTCCTATACAAAATTTACTTGTATTCACTTATAATCTTATTTATATCTACCCCTTTATTGCTCCATATCTCCACAAAAGCTCTTCCATTTGCATTCTTATGTTTATATTTATTATAGTATTCATTTAAAGTCTCAAAGAATACTTTATCACCAACTTCTTTTCTCACTTCATTAAAAGCTATTGCTCCTTTTGTATAAACATTCAAACTGTATTCAGTAGAATTTTTATACTCATTTGCTGGCTTAAATATATTCTCACTCAAATAGCTCTTTGTCTGTATCTCCATCGTCTTTAGGAGCTTATTTGCCATTTCTTTACCATATTTTTGTTCAAAATACACTATTGTAGAATATTCAGTAAGTGCTTCATCTAACCAAGGTTCACTTATTTCATCATTTCCAACAGCAGAATACCACCATTGATGTGCTGTTTCATGTGCAATAACATATTCAAGTAGAAATTCATTTTTCTCATTATATAAACTTTGGTCTATCATAACGAGCATAGGATATTCCATACCTCCTATAAAAAAGTCACTTGCTACAACAGAGTATTCTTTGTATGGATATTTACCAAATAACTCACTAAATATATCTATTGAATCTTTTGCCACTTCAGTTGCTTTTTTAGAAAGTTTTTTATTTAAATTGTATGTATTAATTGCTATCCCTTTTGAATCCACTTTACTTACATCAAATTTGCTACTTAATATAAATGCAAAATCTCTAACACTTTCAGCTTCTATTTCATATAGCATCTTTTTATTATCATGTTTGTCGTTAATAAGTTTTCCTGTATGAGCAATTTTATACTTATTTGGAATCAATAGTTTCACATGAAAATCGCTAGTCTCGCTATAAAATGGGTCACCAATTGTTTCATAACTCTTTAGGTTCCATCCTCTTTCATCATTAACACAAGCTATAGGAAACCAATTAGTAACATTTATAGTATTTTCTCCATATCCAAATCTTCCAACTGAATTTGGTATCTTTACATTATATTTTATGTCCAATGATATTCTTTCATCTGGTTTTAATTCTTTTCCCAATTCTATTTCCAATATATCATTTTTATCCCCTTTAATCTTATACTCCATTTTACTATTCTTGTTTAAGACATTCTTTATATCTATGTATCCCTCATTGAATCCATTAGGATAAGCTCTTGTCATTTCCTCTTTTTCAAAAGGAGCAAAATCTTTCTTGGAAAAAGCATTTGGATATATATGAAAATATATTTTATCCATATTTGATTTTGTATTATTTATGTACTCAATATTCTGATTGCACATTAGCCTCTTAGTTTCATCATCAAATATAACATCCATATTATATTGATTTATCTTTGAATTAGTTTTTTCTTTGTATGTTTCTAAACTGTCATCCTTTTCTATAAAGCAACCTATTATTAATACCATAAATAGAATTGCTACTGATAATGTTCTTCTTACTTTTTGGTTGAATTTTATAACCAAAATATCTCCTCCCTTTCAAAATGAATCTTGCTAGAAAATATTTACATGCTAATCTTGTGACCTTTTATTTGTTTACAGACAAATATAATATAAAAAATGATATAATTTAATCTGAGGTGATAAAATGTTTTTCAAAGAAAGCAATGAAATAGATTTAGGTGAAATCACTATTCCCAATATCTTTATAGATATATTTATGCCAATGGCGGACGGGTTATACGTAAAAGTTTATCTTTTGGGCTATAGACAAGCATGTGATATTACTTCTAATCCTAAGTTTGACAACAATTCAATAGCCAAAAACCTAAATATACCTTTGTCTGATGTATTATCGGCTTGGAAATTTTGGGAGGAAAAGAAGATTATAAAAATACATGACAATGGAGAATATGATAATTTTAATTATTCAATAGAATTTTTAGATTTAAAAAATTTCTATATTGAGAATATATTAGGTAATAATTCATCTATAAAATCTAATACAGACCAAGTTGTATCTACTTCTGAAAATCCAAGTATTAGAAAAATGTTCAATTCCATAAATAAAATAGTTGGTCGTTATCTCGACCCAAGTGAAAAGATAAGTATCATGGATATAATGAATAAATACAATATGAGCACTGATATGATACTTTGTGCTTATGAATACGTCAAAGATAAAACTGGTACATCAAAACCAGTTAAATACATTGAGGGTATTATCAGGAATTGGTATGATTCAAATTTATATACTCCAAAGGATGTTGAAGATAGCTTTTTAGTTAGAAGTGAAAGATATATTTTATATAAAACCATTTTCAATGAATTAGGATTTTCAAGACAACCATCAAAGTCAGAAAAAGAACTTATGGACACTTGGTTTGATAAGTTTGATATGGATATAGACTTAATAATAAATGCTTGTTCTAAATCTAAAAATATTTCAAACCCAAGTATATCTTATATAAATGGTATCATTAAAAATTGGAATGAAAAAAATATAAAAAATTTAAATGATTTAAAGCAAAAAGAGGAAGAACGTATAGTTAAGGAGAATATTAATAAGAAGCAGATTAATACTACTCAAAACAACAATACTTACAAGAAAACTAAGTTTCATAATTTCAACGAGACATTCACTCAGTATACCTCTGATGAACTCGATGAGATTATTAAAAAAAGTCAAAAAGAAAAGTTTAAGTAGGTGATTAAATGAATGAAGATAAAATAAGAAAAATACTTGCCAAATACGATAAGAGAAGAGATAATAACGAACTCTTATTAGAAAATAGAAAAAATGAGGTATATAATAGAATTCCCGAAATAAAATCTATAGAGGATGAGATTTCTAAAATAGGTCTTAGTTTAGCTAAAATAGTACTTTTAAACCCTAAATCTAAAGATGAGATTGTAAATAAATCTAAAGAGACTATAGAATCTTTAAAAGTAAGGAAAGAAGAACTTTTCATTAAGAACAATATACCTCTTGATTACCTCGAAATGAAGTTTCAATGTACTTATTGCAAAGACAAAGGTTTTTTACCTAATGGGGAAAAATGCTCTTGCCTTAAACAAGAAATTGTAAATGAAGCTTATAAAATGTCTAATTTAGATAGGATTTTAAGTCAGGAAAATTTTTCGAATTTTAACTTGAATATATTTTCTCCTAATAAAGGTTCTAATGGAGAAATATCTCCTAGAGAAAATATGCTAAATAATTTAAGTATCTGCGAAAATTTTGTTCATGATTTCAAGAAAGATAATGATGAAAATCTATTGTTTTATGGTTCTACTGGACTTGGAAAAACATATATGTGTAATTGTATCGCAAAGGAATTGTTGGACAAAGGAAATGTTGTAATCTATCAAACTTCTTTTAGAATCTTAGATATTCTTGAAGACTATAAATTTAGAAGAGACGCAAACAATCAGATAAGTGAAGATAATTATAAAAACTTGTTTGATTGTGATTTATTAATAATAGATGACCTTGGTACTGAACTCAATAACTCTTTTACTAGTGGAGAAATTTTCAACATTGTCAACACAAGACTCGTTACTGGTAAAAAAATTATTATCTCAACCAACTTAACACCATCCCAAATAGGAAACACTTATACTCAAAGAACTCTTTCTAGAATTTTAGACAAGTTTAGGATTTTAGAATTTACTGGTGATGATTTGAGATGGGAAAGATTTAAATAAAATAGCCCTTAAAAAACATTTTTTTATTTTTAAATAGAGAGGTAAGAACAACCTTGCTTCTCTGTTTAAAACTTATACTAAAGAAACTAATCTCTTTACCATAATCACACTTCTAAAGTATTTTTAATACATCTAATTCTTTGTATTACTTGTGATTTATCGATATTTTAAACTCAGCATATTATATAATATTATTTTAAAAAGATTCTAAATTTTAATCTTAAAATTATATCATTAAAAATAACTTAATATTTTATTGTAATTAAATTTAATTTTTCAATCAAAAAAAGATACTTAAAAGTATCCTGTAACATAGAAAATTATATTGATTTGAATTTGTGTACTTTGTGGAGCTGGTGATAGGAATCGAACCTACAACCTGCTGATTACAAGTCAGCTGCTCTACCGTTGAGCCACACCAGCATATAATCTAGTATTTATCTCTCATAAAAAAATGGTGGGACTAACAGGGCTCGAACCTGTGACCCCCTGCTTGTAAGGCAGGTGCTCTCCCAGCTGAGCTATAGTCCCATACTGGTGACTCGTAGGGGAATTGAACCCCTGTTACCGCCGTGAAAGGGCGGTGTCTTAACCTCTTGACCAACGAGCCATTTTGGTGATCTATCCGCGACTCGAACGCGGGACACCCTGATTAAAAGTCAGGTGCTCTACCGACTGAGCTAATAGACCATATTTTTTCGACTTTTTTCGTCGTTTCTTTCACTCACAAGTTATATTATAACTGCTGTACACTTTCTAGTCAATAGTTTTTTTATTTTTTTTAGCATATATTTAAAATACTCTTAAACTACTTATTTTCAACAAGTATTTTAAATAAAATATGTAATTAGAATACAGAAATTCAGCTTTAATTACACATAGAATATACATAAATAATCTTAACTGAATAAAAATTTAATACAAATCTAACACAAAAGAGTATCTCTGATAACTATAATCATTATCTTGAGATACTCTTTCCTTATTATTCACAATTTAAATTATTTAATAAAATATTAAGCAAATATATTTTTTCTTATTATTGTTTGAGCTCTATTAGGCCCAACAGAAACCATGTCTACACTTACTCCGACCAACTCTTCTATTTTAGCTATATATTTCTTTGCATTTTCTGGAAGATTATCAAAATTATCTACTTGAGTTATATCTTCATTCCATCCATCTAATTCTTCATATATAGGTTCGCATTTTGCTAGGTCATCTAATGATGCTGGGAAATCTGTTATTATTTTATCACCCATTTTATAAGATGTGCAAACTTTTATCTTATCAAATCCAGTTAAAACATCTAATAACATAAATGATATACTAGTTAAACCATTAACTCTAGCCGCATACTTAACTATAACTGCATCAAACCATCCACATCTTCTTGGTCTACCAGTAGTTACTCCAAATTCATGACCTTGTTCTCTTATTTTGTCACCAGTTTCATTTATTTGTTCTGTAACAAATGGACCCTCTCCAACTCTTGTAGTATATGCTTTTACTATACCTACAACATCTTTTATCATATTTGGCCCTATACCTGCACCAATTGCAAATCCACCAGATGTTGGATGAGAAGATGTAACAAATGGATATGTTCCTAAGTCTAAATCTAATAAAGTACCTTGTGCTCCTTCAAATAATACTTTTTTGCCTTCTCTTACTGCATCATATACAATAACTGATGTATCTGCCACGTATTTTCTTATTTGTTCTGCATATCCAATATATTCATTATATATAGTTTCAAAATCAAATAATTCTTCTTTTCCATATATATTCTTAACTATTTCATTTTTAGCATCTATCTGAGCTTTTAATTTTATAGCAAATTTATCTTTATCCATTAAATCACATATTCTTATTCCAGATCTCTCTGTTTTATCCATATAACAAGGTCCAATACCTTTTTTTGTTGTACCTATCTTTAAGTCGCCTCTGGCTTCTTCTGACAATGCATCTAGCTCTTTATGATATGGGAATATGACATGGGCTCTATCACTTATTTTTATATTTTCTGTACTTATATTATCCGCTTTAAACATTTCCAATTCTTCTAAAAATCCTTTAGGGTCAAATACTATACCATTTCCTATTATATTCACTGTTTTTGGATTTAATACTCCAGATGGAATTAAATGTAATGCATACTTCTTACCTTCTACAACTAATGTGTGTCCTGCATTATTTCCACCTTGTCCTCTCACTACTACATCTGCTTGAGTAGCAAGATAATCTATAACTTTGCCTTTACCTTCATCTCCCCATTGAGAACCAACAATTGCAACTGTTTTCATGTAATTCACCTCTATATTTTATATACTATCGAACGCTTCACTTATTTATTCTATCAAATATTCGTATTTTTTTCAACTTTTTTAGCATTCTCCAATATTTAACAGATATTTTTCTATTTTTGAAAATTCATCTTTCTCTATGATTTCTTTTTCATAGTTTATAACTTTTTCCATAAATTTATCCACATCTAAAAGTTTTTCTAATCTACATATGTTAATTATATTTCCAAAGTTTGTGTTAGTCATATTTATATAATATTGACTATCCACGATACTAGCATAAACCACAATTGATTCTTTTAGATTATTATCAATTACTCTAAATAAGTTTATTTCATCAAGTACTTTAATTATATTGGGATATATACACTTTAAGCTTATTTTTTCCATATTATTCCTCCTAATAATTAACATTTATACACAGATAAAGCAAGCCAAAAGCTTGCTTTATCTACTTATTCACACTTATCAACAGGCTATCTGTGGATACTGTGGATACTTTTTCAGCTATATTTCAATGTTTAGACATATTTAGTGACATGTATCCACATTTTTCCTGTAGAAAGAAAGGATGTTCTGTGGATATTCGGTAGATTATAGGTCTCTTAACTTATCCCCAAATCGTTGAACTTCACCAAGCCAAACTAGTTCTACAGAACCAGTTTCACCATGTCTGTTTTTTGCTATTATTACTTCTCCTATATTTTTACTCTCAGAATCAGCATGATAATATTCATCCCTATATAAAAACATGACTATATCCGCATCCTGCTCTATTGCTCCAGACTCTCTTAAGTCAGATAACATAGGTCTATGGTCTGCTCTTTGCTCTGGTGCACGTGATAACTGAGATAATGCCACAACAGGACAGTTCAATTCTTTTGCTAATATCTTTAGTGACCTTGATATTTTAGATATCTCTTGTTGCCTACTTTCATTATTACCTTCACCTTCCATAAGTTGAAGATAATCAATAAGCACTAAATCAAGACCTTTTTCTATTTTTAACTTCCTACACTTTGACCTTAATTCTGATATTTTTATACCAGGAGTATCATCTATGTGTATTTTGGCATCTGATAATACTGCCATAGCATCTATAATTCTAGGCCAGTCATTATCATTAAGTGTCCCAGTTTTTATCTTTTTTAATTCTACACTGGACTGTGAAGATAACATACGTTGAACTAATTGTTCTTTAGACATCTCTAGGCTAAATACAGCTACAGAAGCATCACCTTTTAAGGCTGCATTTTGTACAAGGTTTAAAGAAAAAGCAGTTTTACCCATTGCTGGTCTAGCTGCAATTAATATTAAATCAGTCCTTTGAAGACCATTTATTTTCTTATTTAAATCTTTAAAACCAGTAGTTATACCAGTTACATCACTCTTATTAGTGTATAGTTTCTCTATCATATCATAGGCATCCATCAAAACTAAGTTTATAGATTTAAAATCATCACTAGTTTTCTCCTGTGATATATCAAATATGCTCTTTTCAGCTTGTTCTAAAACATCTTCAATTTTAGTTGCTCCACTATACCCTAAATTTATTATTTCATTAGAAGCTTTTATAAGCTTTCTAAGCACAGACTTCTCTTTTACTATGTCAGCATAGTATTTTACGTTTGAAGTCGTAGGTACTATAGTAGAAAGACTTGTAATATAACTGATTCCTCCAATATCATTAAGATGCCCTTGTTTTCTTAGTTCTTCTGTCAGTGTTATCAAGTCTATAGGCTCACCTTTATTACTTAAAGTTATCATACATTCATATATTATTTTGTGAGCCTCTTTATAGAAATCATCAGGCTTTATAGTTTCTGTAACTGTTATTATAGCATCTTTATCTAGAAGTATAGAGCCCAGTATTGATTGTTCTGATTCTACACTATGAGGAGGAATTCTCGTCATATCTTCCATCTTTATCACCTCTAGTTATTACTGTTTTTCTTTTACATCTACTCTTATTTTAGTAGTTACTTTTTGATGTATTTTTATTTCTACAAATGTTGAACCTAAAGTTCTTATTGGTTCATCTAATAATATTTTTCTTTTATCTACATCTATATCTTTTTGTTTCTTTAATTGCTCAGCAATCTCTTTAGCAGTTATTGAACCAAAAAGTCTTCCACCTTCTCCTGCTTTTGAATATATTTCTATATTGATTTCTTCCATTTGTTTCCCTAATAAAACAGCTTCTTCATATTCTTTTTTCGCTTTTATCTCTTTAGACTTATTCTTTTCATTTAACTCTTTTATTGCTACATTATCTGCTTGTACAGCCATCTTTTTAGGAAATAAGAAATTTCTTGCATAGCCATCACTTACTTCTTTCATTTCCCCTTTTTTACCAGTTCCTTTTACATCTTTTAATAATATAACTTTCATCTATTCTTCCTCCTCTAAATACTCCTCTATTATTTTATTTACCATCTTATAAGCTTCTTTTAGAGAAACATCCTTTAACTGTGCTCCAGCTATATCTATATGCCCCCCGCCTCCTAATTTCTCCATAAGTACATGTACATTTATTTGTCCTAAAGACCTTGCACTTATAAATATAGTATCATCTTTCTCACCTAATACAAAGGAAGCTTCTACTTCTTTTATGTTTAATAACTCATCAGCAGTTTGAGCTATTATAACATTTATACTATCTATTTCTGTACTTGAATAAGCTAAGCATATTCTATTATTAATTATTTTAGTACTTTGAATTATTTCAGCTTTTATTATGAAATCTTTTACATCAGAATTGAAGAATTTTTTGACTTCAATAGTATCTGCTCCAACTTTTCTAAGATAAGAAGCAGCTTCAAAAGTCCTAACACCTGTTTTAAATGCAAAGTTTTTAGTGTCTAAACTTATTCCTGCTAAAAGTCCTTCAGCTGTGAGTTTATTTATTGTTACATCTTCATCCATATACTGAACTAATTCTGTAACCATTTCACATGTTGAAGATACATATATCTCATGGAATAAAAGTACTGCATCATTTATGAACTCTACACCTCTTCTATGATGGTCTATTACAACTATCTTCTCTGATAACTTTAATAGCTCTTCACATTCCGTATAATTAGGCCTATGAGTATCAACTACTACAACTAATGTGTTTTTAGTACAGTTGTCAATAGCATCTTCCTTCCCAATGAACAGTTTCTTATAATAATTATTTTCATTTATTTTATTTATAAATATTTCTATAGATTCATTTACAGATTGTAAAACTATGTTTGCTGTTTTGTTACAGGATTTACATATATCATAAACTCCAACTGCGGCTCCCATAGCGTCCATATCTGGATATTTATGTCCCATTATATAAACTTGGTCACTTTGCTGTATAACCTCTCTTAAAGCATGACCTATCAATCTGGACTTTACTTTGGTCTTCTTTTCTACAGCTTTAGATTTTCCTCCATAAAATACAAATTTATCTTTTGTTTTTACAACAGCTTGGTCACCGCCTCTACCAAGTGCTAAATCAAGTGCACCTGTAGCGAGTTTTAGGTTCTCATTTAATGTATCTCCATCTATACCAATTCCTATACTTATAGTAACAGGAAGATTATTTCCATAATCAATATGTCTTATTGTATCTAAAATAGAAAACTTCTCAGTTTCTAATTTTTTTAACTCTTTTTTATGCATTACCAAGAAGAATTTATCTTTTGAAGTTCTTCTTAATGCGCCATTTGAGTTTAATTCTAAAGCAGAAAGTATTTTTTCTACTTCAACGTTAATTAAGGCTCTCTTGTCTTCTGCTGCACTTTTTAATACTTCATCATATCCATCTACTTGAATTAGCATCATTGCATTTTTTTCATCATCATAATCTTGTTTTACTTTTAAATATTCTGTCTTGTCTATCCAGTATAATATCATCAAATATTTAGGATTCTTTTCTTGATCATTTTTTATAACATTATAAATTATTGTATATTCTTTTTCTTTGTAGTTTATTTCTGTGTACATCTCTTTATTTTCATTTAATACTTTTCTTAAATTAAGATTTTTAACTATCTCTTCTATATTTTTATCAAGTAAATCTTTTTGATCAATCATATCATAGAACTTCCCATTATACCACGATATATTTCCATCAAATTCTAAGATACACAGTGGTATTGGAAGATTTATTATGGCTTTCTTGGTTGTTTCATCTATGTCTAAAGATAAGTTTTGAATATACTCTGTCCATTCATGACGTCTAATATTAGTTGTTCTCCAATTGTGAAAAACCATATATACAAAAATACAGAAAAATAAACACCCTACATACAAGTTGTAATAAAGCAAAATTATACTAGAAATACCAATAACAATTATATATAAATTTATTTCTGGCATATTTAATTTAAAGGTTTGTTTATTACTCATTTCTATCCTCCTAAGTGGATTTATAACTTCTCACCTTTCTAAAGTCAATTATACTATCTACCATACCAACAAAAGATATTCCCATAAATCCAAATAAACATAAAATTATCCCTGAAAGAAACATAATTTTATTTGGTCCTTGTCTTATCCATTTCTTTAAAAAATAAATACAAACTGCTATACCTTGAATTACAAACATTAAATTAAAAACTAGCTGTAAATTAGTCATTATTAATTCTGTATATAGTTTTGAACCAATAATTTGAATAAATAAGACTAACAAATAAAGTAAGAAAGTTGTGAGTATAGCATTTCCTGGTAAATAAAAATCTGCAAATTTAGGAAATCTTATATTCATCTTTGTAATTCTTTTTATAAAAAATACACTTAAATAATACGTTACAAATGCTGATAATAGCCCTTGTAAAAATAGCATCATTGGTAACATGTTTGTAAAATAACTTACAATTTCATCTGGCTTCATTTTATCAAATATTTTAAGCTCAGTTGCCGAAAAACTATTTTTTTGAATATTTACAATTTCTGCTATCATCTTAGAAACTTCATCTAACATATTTACATTTAAAAATGTCTTTAATACAAAGAAATATACAAGCATTGAAAGTACAAATATTATTGTTCCACCATATATTGGTTCAAATTTATTACTATCTTCTTGTTCAAAACTTCTCTTTAACATCTTTCCTATTGCTATACCTGGTAAAGAATACATTATACATATATTTAATGCATAAGAAATGTCTGCAAATAGCACTAGTACGCAAAATGTAATCAAAATAGATATAAGAGAATACTTTTTATCAGTAATGGCACCTATAATTACATATGGAACAGCTGCTAATATACTAAACATTCCTAGCATTGGAATATAGGCTATTACTAAAGCGATTATTACAGCTAAAACTATTATAGACATTGCTTTAGATAGTCTAATTTTATTATTCAATTTAATATCACTCCCTATTATCCATATGTTTTTTTAAATTAGATAAATCTCCATACCATCTTTCAACACTATGGTCTTCATCTATACCAATTTTTATTTTTTCTTTGACTTTATAATCCACATCTCTAAAACTAATCCCTAATCTCTTTGCTAAGAGATATGTTATCATTATTATATTTGCTAGAGTATCTTGAATTGCTTCATCCAAAGGTTTTACCCCTTTAAATAATAAGTTAAACAAATCACTTACACTCATTAATATTTCTGTTTTCATCCATTCTATTATCTTTATGTTTCTCGTTATCTCAGAACCTTTATCTATTTTCACGTTTACAACCCTCCTTAATATATAATATTATATCATAAATAATAATATATTTAAGTATATAAACAAAAAAACGAGCTTTATAGCTCGCCTCATTTAGATATATAAATACCTATAATAAAAAATGAGCACAAGGCTCATTTTTTTAGTCTAATGTATATGGTAAAAGTGCTATATTTCTCGCTCTTTTTATAGCAACTGTTAATTCTCTTTGATGCTTAGCACAAGTTCCAGATATTCTTCTTGGTAATATCTTTCCTCTTTCAGTTATATACTTTTGTAATCTCTGAGTACTTTTGTAATCTATTTTAGCGTTTTTGTCAGCACAGAATTGACAAACTCTTTTTTTCTTACGTCTTTTTTTATTCATCATGACTTTTTTCCCTCCTTTTTAAAATGGTATATCGTCATCATCTATAGCTTGGAAACCTTGTGGGTCTAGACCTTGAGGTTCAAAGCTTGGCTCAAAAGCTGGAGCACTTTCTCTATATGAATTTTCCGATTTATTCTTACTATCCAAAGCTTGTACTGATCTAGTACTTACTTTTGTGAAAGTTCTCTTTTCACCTGATTGTGTCTGATAATTGTCTACTCTTATAGATCCTTGCAATGCAACTAATCTACCTTTAGTTATGTAGTTAGCACAAAATTCAGCAGATTTACCCATTACTTCAACAGGTATAAAATCAGTTTCTTTAGATCCATCTTTTTTTACATAGTCTCTATCAATGGCTATTGTAAAGGATGCCACTGGTGTTCCTGTACCTGGGATGTATCTTAATTCAGGGTCTTTAGTTAATCTTCCCACTAATACAACTTGATTCATAAAAACACCACCTATTTTTTATAATAAAACCAGTTATTAAGCAACAACTATCATGTGTCTTATTACGTTTTCATTTATCTTTAAGTTTCTGTCTATCTCTTTAGGAACGTCTACTGCTGATTTAAAGTTAACTAATACGTAAAAACCTTCTGTAAACTTAGCTATTGGATAAGCTAATTTTTTAGTTCCCCAAGTATCAACTTTAACTATTTCTCCGTCAGTTGCAACAACTTCCTTAACTTTGTTTAGTATAGCCTCTCTTACTTCTTCATCAGAGTTTGGCTTTACCACATAAACTAATTCATAATTTCTCACTATAATTCACCTCCCTTTGGACTTAACGGCTCTACACTCTTAGAGCAGAGAAATGAGACTAAAATCTCATACCTACACATTTTATCATTTATTCTCATTTATGTCAATTTAAATTTTGGACAAAGTTCAATATAAGGCAAATTATATATTCTTAAATTAACAAGGGATGGCAATAGCCATCCCCTATAATATATCTATATAAGTTATTATTTTTAATTAAGCTTCAACACCCATAGCTTCTTTTAAAACTGATGCTATCTTTTTTATACCTTCTATTATTTTTTCTTCTGGCATATTTGAATAGTTAAGTCTGAAAGTATTTTCTCTACCACCATTAGGGAAGAATCCTCCTCCAGCAACATAAGCAACATCCTTTTCTAAGCATTTTGGCATTAATTCTTTAGCATTTAAATTACTTGGAAGCTCTACCCATGTAAATAATCCACCTTCTGGATGAGTAAATACTAATCCTTCTGGGAACTCTTCTTCCATAGTCTTAAGCATTACATCTCTACGTTTAATATAAACTGCTTTAATTTTTTCAACGTGTGCATCTAAGTCATACATATCCATGAATTTACTTACTTCCATTTGAGATATAGTTGATGCTTGTAAGTCTGCACCTTGTTTTGCAAAGTTAAATTTAGATAATATTTCTGGAGAAGCACAAGTCCATCCTAATCTGTATCCTGGGCAGAATATTTTAGAGAAAGTTCCTAAGAATATTACTAATCCTTTTGTATCCATTGATTTTAAAGATGGTAAAGTTTCTCCTTCAAATCTTAAATCTCCATATGGATTATCTTCTATTACTGGTATTTCAAATTTGTTTACTATTTCCATGAATTTTTTACGTCTTTCAAGTGGCCAAGTTCTTCCTGTTGGATTTTGGAAGTCAGGAATTACGTAAATCATTTTTATTCTATCAGTTGTTTCTAGTATTTTTTCTAATTCTTCCATTATCATTCCATTAGAATCAGTTGGAACGTCTATGAATCTAGGTTGATAAGATTTAAATGCGTTTATAGCTCCTATGTAAGATGGGCTTTCACATAAAATTACATCACCTTCATCAATAAATACTTTTCCTGCAAAATCTAGACCTTGTTGAGAACCACTTGTAACTAATATATCATCTTTGTTTACATTAGTTTGATTTTTCTCATTCATTCTAGCTGCTATTTTCTCTCTTAATGGTTCATATCCTTCTGTTGTAGTATATTGCATAGCTGATCTTCCATTTTCTTCAAGCACTGCAACTGATACTTTTTTCATTTCTTCAACTGGAAATAATTCTGGAGCAGGCATTCCACCAGCAAAAGATATTATTTGTGGTTGTTGAGTAAGTTTTAAAAGCTCACGTATTTCAGATCCTTGTAAACCTTCCATTCTTCTTGCATATTTAATTGCCATAATTAAAGCACCCCCATGAAAATGTTTTCTTCATTTTCTATTATACCAAAATTTTGGATATTAATATACGGTATTTGACATTTTTTAAATGTTAAATTTATATCACTCTTTTATTAGCTTTTTTACTCTCTTTTCTAAGGTCTCTCTATCAAGCATTATTAGCCTTGAACATTTAGTACATTTTATCTTTATATCCATTCCAGTTCTTATAATTTCGAATTCTTTACACCCACATGCATGTTGTTTTTTTAATTCGACAATGTCTCCTATTTTTAAATCCATTGGCATAAATAATTAGCCTCCTAATCTAGCTTCTCTGCTTCTTTCGAACCATCTTCTAATTTACTTATACAATAAATTCCTTTTATATCTACATTATTTTCAGTTAAAATTGTTCTTATCTTTTCCATGTCTTCAAAAGAAAATTTAATTGATATTCCACAACTTGCAGTTATTTCTCTTGGTGTTGGAAGAGCCATCACTTTTAAATTATTTTCACCAAATAACTTTTCTGATCTTATTGCATGATGTGTCGAATTAAATGACACTATATACATCTGATTCATTACTTAATCCTTTCTGACTATCTGTTTTTCTTTAAGTTAATCTTTATTATTAGTTTTTATATTATTAAACAAACATACATTATTTATATAGAAATAGTATTTGATGCATTCTTTAATGTTTCAACTATAGTGTACATATTTGTAACTGAACCTACTTGTAATTTGTCTTTTAAATTGTAGTAGTCTAAACAAGTACCACAAGATAATACTTCTACTCCTTCGTTCTCAAGTATTTTTAAATTTTCTATA
This sequence comes from Clostridioides difficile, assembly GCA_012955965.1. GTDB lineage: Bacteria > Bacillota > Clostridia > Peptostreptococcales > Peptostreptococcaceae > Clostridioides > Clostridioides difficile_G. Next base: position 62,295 of record JABBZI010000018.1, read on the forward strand.
GTTTCTTCATTTTCAGCACTTAATGTTACTCCTCCATTAACTAAAAGTACATATTTAGGATAAGGCTTAGATTCAGTTAAAGTATATATAAATCCTTTTATTAATACTTTCCCTAGTTCATCATTTCCAAGTCCCATTTTGTCTGAAGATATAAATACACATGTATCTTCTAGTTTACACTCTTCCTTATCTACATTATTTTGTTTATCTAAGATATTTTGACCTTTTATAATTTCTATAGATATAAAATTCTCTTTTTCGTCAACAATGTTTGCCTCACAATTTAAAGATTTAGCAAGTTTTAATACATTTTCTTTAGCTGTTTCATTGTCGACTGTTGTAACTACAATACCTTCTTCTATCTTATCTAATTCCTTTTTTGTATTTATAACTGGTTTAGGACAAGCAAGTCCTCTGGCATCTATTTTTATACTCATTGTTTGATTCATCTCCTTAAAAATATTCATACAATTTATATTTTATCATAGATGTTATCTTGCTTGTTATAGATTGTTTCTATAGCACTATAGGTTTACTTTTCTTACATTATTTCTAAATTTTTATACATAAATACACCTTTTTGATAATATTCTAATTCTTTTTCTTTTGAGATACTTGAATATAATTGACCTAAGTCTATATATAAATTAGCCAATATTCTACTATTTCCTAAGTCTGATACTATTTTTATACATTTAATTAAATATTCAATTGCAAGGGTAATCTCATTTTGATTTTTATACATATTAGAATAAAATTTTAGTGCTTTATATTCATTGAACTTATTTTTATTTTTTATTGATGAAGCTAAAGCTATCTTGCAATATTTTCTAGCTAAATCATAATCTTCTTTATCTATATATGCTTCTATTATCTTGAATAATCCAGACATCATATATTCGTCTTCATCATTTTTCTTTATGTCATATACTTTTTGTGAATATTCAAGTACTCTATCTGTCTCACCTATTTTTCTATAAACATCACAAATTGTTAAATATACATTTGCTAAGCCAGTTTTATTATCTTCATTTTCAAGTATCTTTAATGCTTTTTTAAAATAATCTTTTGATTCTTCATATTTTCCTATCTCAAGCATGTTATTTGCCTTTAATACCAAAATATCGACATCTTCTTTTCTATCATTTCTATTATCTATTTCACTTATCTTATCTATGTATTTCAATGACATATTTGGATTATCTAATTTTATGTAACAATATGCCATCTTACTGTATAGTTCCTTGTATATATTAACATCCTCAAATTTACTCTCTGACAAAATTTCCTCTGCAAAATTAAAGTGGCTTATAGCTCCTTTATAAAAGTCTTCTTGCATGTATATTTTTCCTATATTTAAATAGCACTTAAGTATATTTTCACTGTCACTATTTTTTATAAAGAAGTATAATGCCTTTTCAAAGTTTTCTATAGCATCATTATAATTAGATTTTTTTAGGTTAATATTAGCCATTAAAAAATTACATCTGCCATAGTTCTCCATTAAATCGTATCTCTTACATATATTTAAAACTTCTTTTATTTGGTCCTCAGCCTTGTTTAACTCATTTTCTTTTATGTAGATTTCGCTCTGTAGTATTAAATTATCAGTTATCTTTTTTGACTGCATTTCTTTGGTTTCTAATAAATACTCTACACTTACATCTAACTTATCGCCTAGATATTCCAACAGTTCATAACTAGTATGAGATTTATCCCTCTCTATATGGCTTATTTGTGCTGCTGTTATCCTATCACCAGCTAATTCTTTTAATGTCATGTTTTTTTCTTTTCTTAATTTTTTAATCTTTTCTCCTAAGCTCAAAATTTCCATACTATTCCCACCTTTTGAAGACATTTTTTTATAATATAATTATAACTTATATTTATTTTAAAAACACTACTTTTATTTTACAATATTTTCTGTGTACATTAAATGATTTCCCATAAAAATGACTAAAATTTAGTTTATTTTGAATTTAATTAATTTAAATAAATCATTTTTTAAATTTGTTACTATTTTGTATTCATATATTTGCTCATAACGACTATAATTATATATAAGAATAGTTTTTATGAGAGGAGAAATTTTTATGAAAAATAAGAAAATAATGTTAGTGTTAAGTATATTATCTATATCTATATTTGCAATTGGTTGTACTAATGCTCAGGTTGGAAATGATACACCTAAAAAAGAAACTAAGAGTAATACAAATGTTGAGCAACCAAAGGAAGAAAATAATGCTGAAAAAGAGGTTCCTAATAAAAAATCTACATCTACTCCAAAAGAGGAAAAGAAAACTCAAGCAGCTATCATTTACTCTTTTGACGTAGATAAAACAGATTTAATAGAAAACAAAGTTGACCTAAACAAAATTGATGAAAATACTTTATTTGAAGAGCTTCAAAAACTTAAAGTTGTTCCAGATTCTGCAAAACTAAATTCATTTACTACAAAAGATATTGATGGTGTAAAAACTGGCATATTAGATGTTAACGCTGATTTCGCAAAGCCAAACTTAGGTAGTGATGCAGAAACTTTAATGCTTGATTCAGTTGCTCGTACTTACATAAAAAATATGAATGTTGAACAAATAAAACTTACTGTTGATGGCGCTAATTATGAAAGTGGTCATATAGTTCTTGAAGAAGGAGATTACTTAAAGTAATTTCTTCAAGCACACATTAAACATACTTAAGATGTACTATTATAAAAAATAGTGTAGATTATATAATCTACACTATTTTCTTATATCCCTACACTATTTAATTCGATAAAACGTAGTACTACTTATTGTTTTTTGAAATTTTCTTTAAAGCTTCTATTGCTTTATCTATTTCATCTTTTGTATTGAAATATCCTATACTAAATCTTACTGCACCTTGTTTTAAAGTACCTAAAGTGGTATGTGCTAGTGGAGAACAATGTATTCCTGATCTAGTTGCTATATTATAATCACTGTCTAATAAAAAAGTAACCTCTCCAGAATCCATATTTCCTATATTTATAGCTATTACTGATGCTCTTTTTTTACTATCTTTTGGTCCATATATCTTTATATCTGGCACTTCCTCTAATTTGTCTATCATATATTGACATAATTCTTCTTCATGTTGTCTTATATTGTTGATTCCTATTTCAAATATAAATAAGACACCCTGGTTAAGACCTGCTATACCTGGAGTATTATGAGTTCCTGACTCATATTTATCTGGAAACAATTCTGGTTGAACCATTTCTTCTGATTTACTACCTGTTCCACCTTCTTTTAATATATTTAAATTTAAACCATCTCTTACATATAATATACCTGTTCCTTGAGGTCCAAATAAGCATTTATGACCTGGCATTGCCAACATATCTATATTACATTCATTTACATCTATGTTATAAACACCTGCTGTCTGTGATGCATCTACTAAAAATAATATATTATGTTTTTTAGCTATTTCTCCAACCTTCTTTATATCTATTAAAGTGCCACATACATTAGATGCATGTGTTGTTACAATCAATTTAGTATTTGCCTTTATTGATTTCTCTAATTCTTCATAATCTAGAAATCCCTCATAATCGCATTTTACTACAGTATTTTCAATACCTCTTTTTTCTAATGCTTTTATAGGTCTTATTACTGAATTATGCTCCATAGATGTTGTTATTACATGGTCTCCATCCTGTAATACACCTTTTATTGCTAAGTTTAACGAATCTGTAGCATTAGATGTAAATACTATATTCATAGGATTGTTCACATTAAACAATTTAGCTATATTCTCTCTTGTATCATAGATTTCCCTAGCAGCTCTCATAGCAAGCTTATGTCCAGCTCTACCTGGATTTGCACAGTAATTTTTCATACAGTCTAAAACGGCATCATACACTCTTTCTGGTTTCGGATATGTAGTTGCAGCATTATCTAAATAAATCATAACAATCTTCCTCTCTGTTTTATAGTTTTGTTCTATTCAAGAAGCATTGATACAATACTGTTTAAATCATCATCATTATAGTATTCTATCTCTATTTTACCTTTTTTCTTTCCTTTAGAAATATTTACCTTTGTCCCAAAGATATTTCTAAGTCTATCTTCTACATCTAAGATAAATACATCCTTAGGCTTAGATTTTTTTGGTACTTCTTCTTTGTTTTCAGATATTTTTTTAGCTATATTTTCAACTTCTCTTACAGAAAGCTCTTCTTCTTCTATTTTGTTTGCTATTTGTAGTTGTAAATCCTTATCTACAATTCTCAACAATGCCTTACCATGTCCTGCTGTAATTCTACCACTATCTATCATGTCTATAACATCTTGTCCAAGATTTAAAAGTCTTAGTGTATTAGTTATATGAGGTCTACTTTTACCAACAGCTTCTGATATTTCCTCTTGAGTTACATTATAATGCTCTATTAGACTTTTATATGCTAAAGCCTCTTCTATTGAGTTTAAATCTTCTCTCTGTAAATTTTCAATTAAAGCTATCTCCATTATATCTTTCATATCTATATCTTTAATTATAGCAGGTATTTGACTTTTATTTGCAAGTTTTGATGCTCTAAATCTTCTTTCTCCCGCTATTATCATATACTTATCATTTTCATCCATCTTAACTACTATTGGCTGTAATACACCATAATTTTTTATAGAATCAGATAACACTTTTATCTTTTCTTCATCAAACTGTTTTCTAGGTTGAACTTCGTTTGGATAAATTTTGTCTATCTCTATATTGATTATCTCTTTTTCTGAAGTTTCTCCTTTAATTTCTGGTATCAATGCGCTAAGACCTCTACCCAATCTGTTACTTCTTTTAGACTTATTCTCCATACTACTATTCCTCCTCTTCTAAATCTATAAATTCTTCTGCTAGCTCCAAATAAGCTATGGAACCCCTACACCTTTTATCATAGTAAATAACAGGCTTTCCATGACTTGGAGCTTCTGCAAGCCTTACATTTCTTGGAATTAGAGTTGTATATACACTTCCTTTAAAATATTTTTTGACTTCTTCAACTACTTGTATTGATAGATTAGCTCTCCCATCAAACATACTTAAAACAACACCTTGAATCTCTATATCTGCGTTTAATCTTGATTTTACTAATTTTATAGTCTCCATCAATTGACTAACTCCCTCCAAAGCATAATACTCACATTGTATAGGAATTAAAACACTATCTACAGCAGTTAGACAATTTATTGTAAGCATCCCAAGTGAGGGTGGACAATCTAAAAATATATAATCATATTCATCTGCTACTGCTTTTATGGAATTTCTTAAAATATACTCTCTATTACTTTTAGAAGTCAGTTCTATTTCTGCACCAGATAATTCAGTAGCTGATGGAACTAAATCGATATTTTCAAACTCAGTATTTATTATTGCTTCTTTAATATGTAATCCATCTAGCATAATTTCATAGATTGTATTTTCCACTTCATTTTTATTAATACCATATCCACTAGTTGTATTTCCTTGAGGGTCCAAGTCTAATACTAATATTTTCTTTCCTAAGGTTCCTAAACTAGCACTTAAATTTACATTTGTTGTAGTTTTTCCGACTCCACCCTTTTGATTGAATACAGCTATAATTTTGCCCATGATGTTCCCCCCCTTTAAGAATTAAATTAATTTCAAATGTTGACTAGGTGCTTTTATAATTATAAATAATGTCTATAAATCAATTTATATTACAAGGCTTATATTACAAAAAAAGATTACTGGTAAGCAGTAATCTCTATTTTTTAGGGATTTTTACAACGACTTCCATATAATCTCCCTTATCTATTTCATTATACTTAGCATCAATTCCTGTATTTGATATAGCATCAAAGGCCTGCTTTATAGTATTTATGTAAATTCTTATACTCATAGCACCCTTTATATTCTGTTTTTTATCAGGCTCTTCTTGAATTTTAGTTTCTTCTAATATCTCTTGTATCAATTTCTCTGTTTTTTTAACAGTTAATTCATTTTTTATAACTTTATCTAGTACACTTTGCATTAAATCTTCACTTGGTAGTTTAAGGAATGCTCTAGCATGTCTTTCTGTTAAGTTATTCTCTATCAATTTCATTTTTATGTTGTTTGGAAGCTTTAATATTCTAAGCTTGTTTGCTACAGTAGATTGATTTTTGCCCAATTTTTCTGCTAATTGCTGTTGAGTAAAAGCATGTTCTTTTATTAAGTTTTCATAACCAATTGCTTCTTCAATGAAATTTAAGTCTTCTCGTTGCAAATTTTCTAATAACGCTAGAACAGCAGAAGATTCATCGTTCATATTATTTATAATTGCTGGTACAGTTTTAAGTTCTGCCAATTTAGCCGCTCTTAATCTTCTTTCTCCAGCAATTAGTTCATATTTGCCATCTTTTGCTCTAACTGTTATAGGTTGAATTATACCATATACCTTTATAGAATTACTCAATTCCTCCAATGAAACTTGTGAAAATATTTTTCTTGGTTGGTATGGATTTGGAACTACATCTTCTATAGGTATCTCCATAACTCTTTTATCTTCCATAACATACCTCTCTTATTTTAGATATAAATATTTTTGTTCTCTATATGTACATACAAATTTATTTCTGCATCCACTTTAATAATTCCTTTATTTTTGTTTTGTTTAAGGTAAGCTTAATTATTTCCTGAGAAATAATTAAGCTTACCTACAATATTTTTTCAACTATATAATAGGATTCTTAGCTGGTTTACCAGCCTTTCTAGGATACTTAACTGGTGTTTCTTTTACTTTCTTAAAAACTAATATATTGTGATTTAAATCTATTTCTGGTAATTCCACATCTATTTTTTCAACAAATTCTAAACCCAGGATATCAATGGCTTTTTTTGATTCTTCCAGTTCTAAATTAGCATTTGGACCTTTTAAACAAATGAAATATCCTCCAACCTTTACAAAGGGTACACAAAATTCCATAAGAATTGGTAATCCAGCTACAGCTCTTGCTGTAGCAATATCATACTTTTCTCTATATTTTTCATCTTTGCCAAAATCCTCAGCTCTTCCATGTATAAATTTAATATTAGTTAATTCTAATTCTCTACTAACTTCCTCTAAGAAGTTTATTCTTTTATTTAAAGAATCTAATAAAGTAAGCTCTAAATCATCTAAGCATATTTTTAATGGTAGACCAGGGAATCCAGCACCTGTACCAACATCTATTATAGACATACCATTTTTTATATATCCATTTTTTACAGCTGAAATAGAATCCAAAAAGTGTTTCACATATACCTCTTTTTCATCTTCTATACCAGTAAGATTCATTTTTTGATTCCAATCAACTAGTATTTCTCTATATCTTTTAAATTTTACTAACATACTATCATTAGTAATTATATCAAAACCTTCAATCCCATTTTGCAGAAGTTCTATGTTATTCACCTTTGCCACCTCTAGTTCTTCTGACTTGTTCTAGGTATATAAGCAAAACAGATATATCAGCTGGAGAAACCCCAGATATACGAGAAGCTTGTCCTATTGAAATAGGTTTTATATCATCCAACTTCTGTCTAGCTTCTAATCGAAGTCCTTCTATAGATGCATAATTTATTTTTTCATCTAACTTTTTATTCTCAAGTTTCTTAAATTGATCTATTTGTTTTAATTGTTTTTCTATATAACCTTCATATTTAGTTATTATCACACATTGTTCTTTAACTTCTCTTGAAACATCTTCACCAGCGCCTTTTCCTAATTCTTCAAGCAATTCATAAGTAACCTCTGGTCTCTTTAAAAACTCATATAGTGATATTCCGACCTTTATTGGTGTTGCCCCTTTTGCTTCTAACAGGTTATTTACTTCTTTTGGTGTAACTCTTTCATTTTTTAATCTTTCAAATTCCTTTTCTACAGCAGTCTTTTTACTCATGAATCTTTCATATCTATCTTCTTTAACTAATCCTATCTCATGACCTTTTTGAGTTAGTCTCATATCTGCATTATCTTGTCTCAGATACAATCTGTATTCTGCTCTTGATGTCATCATTCTATAAGGCTCATTAGTACCTTTAGTTACAAGGTCATCTAATAAAACACCTATATATGCTTCTGAACGGTCTAATACAAAAGGTTCTTTTCCTTCTATCTTTCTAACTGCATTTATACCTGCCATAAGACCTTGAGCTGCAGCCTCTTCATATCCAGAAGTTCCATTGAATTGTCCAGCACTAAATAAGTTCTCAACTCCCTTTATTTCCAAACTTATTTTTAGTTGTGTTGGGTCAACACAATCATATTCAATAGCATATGCAGGTCTCATTATCTTACAGTTTTCAAGCCCTTTTATTGTTTTATACATATCTAATTGTACTTCAAAAGGTAAACTAGTTGAAATTCCTTGAATATACATCTCTTTAGTATTTAAACCTTCTGGTTCTATAAATAATTGATGTGATGTCTTATCACTAAATCTCACTACTTTATCTTCTATAGAAGGACAATATCTTGGCCCAGTACTTTCTATTACTCCACTATACATAGCAGACCTTTTTAAATTATTCAATATGACTTTCTGAGTGTCTTCAGTTGTTCTTGTCAAATAACAAGGTTCTTGTTCCTTTTCTATATTTTCATTCATGAATGAGAAAGGAGTTACTTTTTCATCACCTTCTTGTAAAGACATTACAGAAAAGTCTATACTATCTCTATGAACTCTAGCTGGAGTTCCTGTCTTAAATCTTCTCATTCTAAGTCCTAATTCAACTAAGCTATCTGTAAGGTATTTTGCATATCCTAATGCGTTAGGACCTTCATAGAATGCAACCTCACCCATATATATTTTTGAATTCAGATAAACTCCAGTAGCTAGTATTACAGCTTTAGACTTAAATGAACATCCTAACTTAGTACCAACTCCGATTACAACATTTCCTTCATGTAAAATTTCTACAACTTCATCCATAGCTATATCAAGATTTGGTTCATTTTCTAATGTCTTTTTCATTTCTTCATGATATTTAAATTTATCTGCTTGAGCTCTTAAAGAATGAACTGCTGGCCCTTTAGCAGTGTTTAACATTCTACTTTGTATATATGTCTTGTCTATATTTAGTCCCATTTGACCACCTAAAGCATCTATTTCTTTAACTAATTGGCCTTTACCAGTTCCACCAATTGATGGATTACAAGGCATTAATGCTATAGAATCTAAAGACATTGTTATTATCAAAGTTTTATATCCCATTCTTGCAGTAGCCAAGGCAGCTTCACATCCAGCATGTCCTGCTCCAACTACTATAACATCATATTTTCCTGCTTCAAACTTTATCATTTATAATTCCTTTCTTTTAAATTAATGTTTCATGAGAAACACTATAATTTTTTTCAAACCTCTATAATAAAAAAATCAAATTTGTTTTTACACCTTACTTACCTATACAGAAGTTATGGAATATGTTATCTAATAAATCCTCTGTTACTGTATCTCCATTAATATAACCAAGATAATCCCATATATTTTTTAAGTCTACTTCTACAAAATCAAATGGCATACTTTCTTCTAAAGCAATTAAAGCATCTGTAGCAGATTTATATGCTTTACTAAGTGCATCTTTATGTCTAGAATTTGTTACTACTAAACTAGAGTTATTTTTAACACTACCTTTATATACCATAGACTCTATTTTATCTTGTAATTCTTCTATACCTTCTTGTTGTAAAGCTGATATTTTTATTATACTATTATTTTCTACATATTTAAGTATTTTTTCTTCTTCAATTTCTTGTTTTAAGTCATTCTTATTTAGTAGCACTATTGTTTGTTTATCTCTAAGATTTTCTAATATCTCTATATCTTCTTCTGACAACTTTCTAGATGCATCTAAAACCATTATAATCAAATCTGCACTAGTAAATGATTCTTTAGATTTTTCAACACCTATTTTTTCAACTATATCATCAGTATCTCTTATACCTGCTGTATCAACGATTTTTAAAGGTATCCCTTTTATATTTACAAACTCTTCTATAACATCTCTAGTAGTTCCTGGTATATCAGTAACTATTGCTCTATTCTCTCCTAAAATAGAGTTAAGTAGTGAAGATTTACCTACATTTGGTTTACCAACTATTACCGTTTTTAGACCTTCTCTAAGTATTTTTCCACTTTCAGCTGTGTCATATAATTTTTTAATTTCCTTTTTAAGCATATCAGTTTTTTCTTTAAGAGTTTGATATGTTATATGTTCAATATCTTCCTCAGGATAATCTATAGCAACTTCCACATGAGCTAATATCTCAGTGACTTTATCTCTTAATTCTCTTATCCTTTTTGATAAAGAACCCTCTAATTGATTTTGAGCAACTTCATGAGCTATATCAGTTTTAGCCTTTATAACATCAATCACCGCCTCTGCTTGTGATAAATCTATTCTGCCATTTAAAAACGCTCTTTTAGTAAATTCTCCAGCTTCTGCCAACCTAACATCTTTTGATAATATTAGCTCTAATATTTTCTTTACTGAAATAAATCCACCATGACAATTGATTTCTATTACATCCTCTCCTGTATATGAATTTGGACCTTTCATATATGCCAATAATACTTCATCAATTACATTTTCATTGTCTATTATATTTCCATATATTAATGTTCTCTTATTATATTCTTTAATACTCTTTCCTGACATAGATTTAAAGATTTCTTCTGCAATCCTTAAAGATTTTTCTCCACTTATTCTAAGTATTCCTATACCACCTTCTCCAGGCGCTGTAGCTATTGCTGCAATTGTATCATCTATAAACAAATTTATCACCTCTTAATTTATAATTTTTTACATATAGATTTACTTTTGACCAATCACAATAATGTAATAATATTAAAAAATAAAACCCCCTAATGTTTAGGAGGTTGATTTTATCTTTTACACTCAATTACTAATCTTCTATATGGATCGGTTCCTTCACTATATGTAATTACATATTTGTCATTTTGAAGAGCTGAATGTATTATTCTTCTCTCATACGGATTCATATAATCTAATTTTTTAGTTTTTCTTGTTTTCGCTACTTCTCTAGCAACTTTATTAGCATATCTTATTAAAGATTCTTCTCTTTTTGATCTATAGTTTTCTATATCTACAAGCACTCTTGTATGAGAATCTTTATTTATTTTATTAAGAGCTAATCCAGTTAAAAATTGAATAGAATCTAAAGTTTCCCCTCTTCTACCAATTAAACTTGCAGCTTCTTTGCCTTCAATATCAACCATGATTAAATTATCTTTTTGAGATACATTGACTTTGGCATCAACATTTGCATTTTTCAACATTACCTCTATAAAATTTTTAGCTACATCTAGTTCCCTCTCGATAACAAAAATTTCATAAGTACCATCTTTAGCACCTATAAAACCTAAAAAACCTTTGCTCGGATTTTCAAGTATTTCGACTTCTATATCCTCTGCTTTTAACTTTAACTCTGCTATAGCCTTACTTATAGCTTCTTCCTTACTTTTACTTTTTATTAATTTTAGGCTTTTTCTCATTAACTTTTTCCTCCTTAGAGTTAGCAGCCAGTTTAGCTTTTAAAGGATTCATTATTAAGTAGTATTGAGCTATTGAGAATAAGTTACTTACTGTCCAGTACAATGTAAGTCCTGCTGGGAATATAAATCCCCAATAGAAAGACATACCTGCCATTACATATGTCATTACTTTCATAGAGCCTTGTAATTGATCTTTTGGAGTCATTACTTTTTGCATTACATATGCACTTGCTCCTGAAAATACTGCTAGTACATAATCTGGTGCTGTTAAGCTTTTTATCCATAAAAACCCATTATCAGCTGCTAAAAACGCAGCTTGATTTGCAAAAACGCCATGAGCAACTGGTTCTCTCAGAACGCTAAATAATCCTATTAATATAGGAAACTGTATTAATAAAGGTAAACAACCAGATAGTGGATTAATTTTAGCTTCTCCATATAACTTAACAATTTCTTCATTTTGTTTTTCTGGCTTATTTTTATATTTTTCTTGTATCTCTTTTATACGAGGTTGTATATCTTGCATTGCCTTTGTTGACTTAGTTTGCTTAACTGTTAATGGTAATAAAATAATCTTTACAAGGATAGTAAAAAGTATTATAGAAATACCATAGTGGTTAACAAATTCAAATATTACCTTAAGAATCATTCCTAAGAAATTTCCTATTATATTCAATTTTTTTATACCTCCTAATAGTTACTCTCTTTTATTTTAGAGGATCGTAACCTCCTGGATGAAAAGGATGACATTTTAAAACTCTTCTCAATGTTAAATACATACCTTTTACAAATCCATATTTCTTAAATGCCTCTATTGAATATTGTGAGCAAGTTGGATAAAATCTACAGGTAGGTCCCTTTAAGGGAGATATATATTTTTGATAAAATCTCACTAAATAAATACATAAATTCGATAAATGCTTACTTATTTCCTTTAATATATAAATTATTTTATTCAAAGTTATGAACCTCCATATTTATAGCATACAATTTAAATAGAAATATCCGTTCTTTTAACTAAATTTTTTATAGACTTGTCTATATCTTTAAAAGTAGCATCTTTACTAGATACTCTTGCTATAAATACTATATCATATCCAGGCTTAATTTTTTCATCAATATTTAATCTGTAGACTTCTTTTATTAGTCTTCTTACTCTATTTCTGGTGATGGCCTTTCCTACTTTCTTCGAAACAGAAATGCCCACTCTACTATAATCTGATTTATTTTTAAGTATATATATTACTAAATATTTGTTTGCAAAAGATTTGCCGTGTTTATATACTTTTCTAAAATCAGAGTCCTTCTTTAACCCTTTAGTCCTATTAAAGTCCATAGTTAACCTCCATAAACACAGCTATGAATTGTAATTATTTACACAAAAAGGCCACCTTTGCAGCGGCCCTTTTGTAATTAATGAGTTAATCTAGTTCTTCCTTTAGCTCTTCTTCTCTTTAACACGTTTCTTCCGTTAGACGTTTTCATTCTTTTTCTGAAACCATGTTCTTTACTTCTTTGTCTCTTTTTTGGTTGATAAGTTCTTTTACTCATTATTTTGCACCGCCTTTCAGATTTCATTTTCCGTTTATAAAAATAATAACTTTACCCTCAAAGTAAACATAACACATATAATTATAAATACTTTTACCACTGTTGTCAACGAGTTTTTGGGACGCTTCTATCACAAATTCTACCATATATATATTATGTATTTTTTTTATTGAAAATACTAGTAAAAATCTATTTAATTTTATTCCAAATTATTTTTTTCAATTATATACACAAATAAAGCAATTTTAACATGTTTATATTTTTATCAACAATTAGTTAATATTGTGGATAAATTAGTTACAAATCATTGAAGTTTGACATATATTTTGATATTATAAATATACTTGTTGATAATGTGCATAAATGTTATCAACTTATTAAAAATTATTCACAGCTTGTGGATACTTTTGTGTATAACTTTTAAGATTACTGACAATACTCTAGTTATAATCACCATTTATTGTATGTTTATGTTATTTATAACTTTATCTACATATTGTTTATATCTTTTCATATTTTTTAATAATTTATACTATTATTAATTTATCAACACCATTATCCATAAATTTAGTTATTCTGTAAAATTTATATATATTTTTGCTTTTCTGTTAATAACTTTGTGGAAAATATTAATTATTCTGTTCGGAGGTTTATATTATGGATATAGTTTCTTTATGGGACAAAACCCTACAATTAATAAAAGGTGACTTAACTTCAGTAAGTTTTAATACCTTTTTTAAAAACATCGTACCATTAAAAATACATCTTAATGACTTAATACTATTGGCTCCTAGTGATTTTAATAAAGATATCTTAGAAAACAGATATTTACATTTAATTGAAGATGCCATAAGTCAACTGTCACTAAAAAAATATAATATTAAATTTGTATTGAGTGAAAAAGAGGTTGCTGACCTAAATTCTGACAGTACAGATTTAAATTATAGAGTACTTTACCCTAACCTAAATCCAAAATACACATTTGATACGTTCGTTATTGGTAATAGCAATAGATTTGCTCATGCTGCATGCGTTGCAGTTGCTGAATCTCCTGCTAAGGCTTACAATCCACTTTTTTTGTATGGAGGAGTTGGACTAGGTAAAACTCACTTGATGCACGCTATAGGGCATCACATTGTTAGTCAAAAAAAAGACTCAAAAGTTGTTTATGTTTCTTCAGAAAAATTTACTAATGAACTTATAAACTCTATAAAAGATGATAAAAATGAAGAATTTAGAAATAAGTACAGAAATGTAGATGTATTATTAATTGATGATATTCAATTTATAGCAGGAAAAGAAAGAACTCAAGAGGAGTTCTTCCATACGTTTAATACTCTTCATGAGGCAAATAAACAAATAATTATATCTAGTGATAGACCACCAAAAGACATACCTACACTAGAAGATAGACTAAGATCGAGATTCGAAATGGGACTTATAACTGATATTCAAGCGCCAGACTTTGAAACAAGAATTGCTATACTTAGAAAAAAAGCTCAATTGGAACGTATAGATGTACCAAATGAAGTTATGTCATATATAGCAAAAAATATCAAGTCAAATATAAGAGAACTAGAAGGTGCCTTAACTAGAGTAGTTGCTTATTCTTCTCTTAGTAATAGAGTTATATCTTTTGATCTTGCTACAGAAGCTTTGAAAGATATTATAACAACATCTAAAAACGAAGAAATAAATGTTCTTAGAATAAAAGAAAAAGTATCTTCTGTATTTAATATAAAAATGGAAGATTTTAATTCTAAAAAAAGAACACGCTCAATAGCTTATCCTAGACAAATAGCTATGTATTTAACGCGCGAACTTACCGATTTATCCCTTCCTAAAATAGGAGAAGAGTTTGGGGGTAGAGATCATACAACGGTAATTCATGCTCATGATAAGGTATCTAAAGATATAGAAGAGAGCGAAGAAATTAAGACTAAAATAGACAAAATCATATCAGATTTAAAGGGATAATTTATACACATTTGTCTGTTTATATCTATTGGATAACTTGTTAATATCTTTTTTGAATAAAAATTATTAACAAATAATTAAGTCTCTAATAACAAAGATATTAACATCTTATACACATGTTGATATCTTTGTATTTATAACGTTATATGTACTTATTAACATTATCAACAACACCTACTACTATTACTACTATGATTTTAACTTATTTTTTTATATAAAAGACCAAAGGAGGTTATCCACATTGAAAATAATTTGTAATCAAAAAATCCTAGCAAATAGAATTGGGATTGCTCAAAAAGCTATTAATGGAAAAACAACTATAGAACTCTTAAAAGGTATACTTATATCTACAGAAGAAGGTCAATTAAAACTTACTGGATATGATGCTGAGATAGGAATAGAAACTTACGTACAAGCTGAAATTATAGAAAAAGGTGATGTTGTTGTAGATGCAAGATTATTTGGAGATATAATTAGAAAGCTACCAGATTCTTTTGTTGAAATAGAAACAGATTTAGAAAATAATATTTACATAAATTGTGTAAATTCAAGATTCAAAATTAAAGGATATCCAGCTAAAGAATTTCCTAAATTACCAGAACTAAACGAAGAAGATTTATATAGCATACCTCAAGAAATTCTAAAAAACATGATTAAACAAACCGTATTTGCTATTTCACAGGACCAAACAAAACCTATTTTAATGGGAGAACTTTTAGAAATTGTGGATAGAAATTTGAATTTAGTAGCTATTGATGGATATAGATTGGCTGTAAAAAGTTGTTCAGTTGATAGTTTAACTGAAAATATAAAAGTCATAATTCCAGGAAAGACACTTATAGATGTAAATAGCTTACTTTCTGGAGAAGATAATGTTAAGGTTGGATTTAATGAAAAAAATGCTATTTTTATAATTAATGATACAAAAATTATTACAAGATTGCTTGAAGGAGATTTTATTGATTATAAAAAATTATTACCAAGAGAACATAATAGTAGAGTCAAGTTAAATACTAAAGAACTTTTAAATAGTATAGAAAGAGCATCTTTATTATCTCAATCAGAAAAAAATAATCTTATAAAATTATCTATAAGAGATAAAGTAATGGCGATTACTTCTAATACAGAAAAAGGAAATGTATATGAAGAAGTTGAAATAGATTTAGATGGAGATTATTTAGATATAGCTTTCAATTCTAGATACTTTATTGAAGGTTTAAAAAATATAGATAATGAGGAAATATTTATAGAATTTACTACAAATGTAAATCCTTGCATAATTAAACCAACAGATGATGTTAATTATATTTATTTACTACTTCCAGTAAGAATATCATCAAATATATAGCAGACATGAAGGAGTTGTCTTTTGTAGAAAAATTTTTCTAATATTAGACAACTCCTTTTATAAGTACATTTATGGTATAATATACTTTTAGTGTATCAATAGGATTTACTTAAAATAGTGACAAGGAGGAACTATTATGACTGAAATAACTATAGAATCAGAATATATAAAGTTGGATCAATTTCTTAAATTAGCAGAGATTGCATCAACAGGAGGTCATGCAAAATTTTTAATTCAAGAAGGTTTAGTGACAGTAAATGATGAAATAGAACTAAGAAGAGGAAAAAAGATAAAATCAGGAGATATAGTTGAAATAGAAGGAACTAAAATAAAAGTATTGTAAAAAAGGAGAACTTTTTGTGAAACTTAAAAGTTTGCAACTTGTTAATTTTAGAAATTATGAAAAGTTGCATCTGGAATTTAATGGAAAAGTGAATCTTCTTGTTGGGAAAAATGGTCAAGGAAAGACAAATATAGTAGAATCTATTTATATGCTCTCTTTTGGAAAATCATTCAGAACCAATAAAGATAAAGAAATGGTTAGATTTAATAGTGAAAATTTATATATTGGAGGAAGTTTTTCAAAATATAATAAATATAGTCTAATAGAGCTAATTATTGGAAAAGATAAAAAAGGGATACGAATAAATAAAGTCCCTTTACAAAAAATACAGGAATTACTTGGCAACTTAAATGTTGTCATATTTTCTCCTGAAGATTTGAGACTGGTTAAAGAAGGACCTAAAGAGAGAAGGACATTTATAGATAAAGAAATTAGTCAGATTATGCCTAAATATTATAAATATCTTACCAATTACAATAAAACACTTTCTCAAAGAAGTAGAGTGCTTAAAAGTATGCGCATTGATGAGGCTTTGTTAGATGTATATGATGATACATTGGCAAAGTATGGAAGTTATATTTATATTTTGCGTAGGGATTTTATAAAAAAAATAGCCAATATATCTGAAAATATGCATATGAATTTGACTAATGGAATTGAAAAATTGTCAATTAGATATAAGAATCAAATAAATATAACTGATGAAGATACTATAGAGACAGTATATAATAAATTTTTAGCCAAGTTGTCATCGAATAGACCTAATGATATAGAATCTAAGACTACCAGATATGGTATACACAAAGATGACTTAAATATATTCATAAATGATTTAGATGCAAGACTTTTTGGTTCACAAGGTCAACAAAGGACAGCTTCAATATCATTAAAGCTATCAGAAATAGAGTTAATAAAAAATGAAGTTGAAGAATATCCAATATTAATTTTAGATGATGTTTTTAGTGAGTTAGATGAAGCACGACAAAAACTTTTAGTAAACAATTTAAGCAATGTTCAAATGTTTATAACAAGTGCTGAGGTTTCACATAAAAAGATATTTGATGAAAAGGATGTTACAATATTTAATATTGAAAATGGCAATGTTATTAGCATAGAGAATGGAGGAAATTAAATGAAACAAGAATACGGTGCAAGTCAGATACAAGTATTAGAGGGATTAGAAGCCGTTAGAAAAAGACCAGGTATGTATATTGGTAGTACAAGCCCTAGAGGTTTACATCACTTAGTTTATGAAGTTGTAGATAATAGTATAGATGAGGCTTTACAAGGATATTGTTCAGACATATATGTATCTATTAATGAAGATGGCAGTGTTTTAGTAAAGGATAATGGAAGAGGTATACCTGTTGAAATACATCCTAAGACTGGTAAATCGACTTTAGAAACAGTATTAACTAATCTTCATGCAGGAGGAAAGTTTGGAGGCGGAGGATACAAAGTATCTGGAGGTCTTCATGGAGTTGGTGTTTCTGTAGTTAATGCATTGTCAAAATGGATGTTAGCAGAGGTTTATTTAAATGGAAAAGTATACAAACAGACATATGAGAAAGGATTACCAACATCTAAACTTGAAGTAGTTGGAGAATCACAAGATAAAGGAACAATGATTCAGTTCATGCCAGATGAGACGATATTTGATGAAATAGAATTCAAATATGAAACATTGGAGTATAGACTTAGAGAACTTTCTTTTTTAAATAAAGGGATAAAAATAGTATTTGAAGACAAAAGGGAAGGCCAAGAAAAAAGAAAAGAATTTCACTATACAGGTGGTTTGGTAGAATATATTAAGTATTTAAATAAATCTAGAACTGGTATACATGATGACATAGTTTATATAGATAAAAAAGTTGATGATTGTTTTGTCGAACTAGCTATGCAATATACGGATGGTTATACAGAGAACATATATTCTTTTGCAAATAATATAAATACACATGAAGGTGGTTCTCATTTAAGTGGATTTAAAGCAGCTCTTACTAAAACTGTAAATGATTACGCTAAGAGAAATAAATTTTTAAAAGAAAATGATGTTAACCTACTTGGTGAAGATATAAGAGAAGGTCTTACAGCAGTAGTATCAGTTAAATTACCAGAACCTCAATTTGAGGGCCAAACTAAAACAAAACTAGGTAATAGTTTTATGAGAGGTCTAGTTGATAGTGTAACAGTTGATGAACTTGGATCCTTCCTAGAAGAAAACCCAACAACAGCTAGAATAATAGTTGATAAAGCTTTAAGAGCACAAAGAGCTAGAGAAGCTGCAAAAAAAGCAAGAGAGTTAACAAGAAGAAAAAGCGTACTAGAAAGTACATCTTTACCAGGAAAACTTGCAGATTGTGCAGAAAAAGACCCTGCTAAAAGTGAAATATTCTTAGTCGAAGGAGATTCAGCAGGAGGTTCGGCTAAGCAAGGTAGAGATAGAAACAGTCAAGCCATACTTCCATTAAGAGGTAAAATACTTAATGTTGAAAAATCAAGACTAGATAGAATATTATCTTCAGATGAAATAAAAAATATGATAACAGCTTATGGTTGTGGTATTGGAGAAGATTTTGATATAGATAAGGCTAGATATCATAAAATTATAATTATGACCGATGCCGATGTAGATGGAGCACATATAAGAACTTTATTATTAACATTCTTCTTTAGATATATGAGACCTCTTATAGATGAGGGATATGTTTATGCAGCACAACCACCTTTATATAAAGTTACAAAGCAAAAAAAGGAACATTATGTTTATTCAGATAAAGAACTAAATGTATTGTTAGAGGAAATTGGAAGAAATGGTGCGGAGCTTCAAAGGTATAAAGGTCTTGGAGAGATGAATGCAGAGCAATTATGGGATACAACTATGAACCCTGATACAAGAACTTTATTACAAGTAACAGTAGAAGATGCTGCAATTGCAGATGAAGTATTTTCAATGCTTATGGGTGATAAGGTTGCTCCAAGAAAAGAATTTATAGAAGAAAATGCAAGATTTGTTAGAAACTTAGATATATAGAGAGAGGGGATTAGTATACATGGAAGAAAATAACAAAATACTCCCTATTGAAATAGCGGAAGAAATGAAAAAGTCATATATTGATTATTCTATGAGTGTTATAGCTGGACGTGCTCTTCCTGATGTTAGAGATGGCTTAAAGCCAGTTCATAGAAGAATATTGTACTCAATGAGTGAATTAAATTTAACTCCAGATAAACCTTACAGAAAATCAGCTCGTATTGTTGGGGACGTTTTAGGTAAGTACCATCCTCATGGAGATACTGCTGTTTATTATGCAATGGTAAGAATGGCTCAAGACTTTTCAACTAGAGCACTTTTAGTAGATGGTCATGGTAACTTTGGTTCTGTTGATGGAGATTCTCCAGCAGCTATGCGTTATACAGAAGCAAAAATGAGTAAATTATCATTAGAGTTATTGAGAGATATTGAAAAAGAAACTGTAGATTTTAAACCAAACTTTGATGAATCGCTAAAAGAGCCTTCAGTATTACCAGCAAGATATCCGAATTTATTAGTAAATGGCTCTAATGGTATAGCTGTTGGTATGGCAACTTCAATACCTCCACATAATTTAGCTGAGGTAATTGATGCAACTATATATTTAATTGATAATCCAGAGTGCAGTGTGGATGATTTAATAAAATTTGTGCAAGGTCCAGATTTCCCTACAGCTGCGATTATAATGGGGAAAGAGAGTATAGCAGAAGCATACAGAACTGGAAGAGGTAAAGTTAAAGTTAGGTCTAGAGCTTTTATAGAAGAGCTTCCAAAGGGAAAACAACAAATAATAGTTACAGAAATACCTTATCAAGTAAATAAAGCTAAATTAGTTGAGAGAATAGCTGAGTTAGTTAAAGAAAAGAGAATAGAAGGTATATCAGATTTAAGAGACGAAAGTAATAGAAATGGTATGAGAATTGTTATAGAATTAAAGAGAGATGCTAATGCTAATATAGTATTAAATAATCTGTATAAACATTCTCAAATGGAAGATACTTTTAGTATAATAATGCTTGCACTTGTAGATGGACAGCCAAGAGTTTTAAATCTTAAGCAAATATTATATCATTATATTAAACATCAAGAAGATGTTGTTACAAGAAGAACTAAATTTGAATTAAATAAAGCTGAAGCAAGAGCACATATTTTAGAAGGATTAAAAATTGCTTTAGATAATATAGATGCAGTTATAAGTTTGATAAGAGCTTCAAAAACAGGTCAAGAGGCTAAACAAGGTTTAATAGAAAAATTCAATTTAACTGAAATTCAAGCTCAAGCTATATTAGATATGAGACTTCAAAGACTTACAGGTTTAGAAAGAGATAAGATAGATGCTGAATATGAAGAGTTAATTAAGAAGATAAATAGATTAAAAGAAATTTTAGCTGATGAGAGATTGCTTTTAAATGTAATAAAAGACGAGATTACAATAATAAAAGAGAATTATTCTGATGAGAGAAGAACTGAGATAAGACATGCTGAAGGCGAAATAGATATGAGAGACCTTATAAGTGATGAAGAAATAGCAATAACTCTTACTCACTTTGGATATATAAAGAGACTTCCATCAGATACTTATAAGAGCCAAAAAAGAGGTGGAAGAGGCATTTCAGCACTTACAACTAGAGAAGAAGATTTTGTAAGACACTTAATAACTACAACTACTCATAGTAGATTGTTATTCTTCACAAATAAAGGTAGAGTATTTAAACTAAATGCATATGAAATACCTGAAGGTAAAAGACAAGCTAAAGGTACTGCTATAGTGAATTTACTTCAATTATCAGCAGATGAAAAAATTGCTACATTGATACCTATAGATGGAAATGATGAAAATGAATATTTACTACTTACAACAAAAAAAGGTATTGTTAAAAAGACTAAGAGAGAAGAGTTTAGAAATATAAATAAATCTGGTCTTATTGCTATAGGTTTAAGAGATGATGATGAACTTATTGGAGTAGAACTTACAGATGGAAAACAAGAAGTACTTTTAGTCACTAAAGATGGTATGTCTATAAGATTTGACGAAAATGATATAAGATATATGGGTAGAACAGCAATGGGTGTAAAAGGTATAACTTTAAGTAAAGATGATTTTGTTGTGTCTATGAACCTTTGTAGTAAAGGTACAGATGTATTAGTTGTAAGTAAAAATGGCTTTGGAAAAAGAACAAATATAGAAGAATATAGAAGCCAGATAAGAGCTGGTAAAGGAATTAAAACTTATAATATCTCTGAAAAGACTGGTACAATTGTAGGTGCAGATATGGTCAATGAAGATGATGAGATAATGATTATAAATTCTGATGGAGTTCTTATTAGAATAAGAGTTAATGAGATATCACTATTTGGAAGAGTTACAAGTGGTGTTAAATTAATGAAAACTAATGATGAAGTCAATGTAGTTTCGATTGCCAAAATAAATATTGAAGAAGAATAGGATAAATATCCTATTCTTTTTGTATAATGTACTTAGATAAAAATTTAAAATTGAAAGGAGTAGTTGTTATGTGCAATAAAAGAAGTTGTAAAAAAGGTGGATTTTTATTAATAGGAGCTATTTTAGG
Organism: Clostridioides difficile; assembly: GCA_012955965.1. Taxonomy (GTDB): domain Bacteria; phylum Bacillota; class Clostridia; order Peptostreptococcales; family Peptostreptococcaceae; genus Clostridioides; species Clostridioides difficile_G. The sequence goes on from JABBZI010000018.1 coordinate 84,631, forward strand.
TTTTGTATTTGGTCTGTTTTTTGCACCAAAAAAAGGTTCTGAATTAAGAAAAGAAACAAAAGATAAGTTTAATGATGTGAAAGAAAATCCAAAAGAAGTTCTACATGAAACATTTAATGATGTCAAAGAGAGAATAATAAATTTAGTAGATGATGATAATAATGAAGAAGATATAAAGATTTCTGAAGAAGATATAGTAATAAGTAAAAGCTTTGATGACGAGGGAGATGTTAACTAATGAATGCATGGGGGTGGCAGATTGGAGCAGTGTTAGTAGGAAGCTCTGCTCTTATAGTAGCAATTTATTTAGCTAAAACTCTAAATAGTCTAAATAAGGTTGTTGAAAAGGCTTATAAAATTGTAGATTATAATGAAAGACACATACAGGATATTGTTGAGAATGCGTCATCAATATCAAAGGGAATAGATGATATAGTTTATGTAATTAACAAAATAATGAGTATAGGAAATATATTTAAAATTATTAAGAGGAAATAGGAGGTTTTTACATGTCTATGAATATAGATTCAAATTTAGATTCTCAAAATAAATTTTGGAATGTTTGTCTTGATGGAGAGCTTGATGTTTCTACAGCAGATAAACTAAAGGAACATTTGCATAACTTGATAGAAAAAAATATGTTAGACGTAAAAATTAATCTTAAAGATTTAGATTATATAGATTCAACAGGCTTAGGAGCTATGATAGGTGTATTAAAAAAATTAAAAATAAATGAAAAAGAGATATACATAGTAAATCCTAAGAGTAATGTCAGAAAGATTTTTACTATAACAGGTCTAGATAAAATATTTAAAGTGGAGGGATAGACTTTGGCTTGTGAGACTATAAAGATGGAAATTACTACAAATCCGGATTATGTTAGTATAATAAGATTAACAGCGTCTGGAATTGCTAATAAGATGGGATTTCCAATAGATGATATAGAAGATATAAAGGTAGCAGTATCAGAAGCGTGTACAAATGCAATAAAGCACAGCAAGGATGATGTGTTTAATATAGTATTTAATATTTTAGATAATGCAATTAATATAGAAATTCAGGATAATGGAAAAGGGTATGATGTTAGCTCAATAAGTACACCAGATTTAGAGAATCCAAAAGAGAGTGGTCTTGGATTGTTTATAATTAGAACTTTAATGGATGATGTAGATATTGAATCAGAGTATAATCAAGGAACAAAAATAAAAATGACTAAATATTTAGGAGTTGATATTTAATGAAAAATGTAGCTAATGCTACACATTACCTAAATATGGATACAAAAGAGCTATTTAATTTATATAATAAAAATAAAAATGTAGATATTAGGAATATTCTTATTGAAAGGCATCTGTATTTAGCAAGACTGTTAGCTAAGAAGTATATAAATAAAGGTGTTGATTTTGAAGATATATATCAAGTTGCTTCATTAGCGTTAATTTATGCTATTGATAGATATGATGTTGAAAAAGGATTTGAATTCTCCAGTTTCGCGACACCAACTATAGTAGGAGAAATAAAAAAATATTTTAGAGATAAAGTATGGACACTTAGAGTACCAAGAAGAATACAGGAATTAAGTAAAAAAATAAGTGATGCAAAGATTAAACTAGAACAAGAAAATAAAAAGCATCCAAAAGTAAAGGATATAGCGGATTATATAGGAGTTAGTGAAGAAGATGTTCTAGAGGCTATGGAAGCTTCATATGGGTATCAACCTATGTCTTTAGATTCATCAAGTAATGATGATTCAGAAGATAAGGATATAACTCTTATTGATAAGATAGGAAAAGAAGAAGGTAATTTTGGAAGTATAGAGTATGAAGATTTTATTAATAAGTTTATTAAAACTTTGAATGAATTGGAAGTGAAAATATTTAAAGATAGATTTTTCTTTGATAAAACACAATCTAGTATAGCTAAGGAATTAGAGATATCTCAGATGACTGTTTCTAGACTGGAGAAAAAGGTAGTAGAAAAGCTAAAAAAAGAATATGAAAAGAATTTATAAAAAAATATAAAAAAAGTATTGACCTACTGTTTTAAAGATGGTATAGTATTACTTGTCCTTGAAAAAAGGAAAAAGAAATAAATACGAACATTGAAAATTAAACAGTAGGTTAATTTATATTAAGAAACAAACCATAAAGCCAGATATTTTGATAACAATAGTATCTGAGCCTGATAAACTTTTATTTGAGAGTTTGATCCTGGCTCAGGATGAACGCTGGCGGCGTGCCTAACACATGCAAGTTGAGCGATTTACTTCGGTAAAGAGCGGCGGACGGGTGAGTAACGCGTGGGTAACCTACCCTGTACACACGGATAACATACCGAAAGGTATGCTAATACGGGATAATATATTTGAGAGGCATCTCTTAAATATCAAAGGTGAGCCAGTACAGGATGGACCCGCGTCTGATTAGCTAGTTGGTAAGGTAACGGCTTACCAAGGCGACGATCAGTAGCCGACCTGAGAGGGTGATCGGCCACATTGGAACTGAGACACGGTCCAAACTCCTACGGGAGGCAGCAGTGGGGAATATTGCACAAT
>JABBZI010000190.1 GCA_012955965.1 Clostridioides difficile
GAACTGTAAGTTCTAACTTTTATCATTTTTGAGGTTGTCGTTCACATAAGTTCGCTACTACCTATGCAGTTCTCTTATGAACTTCTTACACTTTCATGTAAGCACAGACTATATCTTATCCTTCGGCGTTATCCGTTAAGGTCTACCCACTTCCACTACCAATAGCTTGTAGTGTACTTCCCTCAAGAGGAATAGTCGTTGAAGTTTCTCCTATTCGGAGCTTACCTGCTGATTGCCCATTTTAAAGTACTTAGGGTTTAACCTTATACCATCTAACCAATTTTTTCTACTT
>JABBZI010000191.1 GCA_012955965.1 Clostridioides difficile
ATAATGTAAGTGTGCTAGTTAAAGCAGGAGCGGTATCTGGAACAGGGGCTACAGATTCAATTGCAAACACAACATTTGAAGTCAAAAAGTATGTAATACAAATAGTAGGTGAATTAACTTTTGATGCGACAGATAAACAAATAAAAATGGCATCAGGTGATGAAATGGTAGACCCATCAGATAATGAATATGTACTAACATTAACAAATGGAACAGTAACAAATGGAGATGTAAAAGCGAATGTTGAAGTAACAGGATTACCATCAGGATTAGATTATACAGCAGTAGG
>JABBZI010000192.1 GCA_012955965.1 Clostridioides difficile
TTGGTCTATCTACTCCATATTCTTTTAATTGCTCTATAGCTTCTTTAGCCATAGTTCCATATCCTTGCATTATCCATGCTGGGATTTCTTCATATCCATCCCATGCTGTATCTTGAACCATTACTCCATGGTCATCAGCTTCTGCATAATCATTAGCTAATCTTACTGCGTCATCATAGTTTAAGTCTGTTATACTAGCATCTGCTCCTTCTCCTTTGATTTTATTTAATCTAAACTCAGAAGAACCTTTTGGCATTAATACAACAGATTTTTGACCTAATTTATTAGC
>JABBZI010000193.1 GCA_012955965.1 Clostridioides difficile
CTGTTACTTCAACATTCGCTTTTACATCTCCATTTTTTACTGTTCCTTTTGTTAATGTTAATACATATGTGTTATCTGATGGGTCTACCATTTCATCACCTGATGCCATTTTTATTTGTTTATCTGTTGCATCAAAAGTTAATTGACCTACTGCTGGTGCTACATACTTTTTAACTTCAAATGTTGTATTTGCTACTGAGTCTGTAGCTCCTGTTCCAGATACTGCTCCTGCTTTAACTAATACACTTACATTATCTAAATCATTTTGTACTGCTGGATTTGCTGTT
>JABBZI010000194.1 GCA_012955965.1 Clostridioides difficile
AATTATTTGGTTGCATTAAAATTTCTTTTTTTTCCAAAATTTATCACCTCATATAAATTATAAAACTTGATTTAACAAAAGGTCAACTATTTTTAAAATACACTCACTTTCGACCCTTAAAATGATGACCTTTGACCCTTAAAATGATGACCTTTGTCCCTTAAAATGATGACCTTTCGACCCTTAAAATGATGACCTTTGACCCTTAAAATGATGACCTTTGACCCTTAAAATGATGACCTTTCGTCTCTGAAACCTAGATATACCAATCATTATAGCTTGTC
>JABBZI010000195.1 GCA_012955965.1 Clostridioides difficile
GATTATACAGCAGTAGGGAATACATCAGCGAATACAATAACAGTAACAGTATCAGGAACAGCAAATCCAGCAGTACAAAATGATTTAGACAATGTAAGTGTATTAGTTAAAGCAGGAGCAGTATCTGAAGCAACTGCTACAGACTCAGTAGCAAATACAACATTTGAAGTCAAAAAGTATGTAATACAAATAGTAGGTGAATTAACTTTTGATGCGACAGATAAACAAATAAAAATGGCATCAGGTGATGAAATGGTAGACCCATCAGATAATGAATATGTAC
>JABBZI010000196.1 GCA_012955965.1 Clostridioides difficile
ATCTGGTAATTTCTTATTTATCATAATATATCCCTTCTTTCTATAAAACTCAAACTTGTCTTTTTATCATATCTTTTATATCTGTTATGAATTTTTCAAATTTTTCTTCTATCATTTGATTTCCTTTATGTATAGTTGTAAATATTCGAGCAAAAAAATCATCATCTATATTTATATTTCTTTCTTCTCTTATAGCATTTAAATATTCTTTTTTAGTTAATAATACTTCATAACTAAACTGAAAACCTATCCTCTTCTTTTTTAATACTTTCATCTTT
>JABBZI010000197.1 GCA_012955965.1 Clostridioides difficile
CGGTGGTTCGAATCCACCATCCTCCACCAAAGAAATGCGCGGATGTGGCGGAATTGGCAGACGCACTAGACTTAGGATCTAGCGCCATTGGCGTGGGGGTTCGACTCCCTTCATCCGCACCATTTTTATTTAATTTGTACATATATAAATTGTGGGTGCATAGCTCAGCTGGATAGAGCAACGCCCTTCTAAGGCGTGTGTCCGGGGTTCGAATCCCTGTGCGCTCACCACATATATTGGGGATTAGCCAAGTCGGTAAGGCACATGACTTTG
>JABBZI010000198.1 GCA_012955965.1 Clostridioides difficile
ATTACTTCATATTCTATTTCTTTCCAACCTTTTATACTTTTTTCAATTAATACTTGTCCAACTGGGCTTAATTGTAATCCATGTGAAAGTATTTCTCTTAATTCTTCTTCATTATCAGCTATACCTCCACCAGTTCCACCTAATGTGTATGCTGGTCTTACAACTACTGGATAACCTATTTTATCAGCAAATTCAAGCCCTGCTTCTAAGTTTGTAACTATATCACTAACTATTACTGGCTGATTTATTTCTTTCATTACCTCTCTAAATAAGT
>JABBZI010000199.1 GCA_012955965.1 Clostridioides difficile
TGCTCCTGTTGGACCTGCTACTCCATTCGCTCCAGTTGCTCCAGTTGACCCTGTTGGACCTACTTCTCCATCTGCTCCCGTTGGGCCTGTTGCTCCCGCTGCTCCAGTTGGACCTATAGTGCCTGCTGCTCCGGTTGCTCCTGTCGCTCCGGTTGCTCCTACTGCTCCATTTGCTCCTGTTTGGCCTGTTGCTCCAGTTGCTCCTACTGCTCCATCTGCTCCCGTTGGGCCTGTTGGACCTGTATTTCCTGTTGGACCTATTGCCCCATCTAT
>JABBZI010000019.1 GCA_012955965.1 Clostridioides difficile
CACTATCAATATTAAAATTTTGCTAATATTTGATATATACTTAAATCTAATATCACTTTCAGTATTTTCTTCTAAATTCCTATCATAAGTTACTTTAACTTCATCTCCAACATTTCTTATTTGTATTTCATCAATTTTTACCCAATTATCAAAATCTCTTAAATCCATAAATTCTATATTTTGTTTTTCTAGGTATTCTATTGTGTACTTTAAGTAATCTATATCTAAATATGAATGAAAAAAGAAACCTCCACTAAAACCTCTAACCATAGAGACTTTATCTAGATTTTCTTTGATATTTTGAAAAGTAAACTTATCTTCTGGGTCTATATATCCTAAATTTTCAGGTATAAATATATTAAATTCTTCTGTATCCTGAATAACATAAGGATATGTATTAGTACTAAATTTTTTATCATTATTTTGATGTTGACCTACATAAGTAGAAAAATACTTTTTCAACTCTTTATATCCCTCAGATTCTATTGCATAATGTGGTGCTTCAAACGCAAGAGGATAAATTCCATTTTCTATACATATTCTAAGGCCACTCAACACTCTATCTTTTACAAATACCTTCATATCTTCCTTTAAAGGTACATCTCTTTCGCCATCCCAAAATTCATACCCTTCTCCAGAAACTTCTTCTTTTTTGTATTGATGAGTATATCCATGTAATATTACTGTACCTCCCTTCTCTTGCATATACTTTACTGCTTTGACAATCTCAGGGCTTTCTGATAAAGTAGTTATTTTATGATTTTTAGGATTTACATAAGCTGGTATCAATGCAATTGTAAATGGTATATTTTTGTCACTTAAATAATCAGCTATATCTACAAGATTTTTGGGGTCTCTAAAAGCATGTACATCTTCTATTCTTACAAATATACTTCCCTTATCAAATTTCTTAATATTAAAAATATCATTCAGTGAATCACAGAATATATAAAATAAAACACCATCCAAATCCAATTTGGATACATAAAAAAGATTTTTATCATTTATTATATATGGATACTCATTTAATGTATCACCAATACGTCCTATTACTTTATCACTTGTATCTTTTGATTTCACAAGATTAAATAAATAGTGTTCATCCAAATTGTACGATTTTCCCTTATAATTTACACTCACTATGTTATTTGTTTTTCCCAAATACTCTAAATTATATTTTTTGTATTCTAAAAGATTTTCTATACCATGCCCCAACCAACATATATTTCCGTTATATGAATCTAATGAACTAAGTAAATATTTAGTTCTTTTCTCATTAGCATATGAATTTTCATTAATTCCTATAATAAATACATGACTATAATAGTTTTTATTTATTTCATCATCATAGTTACTTAATTTTAATAACTCAATATCTGAACTAAATCTCCCCAATAAAGTCCTTATAATTTTTAAAATATCTCTATTGTAGGCTATTTCTTTCTTAGAATCATATATAACTAAAACCTTATTTCTATTAGATGTAATTTCTGTTGCATATGAAGATAGATTAAAGTTTGATATTACCAGTACTATAGATAATATCAGTATTAATTTTGATAAATTCTTATTGAGTATTTTAAACATCGTATTGCAATTCCTCTTCAACTATATTCTTAAAATTTATACTATCTCCAAAGCTATCGTTATACTCTAAAAATGCAATTTTCACATCTATATTTACATATTTTCCTTTATTGTTTAGGTCTAAATTTAACGTTCTTATCTTTTTATTTATTCTGTCTTTAACAACTTTTGAACCTTCCAAAGATGTATTTGGCATCAATATGCCTATCATATCCTTTTGTAAACTATAAATTATATCCTCATTTCTTGTACACTCTATAATACTTATACTGATGTGTTTTACTATTTTATTAGTCTTATTTTCACCAAATATTGTCTGTAAATTCCCATAGTATGGCAATTTAACTATCATAAGAGAAAAATTAGTATTATGTCTAATAGATTTACTTATCTCCATATTTACATCATTATAAAAAATCTTTAAATTCCTAAGTCCAGTTTCACTATCAATAGTCACTAACTCTTTATACTGTTCAGTTAACTTTGTGTTTGTATATTGTAATTCATTTATGTTTTTATTTAAATTACCTACTATAATTGAAGAGATTGGTATTGCTATTATCCACATATATGATATAAACTCAACATCTATATTATGAGTAATATTGTTATATAAGATATAGGATGTATACATAAATATAGTTATTGAACTTGTTATCAATCCTACTACTGAGTTTGATAAATAAGTTAACATTATTATAAAAAAAACCACTGCAAACATTATAAATACATTCAATTTATTTTCTGTTCTAATAGATAATATTACTATTCCAACAATTAAAAATATAAAAACTAGCAAACTTAATATTAATAAATCTATTTTTTTATTTATCCTATTCATTTTTTATAAATTTACACCTCCAATTATTCTATTAAGTTACCCATTTTTTCTAATTATTATTAGATTCATTATACAAATAAGATTTTCACTTATTAAAAGATTAATTAAGTCGCATTTAAATATAATTTAATAAAAAACTCAAAACAAGTATATATTGGACAAAAAATAAAACTGTTCAATAATTAGAAAATTAATTTCTAAAAAAGAACAGTTTTATTAAGTAAATATAATTAAATTAGCAAGACTCTATTTTGACTTTAATTCTATCCAAGCCTTGTCATATAGTTTTATCTTTTCACCAATATCTTCAAAAGTCTCACATTTACTAAGTACTTCTTTAGATGGATATGCAACAGGATTATTAGTTATTTCTGGGTCTAATAATTTTAGTGCTCCTGTATTAGGTGTCGAATATCCAATATACTCAGCATTTATTTTTGCATTTTCTGGGTCTAGTAAGAAGTTTATAAACAACTCAGCTTCTTTTTTATTTTGTGCTGTTGTAGGTACACACATAGCATCTACCCATTTATTAGTACCTTCTTTAGGTATTGCATAATCAAGGTCAGGATTTTGGTCCATCAATGTAACTGCATCTCCAGAATACAACATACCCATTGCTACTTCTCCACCAAGTAATCTATCCTTACCTTCATCATTTACATAAGCTAATACCAAGTCCTTTTGTTTCATTAAAAGATTTTTCGCTTCATTTATTTCTTTTGGATTTACACTATTCATACTGTATCCTAATTTTTTAAGAGTTATTCCTATAGTATCTCTAACAGAATCAAACATCATTATATTACCCTTATACTCTGGATTCCAAAGTATATTCCAACTATCTATAGGGTCTTTAACCTCTTTTTTATTATACAATATTCCAAGAGTTCCCCACATATATGCAACACTATATTCATTAGTCTTATCATATATAGGATTTAAAAAACTTTTATCTAAATACTTCATATTAGGTATATTTTTAAAATCTAACTTTTCCAAAAGACCTTCATTTTTCATTTTTTCTACCATATAATCTGAAGGAAAAACCAAATCGTAGTGTGTACTACCACTCTTTACTTTTTGATACATCATTTCATTAGTATCATAAGTTGAATACTGAACATCTATTCCGGTTTCTTCTTCAAACTTATCTATAAGAGATTCGTCTATATAATCTCCAACATTATATACATTTAAAACTTTTGTAGAATCAGTTGCTTTATTACATCCTGTAAATAAAGTCACTGTCATCACACCTACAGCTACAAGGGCTATTACTTTTTTATACTTAATCATTATTTAGTCCCCCTTACTATAGATTCTTTTTTATTAGCTAATAAAAGTAACCCTAAAACAACTGCAAACATTATTGTTGATAATGCATTTATTTCAGGTTTTATACCTCTTCTAGCCATTCCATAGATTTCTATAGAAAGATTGCTTACACCATTTCCAGCATTAAAGAAACTTATTATAAAGTCATCTATTGACATAGTAAATGCAATTAAAAATCCAGAAACAATACCTGGCTTTATTTGTGGCAAAATTACTTTTCTAAGAGCATATATAGGTGTTGCTCCTAAGTCCATAGCTGCATCTTCTATATTATCAGGTAATTGCTTCATTTTTGGTAAAACTGAAAGTATAACGTATGGCAAACAAAACATTATATGTGCCAATAGCATTGTTGTAAACCCAAATTCCATTTTTACAAATACAAATAGACTCATAAGAGCTACTGCTGTAACTATCTCTGTATTTAAAATAGGAAGATAGTTTACATTTAGTATTAATTTCTTACTCTTACCTCTCATCTTATGTATTCCTATAGCACTTATAGTCCCTACTATTGTAGATATTACAGATGCTAATATAGCTATTACAATAGTGTAATATAAAGCACTCATTATACTCTCATTTTGAAGTAATTGGCCATACCACTTCCATGTAAATCCATTCCATCTCGCCATTGATTTTGAATCATTGAAAGAAAATAGTACTAAAGCAAATATGGGTGCATATAAAAACAAGAATACTAATGCTAAATATATATTAGAAGTTATTTTCTTTAATTTTAAAATAGTAACCCACCGCCTTCTTTGTCAGACTCATCTCCAAATTTTGACATTATGGACATCGATATTAATATTACTATCATCATAAATATCGATATTGCTGAGCCAAAGTTCCAATCTCCAACAACAGTAAATTGTTGTTCAATCAAATCTCCAACTAGCATTATTTTACCTCCACCTAACAGTCTTGATATTGCAAAGGTAGTTACTGCTGGCATAAATACCATAGTTATTCCAGACATTACACCTGGCAAACTCAAAGGAAATATAATTTTTCTAAATACTGTCATATTATTTGCACCTAAGTCATGAGCAGCATTTATCAAATCATTATCCATCTTTGATAGTGCAGTGTATATTGGAAGAACCATGAATGGTAAAAAGTTGTATACCATACCTAAAAGTATAGCAAAATTAGTATACAAAATTGCTAATGGCTGTATCCCAAACCAACCTAAAAATGTATTTAAAAGTCCATTTTTTCCTAATATAGCAACCCATGCATAAGTTCTTAAAAGAAAATTCATCCACATAGGAAGAATAAACAATAATATTAATGAACCTCTTCTACTTACATGAGCTTTTGAAATTATATATGCCACTGGATAACCAACTATAAGGCATATCAATGTAGCTCCTCCTGCTAAAAGAATAGAACGAGCAAATACTTTAATGTATATAGGGTCGATTACTTCTTTATAATTTTCAAGTGTAAATGCATAACCTCCACCTGACTCTTTTGTAAAACTGAAAAATACTACTAGTATTAAAGGAATTATTACAAATATCGCACTCCAAACTACATATGGATATGCTAAGAAAGATTTTCTCTTCATCTTAGTTATTCTCTTTTCTCATTATATGGATGTCTTCTGGATATATGTCCATGCCTAGTTCTGTTCCAACTTCAGCATTTTTAGTATTATGGAGTATCCATAATCTTCCATTTTCATTTAATTCTATCTCATAGTGCACTCCTTTAAACACAGTAGATGTAACTTTCCCCTTTAACATTCCTTCTTCTGGCTTTACCATTTTTATATCTTCTGGTCTTATTACTACTTCTATATTTTCGTTTTTTTCAAATCCTTTATCAACACATTCAAAATCCCTATTACAGAAATTAACTTTATAATCTTCTATCATAATTCCATCAAATATGTTACTTTCACCTATAAACTTAGCTACAAATGAGTTTTTAGGTTCATTATATATGTCTTGTGGTGTTCCCATTTGTTGTATCTTGCCCTTATACATTACGACAATAGTATCTGACATCGTAAGAGCCTCTTCTTGGTCATGAGTTACAAATACAAATGTTATTCCTAATTTTTTTTGAATTCTTTTTAATTCTATTTGCATTTCTTGTCTAAGCTTTAAATCAAGTGCTCCAAGTGGCTCATCTAGTAGCAATACTTTTGGTTCATTAACTAGAGCTCTTGCTATTGCAATTCTTTGCTGTTGTCCTCCACTTAATGAGTCAACTTGTCGTCTTTCAAAACCTTCTAGCGCAACAAGTTTTAAAATTTCTTTCACTTTAGCATCTATTACATCTTTTGGAGTCTTTTTGATTTTTAGTCCAAAAGCTACATTTTCATATACATCCATATGTGGAAATAAAGCATATTTTTGAAACACTGTATTTACTTGTCTTTCATATGGTGGCAAATTATTTATCTCTTTACCTTCAAATAAAACTTTACCATCATCAGCATACTCAAATCCTGCTATGATTTTTAATGTAGTAGTTTTTCCACATCCACTTGGTCCAAGTAAAGTTAAAAACTCATTTTTCTTTATATCTAAATTGAAATTATCTAAAACAGTAAGCTCTTCATAATGTTTAGATATATCTCTTAATTCTATTATATTTTCTACCAATTATTAAACACCTCTATTCTAAAATGATGGTGGCGTACTTACCCAAATCACTTTTGCTGTCGTTTTACCTTCGTTTGATATATAGTGATTTGCTCTTGGTCTAAAGTAAAAGCTTTCTCCTTTTTTTACCTTATTTTTCTTTTCGCCTATATGAACATATATCGAACCTGCTAATACATATCCAAATTCTTCGCCTTCATGTGGCTTTTCTTCTTTATATTGTCCTCCTGGATACAATGTTATTATTATTGGCTCCATTTCATTTTTTTGTGAGTTAGGAATTAGCCACTTCAGTTTATATTTTAAGTCTTCGTCTTCTGTTTCAAACATATCCTCTTTTGTAAAACTAATTCTTTCATCATCTATTTCATTAAAAAATTCCCTTAAATTCGTACCTAGTATCTCAAGTATATCTATAAGGGTAGCTATGGATGGTGATGTTAAGTTATTTTCTAATTGAGAAATAAATCCCTTTGACAATTCACATCTATTAGCTAACTCTTCCTGGGTCAGTTGCTTTTCTGTTCTTAATCTTTTTATCTTTTCACCTATATCCATGTTGCACCTCCTAGTTTCTGTTTTATTTTACTAAACATTTTGTTTACTAAACATTGTGTTTAAAATTTGTAAACAACATAGGTAATTATATATAAAATTTGGATATAATACAAGAGTTTTTTTGACATTTTTTTATTTTTTTATTTAGAATAAATACAAGTATTTTAAAGGCTTTGGAAAATGCACAATTAAAGGTGTTTATATTAATATTTATAAAGTTTAGTATCTCTAATTATAAATTAATTAATTCATTAAATACATAATAAAACTTATAAAACATAAAAAAGTATTAAACAAATAAAAAATTGCTAGAAATCTATATTTTATAGTTTCCTAGCAATCTTCATAGCTTAATATTCTTTTAATAATTAAAATTTATATATTTTTAAAATTTTTCAAACTAAAATATTTAACCTTTACTTGAATTTATTATTAAACTACTTAGCTATATTCTGAGCAGCAGTTTTTTTATCTCCATTCATATATAACTTAATAAATTTTATATCATCTATTATAAATCTATGCTTAATCTTGCTACAATCTAATTTAAATAAACTAAATATTATCTGTGTAAAGTAACCCAATCCAAATGCGCTTATTATAGTTCCTATACCAACTTTTCCACCCAAGAAAAATCCTACTATTAATGCTCCAACTTCTATAGTCCCTCTTATTAAGTTAAGTGATTTCCCAGTTTTCTTTTGAAGTGCAACCATCAAACCATCTCTAGGTCCACTTCCTAAACCACTTCCCATATAAAATACCATTCCAATAGCCAAAAGGACCAATCCTAATATCAACATAATTATTCCTACAAATAAACTATCAGCCTCTGGAATTAATTTACTATACAAAAGCAAATCCATAAAGAATCCAATTAATAACATGTTAAAAACAGTTCCCCATCCTACATTCTCACCAAGAACAACATCAGCTATAACTACTATAGAGCCTACAATTATAGAGGCAGTCCCTATAGTTATTCCTATATGATTTGAAAGACCTTGATGAAACACATCCCAAGGAGATAAACCAAGGTTACAATTTATCGTCAATACTATACCAATTGAACATATAAATAAACCTGCTACTAGCTTTAAAAATTTCCATAATACTTTTTGTAACAAAATCTACCCCTCCTAAACATAATTTAACTACTCACTTTAAATATCAAAAGCCAGCAGTTCTATTTTAAAAAATCTTACTTTATTAATTTTATAAGACACTTCTATGATACATCATTTTATGCTAAATAACTACCATTTTATTACAATTTAGTTACAATTTTTAATTATTTTTTTTATTATGTATTTTCTAGTTTCAGTATTTCTTAAATTGAATTCTATATTTTAAAATTCTTTATTATTTTATAGTTCATAAATAAAATAGAGACCACTTAAATATAATAAGAAATTGTATTTAAATGGTCTCTATTTTATTATGTAATATTATTAATATTTATTATGTGATACTGTTAATATGCCGAATTTAGTTTTGCTTCTAGTTTCTTTTGAACTAGTCCAAAGACAAATAATATAAACCAATATACAAATCCTGCAACTAAGAATGCTTCTAGATATTTATATTTACTACCACCATTATAATTTGCTGCTGCCATTATTTCTATTACCCCTATAGTAAAAGCTAATGAGGAACCTTTAATTAAATCTACAAAGTGATTAGATAATGCAGGAATAGCGACTCTTATAGCCTGTGGCATGACTATCCTTCTGAATATTTGCACATTTGTAAGTCCAATGGAAGCTCCTGCTTCATATTGTCCCTTATCTACAGAAGAAATTGCTCCTCTTATAGTCTCTGACATATACGCAGACATATTTACTGATAAAGCAATTATCATTGCAGTAAATGGAGACATATCTACAAGAGCTGGAATAGCTCTTGGTAATCCAAAATACAATGCATACAACTGAACTAGCAGTGGTGTTCCTCTAAAAATTGAGGTATAAACTTTAACAATTTCATTTAATACTTTAACTTTGTTATAGCTTATTAATGCCATTATAGTTGCTATTACTAAAGATAGTACTAGTGATATTAAAGCCATTATTATTGTTTCTTTAGATGCTATAAATATTTCTGGTAAAATGCTAAACATGAACGATACATCTAAACTCATAAAATTCACCTATCTCTCAATCGTTATATCTTCTCCAAACCATTTTTTAGAGATTTCAGTAAGAGTTCTATCTTTTCTCATAGCTGTTATTGTATCATCAACCTTAGCTTTTAAAGCCTTTGATTCTTCATCTTTTCTAAATGGATACGCATTTATTTCTTCATAAATAGGTTCTCCAACAGCAATAAAATTTGAACCAGCTTTTTTATTTCTAGCAGCTGTTGCAGAAACAGAAATTATTCTTGCATCAGACCTGCCAAGTTCAAGACCTTCATATGAATCAGACCCATCATTGAATACTAATTCCATTGAATTATCTTTATTTTTTTCCTCCATTATAGCTCTTTCAGATGAATTTGCTCCAACTTCAACTTTTTTACCTTTCAAATCTTCAAGACTTTTTATCTTGTCTTTATCTTCTGGCCTAATAGTTATCATTAGAGGATTATAAGCATATGGTACTGTGAAATCATACACTTCTTCTCTTTCTGGTGTTATACTTATTTGTTGAGCTGCTGTATCTGCCTTACCACTGTCCACCATTCCAAGCAATCCACCTGTATCTCCATTATTTACTTCATATTTAATTTCAGAATCTAATCTTTTACCAATTTCATTCCATATATCAATTTCAAAACCTTGCATTTTCCCATCTTCTCTAAAATTAAATGGATAATACTTTGCTCCTGTAGCTACTGTAATAGTCTTCTTTTCTTCTTTTTTAGATTCTTCTTTTGTTGAACAGCCTATTGTTAATCCACAAATAACTAACCCTAATGTTAATAAGCTTAATGCTTTTTTCAAATACATTAAAATCCCTCCATACTTAATGATATTTTTATTTACATGAATTTAAACTTTATTTATATACCACGATTTAGTTTTATAATTTTTCAACTTACATATCACTCTTTGCTTCCATATAAGCTAAATTTAAAACATTCATTTTTATGGATATTTCTACAAAATATAAGTTTATTTTCCATTTACCCCAAAATAATCGTATTATACTTTTCATACTTTGTCTAATCGTTTTTTTCTATGCACTTTTTTAATAGAATTAAATTTTACTATATCCTCGTAAAATTATAGATGTACGAAATTGCAATGATTGTTAGTTTAACACTGGTAAGAAAATACTTTTTATTAAAAACAAAGATATTGAAATAAAAAAATACTGTTAAGTAGATATTTACTTAACAGTATCAATATTATTTGTATATTAATCTATTTTGACTTTATAAATCTTCTTCGGTTTATCTTTGATACACCTACTAGCATAATTGACATGACTATCATTGATGCTCCACCTAAAATTAATTTAGAGTATGTTGTCGTTTTATTCATAGAGCCGCCTCCTTTATTACCAAAACCTCCAGCTTCCTTTGGACCACCTTGACTTCTATCTATATTCATATCGCCATTTTTACCATTCATATCTCCCTTATCCATATTTCCCATTCCTGGTGGTGTTTTACCATCCATACCTTCAGGTGGCTCTGGCATTCCACTCATCTTATCATCAGAATCTTCTGTGTCTTTACTTTCACTTGAACTATTATCATCAGAATTTTCCTTAGTTGAAGAAGATTCTCCACTTAATTGAGCTTTTATAGTTTTGCTCATATTTTCTGCAACTTCTAAAACTCCTGGTATTGACTTACCACCTTTGCCCATAGGTCCTCCTGACTTTTCATTAGTATTGTTCTCACTTTTATTGTCATTTGTATTATTCTCATTTTCACTATTATCTGTAGTGTTATTTTTATTATCATTATCTGTATTAGTTTTGACTTCACTTAATGTTAATTCAGCATTAACTTCTTTTTCATTACTTCTGTTTTCAAAACTCTTATTTTCATTGTTAGAGTTATTATTGTTAGATTCATTGTTATTAGATTCTTTATTATTAGAATCATTATTAAATTCTTTATCACCAAATCCCTTATCATCACTAGAGTCTTCAATTGAAGATGTTATATTTTTTTCAAATTCTTCATAAGTATAAAATGCTGTTGGGTCTTCTTTTACATATGATGCTATCAAGTCATGTAATTTTGTTGTCATATTTTCTAAATAATCTGAGTCCAAGTACTTGGTTACTATTTCTTCTAGATATTCATGATACTTAGCTTTATATGTATCATTTTTTAATAGTGCAGATATTAAAGGTCTATCTTCCAAATTACCTGTTGTAGGTTCATCGATAGCTATAGATTGACTACCTCCACCAAAACCACTAAATCCACCAAATGACATATTAAAGTCCCATGGCAACATAGAAAACACTCCATCTTGTTCATATAAATAGTAATTATGAGCGAAACTACCTTGATAACTATCAAGATTTAATAAAGCTGTACTTATTGCTATATTTTTGAGGACAGAATCTACATCAAGATATTTTTCAATATCTTCACCTGTATCTAAAGATTTTAGTAATTTTGTAACTTTAGACCAGTCAGCTGTTTTTTTGTCACTTTCAACGATTAGATTTGAGTAACTATCTGGGTCATCACCCTCATATTGTAATGAAGCCCCTTCATCTGATTTGTATAAGTCTCCAGTTACATCCCCAAAATTATTTTCAAGATAAGACTCTTTTAATCCTTCTACTGCCAAATATAATCCATGATATTCACCATTTATAGAAACTTTAGCATATGCAAATTCTGGAGTAGCCAATCCCATTTCCTCACAGACGCTATATGTTAAAAATTCTCTCATATAAGATGGGTCAGAGTAACAGTTATTAAGGTTTAGTTGAGTAAGACCTTCCATACTTTGACTAGTATTATATTTATCGAAATTAATCTTATAGCTATATCTATCACTATCACTATTTGCTACAGATGTAAGACTTGAATTTCCTTTAGTTCTTATACCAACATTTCCATATGAGTCTCCATTTACAGTTACCTTTGCAACTTTAAATTCCTCTTTTATAGCATTTTCATTCATGTCTTCCAAGTCACTTTCATCTATTTCTATATTAACTTCCATAACCTTGTCTCTATCAAAGTATTTTTCAATATATACATCACTATATAAATCAACATTTTTATTACCATATGTACTGTAAACTCCAACTACTGCACATAAAAATATAACCATAATTGAGATAAGAAGGGTAAATTTTTTATCTTTCATAAAAGATTACTCCTCTCTATGCTACATAGTCACCATTATAACTTACAAGAACTGCATTAGTGACTCCATCTACTTGGCTTAAGTCATTTATAAGACTTGTTTCTCCATCCTTCATTCTTACTTCAAATACCAATTCTATACCTTTTTCTGGTGTAACACTTTTTGATTTTATTTGATATTTAGAAAATACTTGCTTAATTTTGTCAGTTGCGATGTCTTCTGAATTTTCATTATTACAATTTACCATCAATATATATGGTGTTTCGGATATTGTTTTGTTTGAAAAGAATATTAGAATCAATCCCATGATTATTGAACCCATAACAGCCAACGGAATCAAACCTGCCCCCAAAACTATCCCTGAACCTAATGACCAAAATAGAAATACCAAATCCATCGGGTCTTTAATTGCAGTTCTAAATCTTACTATAGATAAAGCACCAACCATACCTAGAGATAAAACTACATTTGATGTAACTGCCAATATTACGAAAGTTGTAAGCATTGTAAGTGCTACAAGTGACACATTAAATGGACGAGAATACATAATTCCCATATAGGTTTTTTTGTAAATCATATATATAAACAAACCTACTAAAAATGCTGAACCTAGAGCTAAAGCACTATCTATAAATGAAAAACCTGATACATTTTCTATAAAACTTGATTTAAAAATATCGTTAAATGTCATAACTAAAATCATCCTTCCTATTTTTTAATTTTTTTATTTTATTTAGATACTCTTTATATAAGATTTAAATTTCAATCCTATATATACAATCTACTTGATGCATACTTTGAAACTGCTGTAGAAGTAGTTTTATTAATCTGAACTAAATCTTTTATAAAATCTGGTATAAACTCATCATATTTAACTTCTAATACAGTCATATTTTCATCAATAACTGACACTGTTGGCAATTCTTTATTGAATAAATCAGTTGAATTTACAGAAGTTTTAATATCGCTATCAATTGTAACTCTTACATTTCCAAGTGGATAGACAAAAGCTTCTCTATCATAATCAACTATACTTTTTGCCTCCAATCTTTCACATTTTATTTTTAAATAAAATTCTCTTAATAAGCAGTTTGTCGATTCTTTTAAAAACTCAATGTCATTTTTTAATATCTTATCTACTTCCTTTCTAGTTAAACTAGCTGATAGTTTTGATGTCATATTATAATGTTTTATTTTCTTCTCCAATTTTATATAAGAAGGGTCATTGTTATAAAATCTTATTCTAAACTTTTCTCTCATTGCAACTCCATTTAACTTATCTAAAAGTGCTTTATCTTCAGGAGTGTCAAAATATAAACTTCTGATAAGATACTTCCCATCTTTTGATGCGTTTCTATCTTTCTTCATTATTGGATAAAGTCTTGATTTTAAAGCTAGGACATCAGCTTCAGTTATTTTATGTTTCATCTCAAATCTATAGTTTAACTTCTTATCCATTATTACCACCTCTCAATTCATTTAACTATGTTTGATTTATTTTATATTTAGAGTATACTTCACTCCACTTTGTTAAATCTCCGTAAAATAAGTGCATCTTTATGGCATATATGTGGCAAACAATCTTAAGTCGATGAGATAGATGTGAATTTATTTATCTAAATTTTAATAATAAATTACATTTTTATCTGGAAATTAAATTTTATATGTTATTAGATTTTGTACAGTTAACAAATAGTAGTTTTAGATAACAAAAAAAGAAGATGTTACTTATATATAAATTAAATATTTCAAATAAAAAATTAAGTTTCTTATTTAAAATAACATAATCTATAGTTCCATCTTCTAAATCTCTAAAACTAAATAATTAAATTTATATGTTCATACCTATGCATACTTATTTATGTTAAAATTAGTTTTACTGCACTCCAAACAAGTACTAGTGCCATAATAATATTGATTACTTTGTAATGCTTATTTATATATTTTTGCAAAATACCTCCTGCTAAAGCCCATGTCAAAGTACCAGATATGCCCACAATACTATTACAAACTGCTGCTGACAATAAATATCCAGTTGACTGTGACACAGGTATCACATATCCTGTATATACAGTAATAGCAAATATTATAATTTTTACATTAACAAACTGTAAAATAAATCCAGTCCAAAATGATTCTTTCTTAACATCGCTATTATTGTTTGGTTTGCTCTTAGCCACCTGTATCGCTAACCAAAGAATATAAAGTGCTCCTATGTACTTCATAATACCAGTAATCATTGGTATAAACTTTGATAATTCAAGACATCCAAAAGCACATATAAACATAATACATATAAATCCCATAGCAATTCCTATAACCACTGATTTTCCTTTTTTCCATCCACTATTACTAATCGTATTTAATGCAAGAATATTATTAGGTCCTGGTGTAAAACCTGTAACAAATGCATATGGTAAAAAAGATAATAAAACTTCACTCAACACTTGCAATCACTCTCCTTTTATATTATAATACTATAAATCAAAGAATAAAAAAAATCGAAATATTTAAATTTATACTTCAATTATATTGAATGAAATGAGGATAAATATGTATCTTAAATATCTACAAACTTTTAAAACTATAATAGAAGAAGGTAGTTTTTCTAAAGCAGCAAATAAGCTCAATTACACACAATCAACAATAACATTCCAAGTACAGCAGTTAGAACAAGAATTATCTACACACTTATTTGAAAAAATAGGAAGAAAAATGGTTCTAACTAAAGCTGGCAAAAACTTAATACCTTATGTGGATGATGTTCTATGTTCTGTTGATAAAATGAAGAATGTTGGTACTGATTTGTCTGAATTACGTGGTGATTTACATATTGCGCTGGGAGAAACTCTTATTTGTTATAAGATACCTCCTATTTTAAAACGTTTTCATGAAATGGCACCAAATGCACGACTATTTCTTCGCTCAATGAATTGTTATGATATTAGAAACTCTTTGCTTGCAGGAAGTATTGATTTAGGAATATTTTATAAAGATATTGGTGGCTTAGGAAATTCTATTTCTACCTATACAGTTGGAGAGTCACCTTTAACACTAGTTGCTTCACCAAAAGTAAAAAAACAATTCCCTGATTTTATTACTCCAAATCAAGAATTAGATATACCTTTCATAATAGATGAGCCAGCATGTATTTTTAGACAAATGTTTGAATCATACTTAAATGAAAAAAATATTACTTTAGACCATACGATTGAGCTATGGAGTATACCTACTATTAAAAATTTAGTGAAAAATGATATGGGAGTTTCATACCTTCCTACATTTGCAGTGGAAGATGATTTGAAAACAGGAGAACTATGTGCAATAGATACAGAATTAGATGATAGGAGCATTGTTGCAGTATGTGGTCATCATAAAAACAAGTGGATTAGTCCCCTTATGCAATTATTTATTGACTTAGTTGTTTCAAATGAAAATAGATAGACTTATTTTAAGTAAGCCTATCTATTTCTTAGTATCTTAATTATTTTAATTACACAACTTCTTCGTCATATTCACTTGAAAATTGACTATTGTAAAGTTCTTCATAAAATCCTTTATTTTCAATAAGTTCCTTATGATTTCCTTGTTCTATAATAGTACCTTCTTTCATTACTAATATTAAATCAGCATCACGAATAGTTGACAATCTATGTGCAATAACAAAGCTAGTTCTTCCCTTCATCAAGTTATTCATTGCTTTTTGAATCTCAACCTCTGTTCTAGTGTCTACACTAGAAGTTGCCTCATCAAGAATTAACACTGATGGGTCTGAAAGTATTGCCCTGGCAATTGTTAAAAGCTGTTTTTGACCTTGAGATAGATTAGAAGCATCTTCAGTCAATATAGTATCATATCCCTGAGGTAAAGTTCTTATAAAGTGGTCTACTCTTGCTGATTTTGCTGCATTTACAATCTCATCCATGGTAGCATCTGACTTACTATAAGCAATATTTTCTTTTATACTACCATTAAATAGCCATGTATCCTGTAGAACCATTCCAAACATAGTTCTAAGTTCTCCACGCTTTAAGTCCTTTATATTAATGCCATCAATAGTAATTCTTCCACCTTGTATCTCATAAAACCTCATAAGTAAGTTTACAAGAGTTGTCTTCCCAGCTCCTGTAGGTCCAACAATTGCAATCTTATCTCCTGCATTCAATTTAATATTAATGTCTTTCATAAGAATAGAATCATCACTATATCCAAATTTAACATGCTCAAATGCTACTTTACCTTTAGGCATGTTGATAACCTTTGAATCCTCTTTGTCCTTCATTTCTTCCACTTCATCCATAACTGTAAAAACTCTCTCTGCAGATGCAATCGCTGCTTGAAGCATATTTACAATATAAGATATCTCTGTAGTAGGCTCTGATGCTTGATTTACATATTGTATAAATGCTTGTATACTACCAAGAGTCATTGCTCCAGTTGATGCAAATACACCACCTACAACGGCTATAATAACATACCCAATTTGATTTATAAATCTAATAATTGGAGATATAGCATATGATGAGAATTGAGCTTTTCTACTAGCGTTATAAAGATTTTGATTTAATTCTTTGAAGTTTTTTATAGTATCTTTTTCTTTGCTAAATGCCTTGACTACTATTTGCCCTGTAAACATCTCTTCTATATTGCTATTTAATTCTCCTAATACTTTTTGATTTTCTGAAAATCTATTTTGTGATTTTCTTGCAATGATAACAGTAATACCTAAAGAAACAAGTAATGTTACAGCTGATACTACTGTAAGTGGTATACTTATGCTTATCATCATTACAATAGAGCCAATTACTGTGACCACTGCTGTAATAAGTTGCATTAGCCCTTCTTGTAAACTGTCTGCTACCTTCTCTAAATCATTTGTAACTATACTAAGTGTTTCCCCTTTTTTATGAGAATCATAGTATTTAAGAGGAAGTTTATTTAATTTATCACTTAAATCTTTTCTCATGTTAAGAACTAAACTTTGTGCAACACCTGACATAATATATTGTTGTATATATATAAATACTGCACTAATTAAATACAATCCTAGAAGTATTGATATTATGCTTCCCATAGTACTAAAATTCACACTGAACTTTGTACCTGTTTGGACTGCAGTTTTAATTCCATTAAATAATTGGTCAATAGCTTTTCCCATAACCATTGGTGCTAAAACTGTAAGAGCTGAACTTATTAGTACTGAAATAAAAATAATTAATAATTTAAACTTTTGTTTTTTCATATATTTCAATAATCTTTTAGTTGTCTGTTTTGCATCTTTAGCTTTTTCTACTGACATACCATCTTCAAAACTAAGTACATCTACATCTTGTTTCTCTGTTATTTTTTCACTCATATTACACCTCCAAATACACAGATTGATTCTTCACTCTATGCAAGTTCTTCTTTACTAAGCTGTGAATCTGCGATTTGCTTATAAACTTCACAATTTTCAAGTAAATCTTTATGTTTTCCTATCCCTACAATTTCTCCATCATTTAAAACTATAATTTGATTAGCATCCATAATTGTACTTATACGTTGTGCTATAATTATAGCTGATGAATCTTTAATTTCATTCTTCAATGCTTTTCTAAGCCTTTTATCTGTCTTGAAATCTAATGCAGAAAAACTATCATCAAAAACATATACTTCTGGTTTTCTAATTAATGCCCTTGCAATAGATATTCTCTGTTTCTGACCACCAGATAAGTTATTTCCACCTTGTGCTACGAATGAATCATACTTATCTTCCATATCAGAAATGAACTCATCAGCTTGTGCTATATTTGCAGCATACTTTACTTCTTCAATACTTGCATCTTCTTTTCCATATTTTATATTTTCCTCTATTGTTCCACTAAACAAAAAAGCTTTTTGTGGCACAAATCCAATCTTATCTCTAAGCTCTTTTTGAGGCATATTCTTAATATCTTGACCATTTATAGATATTTCTCCAGATTGAATTTCAAAAAAACGTGGTATTATATTTGCAATAGTAGATTTACCAGAACCAGTACTTCCTATAATTGCAGTTACTTCTCCAGATTTTGCTTCAAATGTTATATTGTTCAAAACCGGTTCCTCCGAATCGGAATATGAAAATGTTACGTTTTTAAATACTAAATGACCTCTTTCTGAAGTAATATCTTTATATCCATTTCCATCTACAATTTCAGGTTCTATATCTAAGATTTGATTTACCCTGTCTGCACAAGCTCCTGCTCTAGGTATGTACATAAATACCATTACTCCCATAATTAAATAAAATAATATTAAGATACAGTATTCAACCAGTGCCATTATATGACCTATCTCCATATTTCCATTACTTACTCTCATACCACCAAACCAAATTATACTCACTATACCTAAGTTCATTATTAACATTACAATAGGCATAAGTACTGCAAATATTTTATTTATTGAAATTGCTGTTTCAGAATAATCCATTGCAGTTCTATCAAATCTCTTTTTCTCAAAACGGCTTCTATCAAAAGCTCTTATAACTCTTACCCCAGTTACTACCTCACGTAATACTCTATTCATATTATCCATCTTTATTTGCATCATTTTAAACAATCGGATAACTTTCTTACCAACCAAAAATGCAGATAACATGAATAGAAACATTACTGTAACAATAATAATTGTCATTACTTTATCTATAGAATATGCTAAAAATAGACCAGAAACAGTTATAATTGGTGCTGGTAATACCAATTGAATAAACATAAACAGGGATTGACCTATTAAAGTAATATCACTAGTACTCCTAGTAATCATTGAAGCTGTACCTATCTTATTAAAATCATTTATTGACAAATCTTGTGATTTTATAAATACTGCTTCTCTAATATCTCTACAAAATCCAGATGAGAGATTTGATGATACTTTGCAAACTAAAACAGCTGATAAAGCTGTTATACCTGCTGCTATCAACATAATTATACCTGTCTTTACAATATAATCTATATCCCCCTTTACTACACCATTATTTACTATACTTGCTGTAAGTGTTGGTATATATAAAGTTCCAAGAGTTTGTAAAAATGTAAACATCAGCACTGTAACAATTAAAACTCTATATGGTTTTAAAAAACGAATTAATTTTTTCATACAATCACACTCCTTTATAGAATATTATGATAAACTATACTGTAACAGGATAGTCAAGGAGGAATTTTAATCATGAGTCAAATTTCGAAAAATTATTTCACAACTGGAGAATTCGCAAAGATTTGTGGAGTCAATAAAAAGACGCTTTTTTATTATGATGATATAGGCCTTTTCTCTCCAGAGTTAAAGAAGGAAAATGGATATAGATACTACTCATACCATCAACTTAGTATTTTTGGTATAATTTCTTCACTTAAGGAAATCAAAATGCCTTTAAAAGAAATTAAAACTTATATAGATAAACGAACTCCTAATTTACTAATTGAACTTTTGGAAAAGAAAACTATTGATATTAACAATGAAATTGAAAAATTGAACAATATTAAAGCTTTAATGGATTCTACTATTTCATTTACTAGAAAAGCATGTAATATAGATGCAAATACGATTACTTTAGAAGAACATGAGGAAGAGTACTTAGTCAAAACGCCTATTACTTCTAAAGAACCCTTTCTTGGAGATGATGATGAAAACTTTTTATATGAATGTATTAACTTTATGGATAACTATGATTTAGGTGATGATGGTATGATTGGTTCAATCATTAAAGGAGAAGATATAATGAATAGAGATTTTGAGTCATATTCATATTTATTTACAAAAGTTAATAAAGACTATAAGAAATATCCTACATCAATCAAACCAAAAGGGCTTTATGTAACGGCTTACCATAAAGGAGGTTATGAAACTATTGATAGAACTTATAAAAAACTTTTAGAATTTTTCAATCAGAATAATTTACATATTGGAGAATTTGTTTATGAAGAATATCTCCTATATGATATAAGTGTACGAGATTCTAATGAATATCTAACTCAAATCTCGGCAGAAGTTAAAGTATAAAAGGAAGATACTAAAAAATACAAAAATAAATATAAGTAATACGAATAGAAAATCAAACAAATTTTTTACGATAGTATTACTCAAAACATTATAGAAGTTTATTTTTAAAGATGTAAGTAATTTTATATAAAATCACCTACATCTTTATTTATATTTAAACTAGTTTCTAGAGTTATCCAATAACCACTTTTCTGCATCCTTATAAAGTTTATCAACCTTTTCTGGTCTATCTATTCCAGGAAGTTCTTGGTTTATTTTATATCCATCCTTACTAAGCATATAAGAAAGACTTGCATATGAAGGTCTATAATCTTTTATATCTTCCTTAGAAATTTTAACATCTCTATCCTGATAAACAGGTAAAATTATATCTTTTTCATAGATAGCATCCATAGATATTATATACCATATATCGTCTATCTTTTGAGTCTTATACAAAAACTTGACATCTGACTGAAGTTCAACTAGATTTCCATCTATCTTATTTCTAATATGAATAGCTCCCATTGTAATTGATACTGCCTTATCATTATTTACCCAAACTAATGTATCACAAATTTTATGTGGTGCATAAGATTTCATCTTACTTGATTCTTCTACGAACCCCTCTCCACTACCTTGATACCAAGATATTGAAACAGTAGATTCCTTTGCAAAGCATTTTTTCATTTCATCCCATAACGCATTATCTCTACAAAATCTCTCAAATTCTATAAGTTCTTTTACACTATTTTTATCTACTATATCTTGTATATAATTTTTTCCTGGTCTACTTAATAACATGTTCTCAATCTCCTTTAACATAAAAGTATTTTATTTTTAACAACACACAATTTATTATCTTACTTTATTACCTTTTATCCATACACCTTTTATATTTCTAGTTGCCATTATATCTTTAATTGGGTCACCTTCAACCATTACTAAATCAGCTCTTTTTCCCTCTTTTATTAATCCTCGGTCATTAAGACCTAATAGTTTTGCTGGTAAACTTGTTGCACTCTCAAGTACTTCAATTGTATTGAGACCTGCCTTAACTAATAATTCAAATTCACGATGAAGAGATTCACCATGTTTCACTATACTAACAGAGTTCTCATCATTATTTGCATCAGTTCCAGCTAATATCATCACTCCAGCTTTTTTCAATGTAGCTGTATTTTCTATTGCTGTTTCTAACCTAACATCTTCTCTTCCTGTAGCTTTCTTTATATTTGATACTATACTTTCCATCATAACTATAGTTGGAATTGATATAAGATTTTTATCTTTTATTCTTCTTGCTACATCATCAGATAATTTACCTATAAAAGGAATATGATTTATTACATCAACACCTGCTTTTTCTGCATATTCATAAGCTATAGTTGTAGGTGCATGAGCAAATACTTTTTTCCCATTTTCATGAGATATTTCAACTACTCTTTTTATAGTCTCAAAATCAAAAGCTATTTTAGATGTTTTAGGGTCTTCTATTATAATTTTTACAAAATCTGCTCCTTGTTTAATTTGTTTCTTAGCAAAATTTTCAGCATCTTCAATAGTGTGTATTTTACTATCTTTAAATCCCATTCCCATAAGATGAGGGTGAGATGCTGGTGCAACAGGTTCATATACACTACGAATATCAGTTAATCCATCTAAGTTTCTTAAAGATTCTACTATATCTTTACTATTAGTTGCCATATCAAGCATAGTAGTTATCCCCCAATTAGTTGCATCCTCCAAGTTTTTTATACTATCCAAATGTATATGAGAATCAATAAATCCTGGAAGTAAAGTACATCCTTCTCCATCTATAGTAATATCAGCAATTGTTTTTGATGATATTACACCATCTTCTATTACAACACTCCTTTGTTCTGAAAGTTTCTCTCCATCAAATATTTTAATATTCGTAATTTTAGTTATTGCCATACTTCACACTCCCTTTATTTTTATTAACAGTCTAATTCTTATTTAATTAAAAATTTCTTACTTTAATGCTTCATTAATTTATATAACTAATTATATATAAATTAATTTACCTAAACTATGTGTTAGAATCTAAACTTTGATGTAAAATATACTATATCAATTGTGCTATAGCACAATCAAATATAATTAGAGGAGGTTTAGCATGAAACTAGTAAGTTTAATGAAAGATATATCTCAATATACATCAGTATTGAAGCCATTTTCAGATGAATATATAGACATTACTAGCTTAAATATTTATAAAAATAATCAAACTGAATTTATCACTGGATGTTTATATTTAGGAAATATATCAGATATTAATGTAAATTTAAACAATATAAACTTTTTAGGTATATTCATACAAAATGAAATTAATATTGATTTAGAAAGATATAATTTAAACTCAAATATCTGTATTATAAAATCAAAAAAAGAAAAGTATGACCTTTTTAGTGAATTGTTAAATATTATGAATCAAGAAGTACATCTTAGTTTGTCTGCTCAAAAGTTTTTTGATGTAGTATCTGAAAATAAAGGCATACAGTATTTAATCGATATAGCACATGAAGAATTTGGCTATCCTATGATAATTCGTGACTCTAGCTTCAAAGTTTTAGCTTATTCTTATGATGTTAGTGATATATTACAACTTACTGAGGATTCTAATGGAGATAAATATTTAGATGAAGAAACTATAAATTACATAAAATATCAAAATATACATAAAAAAACACATTATAATAAATCTACTAAAGATGAAAATAAACCAAACAACTGGCTTGGTACATTAGTATCATCTGTGTGTATAGAAGAAATTGAAGTAGCTCATATAGCTATCTGTGAATGGAAAATACCATTTAATGAATTTCACTTCAAATTATTAGAATCATTTAATATAGCTTTATCTCTAGAACTACAAAAAAGTAATCTGTTTAATATAAATAAAAAACTTATTCCTAATTACATACTTTCTGATTTATTAGAAAAAAAATATTTAGATGATGATACTATAAGCAGAAGGTTTCATTATTTAAATTGGACTAAGTCAAATTCGTTAAACATAATGGTAATAGTAAACAAAGATAATAATTACTTTGACAGTAAAGTTCCTTTTATTATGCAGTCTTTAAGTGCATTTATACCATCTACCAATTGTGTAGTATATAAATCTGCTTTAGTTGCTTTTATTAATGATTCGTTAATTAATAATTTAATTGAGCATGAGAATAAAGAATTTATTAATTACTTAAAACTAAATTCACTTTACGCTGGAATAAGTTCTAAATTCTCAAAGTTATCTGATAGTTGGAAATACTATATTCAAGCTAAAAGAGCTAGTGAAATTGCTCAAAAATATGATATAAATTTTTCTCCATTTGGGAAAAGCATACCATATATACTTTACGAGCTACTTAGTATCAATTATGATTTGTATGACCTCAATCATCCTGCTGTAACCAAATTAATTGAAGAAGATAAAAAAAATGGTTCTAATTTTTTAGAAACCCTAAAGCAATATATATATTTTAATAATTCACCAAACAAGGCAGCTAAAGTTTTAAATATCCATAGAAATACTCTGTTTTATAGAATTAATAAGATAAAAGAAATTACAGGTATTACACTAGATTATGCTGATGAAATACTTCAGATTTATATTTCTATAAAAATGATTGAAATTAACTCAAGAAATAAGACCTGTTTCAACATATATGAGGGCATGTAAAAACATTTTGACACACTGAAATCGCTATTGTAAAAGATATTTGATAGACCTTAACCTCTCAATATGACAAAATAATTATGAAAGGAGCGATAGCTACATGGAAATTGGAAAGAAACTAAAAAACGCTCGTATAAATTCTGGATTTACACAAGAAAAAGTTGCAGAAAAAATTAATGTATCACGACAAACAATTTCAAATTGGGAAAATGAGAAATCTTATCCAGATATTATAAGTGTCATAAAACTAAGTGACTTATATTCCATTAGCTTGGATGACTTATTGAAAGGAGATAATAAAATGATTGAACATCTAAAAGAAAGTACAAATGTTGTTAATAGCAATAAGAAGTTAATAACTGCAATTATCATAAATATTATGTTGCTTATTTTATTTGTGATATTTAATAGATTTATACCAAACAACTACTATTTTATGGCTAGTATATTTTGTGTGGCGATAATTAGTTCATCAGCATTGTTCTACCAGATTATAAGAAAATTTTAGGAGGTGTTCTCATTATGGAAGTGAATAAAATGGTGTTTATATTGATATGTTTTGCTGTAGCCCTTGTGGGTTCAGTTGGTGTTGTATATCAAATTTATCATATGACCGTGATTGATGCAAAAGCTCGTGAATTAAAGCATCCTAAATTATGGGGATTATTTGCTATGAATGGCAATAATTCTAGTGGTTTGATAATATATTTAATAGGTAGACGAAAATATCCCATTATAAATATGTCTGAATCAGATTGCAAAGAAATTGAATCCAGAAAAAAATCAGTTGAAGTTGGATTGATTTTTTTGGTTATAAGTGCTATAGGTTTGGTAATATGTATTACATTACTTTAAATTAAGAAAATTTCAGTAGATATTTAGACTGCCTAGATTAACTTCATTTATTATCCATAAATATTAAATGATACTATTTTATAACTATAAAAAGTAAGGAGAATTTACATGAAATTATCTAGTAAAAATGAAGAAAATGGCGAAAAATCAGAAATCAAACAGTATATAGCTGGAGCAGGAGGTTGTATTGTCAGCAAATCAATTCTCAATGGAGCATCAAAGTTGAAGTGGCTTTTTAGAGAATACAGTGAATTTGTAAGTATTTGTTAAAGGCTATGCTTTTTATAGTCATAGCCTTTAACAAATACTTGCAAATTCACTACATGAGTCAACTTTTTCAATAGTTCAACTATATACCCAAACTGTATCTTCTAAATTCACTGTATATATAATTCTTCTTCAAATAAGCAATAAGAATTCTTTCCTGATGCCTTTACACTATAAAGCGCTCTATCTGCATTTTTAAACAATTCTAAAAATGAATTTCCATTTTGAGGATATCTTGCAATACCTATACTAACAGAAGCTTCAAAACTAAAACTTAAGTCATTGTAATTATCATGAAGCACTCTATTTAATTCTTTAGCTTTTTTATGCAAGTTTACTTCTGAATGATAATCTTGCATATACACTACGAATTCATCCCCACCAATTCTTCCAACTATATCTTCATTACTAAAACTAGCTTGTATCTTCTCAGCAGAAGTTTTTAGCACAAAATCACCAAATGGATGCCCAAAATTATCATTTATTTCTTTAAAATCGTCTAAATCAATAATGAATAAAGCATCTTTTTTATTACATTTATTTGTGGCTATAACTTCTTCTACTCGTTTTTCAAATGTACCTTTATTGTATATATTTGTCAATGAGTCACTTTCTGCTCTAGTTTTCAACTCTTCGTATTTTTTTATATCACTATCTACATCTACAATTACACCTACAACCTTTAAAAGTTCTTTTTCATCATTAAAAATTTTTGTCACTGATGTCCTGCACCAAATGTATTCACCATTAGACTTTTTTAAACGACATATTACTTGATTATGTTTGTTATTCTCTTTAATACTCTTGAGAAAATCTTCAAATACCCTATAATCTTCATGATAAACTAATTCTTTGTCCATAATCTCTTTTAAAAGATTCTGACATTTACTGATATATCCAAATTTTTCAGTCCATGCTTGAGATACAAATGATTTATTTTCTTTAGCATTCCATTCAAAGACAACAGAATCAGTCTGCTCAACAATAATTTTATAACGTTCATTACTAAGCCTTAATTCTTCTTTATGAACTATTTCTTGCTCAAGTATTTCATAATTCATAGACAACTTAGTTTTATCTATAATAGATTTAAATAGATAAAATACAATAAAGTTAATATATAGAATACCAACACTTGATATTAAGTTTAGAAACTTTAAACTTTCAGAGCTAAAAAACTTATTTATATCAAATATAGAAATAGCCAAAAATAAACTGAATAAAGGTATTGCAAGTAAAGTAATCCAATATTTTATTGCCATATCCGAATGTACATCTTTTTTAAATAAACAAACAGTCTTGCATATAAATAAAAAAACGATTTTAGATAAAATTGTAGCTAGTACTCTTATAGTATTGTTTTCAAACATTATTTCAAAGCCTTCTTTTATAAATAAAACAAAAATACTTGTGACCACAATTTCTGATAATATAAAGAATACATTTAATAAAACCGTAGCAAATAATCGTGTCTTTATGTTTCCTTCATATAAAAATGATGATGAAAAAATAAGGATGAAAATTAAAGGCATTGTGATTGCAGGATTTAAAGTTATTAAATTACAGACTCCTAAGCATATTATAAAACCTAATCTAGCATATCTTACAGCTCTTGAATATCCTTCTTTTTGACCTAAAAAATCTGATAAAAACATATGGACAACAAAAGCTTCAAAGATAACTGTTACTAAATTTGTAATATCAAAAAGCAGTTGTTCTTTCATACATATTTTTTATAAAATAAGAAGCTTACTTAAACTAAATATACTTCAGATTTTACTTTTCCTTTCTGCATATATATTTAAGCATCTACTTTAATTGTCAACCATTATAATATATGTCAGCTTAATATTGTTCTTTTTTCAACAGTATACAATAGATATATGTAAAAAACAACTTCAAATATTGACATATTTTCTTTAATATATATCAATATTATCTTTATAACTTAAATACTATAGTAAACTTAGCTCCTTTTTTACCATTTTCTGCATATATACGTCCTCCATGTTTATTTACAATAGATTTAACTATTGATAATCCAATTCCATGATTTCCCCCAACCCCCTTATAAAATCGTTCAAAAATATGAGGTAAATCGTCTTTATTAATACCAATCCCATCATCTTCAACTACAACAACTATATTTTTTTGATTATATTTACATACTATTTTAATTTCACTCTTAGCATACCTTAAAGCATTTTCTATAAGATTCATAAATGCTTTGGATACATTTTTTTCATCACATTCAAATAGAACCATTTCTTCATCAAACTCATAAATAAATTTTATACCTTTATTTGTCGCTCTTACATTTTGTCTGGAACCACAGTTTGAAAGTATTTCCCTTAAATCACATTCTACAAGGTCATAATCTTTACTTATATTATCAATTTTAGATATATATAACAAATCTTCAACCATATCGCTCAATCTATCACTTTCTTCAAGTATTATATCACTTGCATGTTTGCTATCTATTACATTATACTTTATGGCCTCTGCATAACCTTTAATGGACATAAGTGGAGTTCTAAGTTCATGAGAAGCATTTTGAAAAAATATTTTTTGTTCATTATCATACTTATCAAGATATTCAGCACTCTTATTCATAATATTTGAAAGTTCTACTAATTCCTTATCTGAAAAGTCAAAGTAAGTTCTTTTAAAATCCCCA
This sequence comes from Clostridioides difficile, assembly GCA_012955965.1. Taxonomy (GTDB): domain Bacteria; phylum Bacillota; class Clostridia; order Peptostreptococcales; family Peptostreptococcaceae; genus Clostridioides; species Clostridioides difficile_G. The sequence continues at coordinate 27,742 of JABBZI010000019.1, forward strand.
TGACCCATTTTTTTTGCAAAACCACATAACTCTTTTATTGGCTTAGCAATTTTCTCAGATAAAACTACAGCTGTAAATATTGCTAATATCCCAGCAAAACACATTACAAATATCAGTACAATGTTTATCTTTTGGACTAAATTTAAAGTTTTTGATATATCTATAAAAAGAATCAAATACTTATCTTGTTCTCCATATATACTAGTGATTTTTACAGTCGAAATATAATAATCTTTACTTCCAGTGGATATACGTGTGTTTTCATCTGAGTTTAAGTCGAGTTTTTCGTTTTGGATACACTTTTTAATCGATTCCATCTCATCAATATTCTTTAAAAAATCATCCTCTCTTGTTGGAAATATCAAGTTATACTTTGAATCAATCACCATAGCATCAGCATCTGATTGTGTTTCTGCCATCCTAACTTTATCTTGTACATTTCTCATAAAATTAGATAATGCTTTTGGTGGAAGCTTTCCATCATCTTGAGGAGGCTTGATAGGTCTAAAATTACTATCCATATGTTCTACTATTTCTGTAGATTTTGTTAGTTCTTCATTTGCAGTAGTTTTTATATATGTATCAAGCAATATATTAAAAGATACTAATATTATTATAAAAACTACAATTACCAAACACAATATACTCAATAAAATCCTAGTTTTTATACTTATATTTTTCTTTGAAAATTTTAATTTAAGTATAGATTTAATCTTATTTGTTCTCTTTTTATCATTTTTATTTTCCATCTGAATTTTTCTCCTTTAATCTAAACCCAAAACCCCAGACAGTTTCTATCAAAATATTTGTATCTAAAATTTTTTTACGTAGTCTCTTTACCGTATCATCAGCAGCTCTTGTCTCAACTTCTATATCATATCCCCATATTTTATTTAATAATTCATCTCTAGAAACTGCCCTGTCTCTATTTTCAAACAAATAGGTCAATAAGTTGTATTCATTCGGTGTTAAGTCTATATTGTCACTTTTATTTGTAACGATTTTATTCTTTTTATTTATTGTTATATCACCAAATTTCAATTCCATATCTATAGAATCACCATACTTATCATAATTTTGTTTCTTTTCAAATTCTATCCTTCTAAATATAGATTTTACTCTCATAACTAAAGACATTGGACTAAATGGCTTTGTAAAATAATCATCACTGCCTAAGGTTATCCCTGTAATATAATCTATATCTGTATCTCTTGCAGTAAGCATGATTATTGGAACTGTACTCTTCTCACGAAGTTTCGTACATACATCAAAACCGCTTAAACCAGGCATCATTATATCTAGTATTACTAAGTCACACTCTTTTTTATTAAATTGCTCTAAAAGTTCATCACCTGTTTTAAAATCCATAACATCATGGCCTTCATTTTTTAAGAATGTCTTTACCAAATTTCTTATATTATCTTCGTCATCTGCTATATAAATTAACTTATTCATATACTCACTCCTTAATAAACTCTTAATTTAAATTAAATAGTATAAATAATATTGATTAAACAATTAAATCCCAATATGTAAGATAAATATTATTTTTTACTATATTTAAATTATATCAGCTTTTTACGGTACATTAGTTTTAAAATTGTTTAGATTTTAAGGCAATTTTAAGGCAAAAATAAATTATTATATAATTTATTAAACTCATTGCAAAATGTTATAAAATAATAACAAAATATCTAAATATATTTATTCATTTCCTACCAAAACTGATATTTTTTAGACTTTTTATTGAATATTCAAACAATTAATATTATAGTTATATTAAGCAATACAGTTTACTTCAAACATAAGAAACATTTACTCATATATCATACTTATTCAATTCTCAACTAATTTTATGGATTTCTTAAACTCATTAACAAAATAAAACTAGGTAAAGTATCTATGAAAGGAGAATTTAAAATGAAAAAAGCTCTTAGATATCTTTTATTTTTAATTATTCTATTACTTATGTATTTCTTAGCCGTCAAATTAAATTTTGATTATTATCATCAAACTCATACCAGTTTTACACAAGACTTTAAAAAATTTGTTTTTATTAATTTGGTTTCCTCTGGTGGTATTGGTTTATTACTAGGTGTTGAATTATTTATTAATGAACATAAAAAAAATGGTAATTGGTATCTTGATATTCCAAGAGTAGTTATTCTCTGTATTCCATCTTTTTTTCTAGCATTAATGCCTATGCTAATCTTTATGTTTCCAGTTGGATATATTCCAATTATAGGTAATTTCATTATGCTTGACCGAATACCACTGAATATAACAATTTTTAATATCTTACTTGGATACTTCTTGATAACGAGTTTTCATAAAAAGTAATAACTAAATAACTTAAATAAAAATAGCTATCTTTAAATAAATTCTATTATTTAAAGATAGCTATTTTTTACTTAAACTCAATTATATTCTTATACTAATTTATAATCTTTTGGATTCAGTTTACTTGCTGCTGCTTCATCTACTATAACTATAGTATCTTTGTGAAGTTGAAGTATAGAGCCAGGAACTTCTGGAGTTATATCTCCATAAACAGTTTTATATACTGCATCAGCTTTTTCTTCTCCTGAAGCTAAAAGTAATATTTTTTTAGATTTTAATATTGAACCAATTCCCATACTTACAGCTTTTTTAGGTACATCTTCTCTTGATTCAAAGAATCTTGCATTAGCTTCTATTGTAGATTCCGTAAGTTCAACTACATGAGTTCTTTTTGCAAATTTATTGTCAGGTTCATTAAAACCTATGTGAGCATTACGACCTATTCCAAGCACTTGTACATCTATACCACCAGCTGCATCTATAGAAGCTTCATAATTTATACATTCTTCTTCAATATCATCAGCCATTCCATTTGGTAGATGAGTATTCTCTAACTTTATATTTACATGATTGAATAGATTCTCTTTCATAAAATAATCATAGCTTTGGTCATTAGATACTGGTAACTTATAATATTCATCTAAATTAAAGCTCATTACGTCTGAAAAATCTACTATGTTATCATTATATTTCTTTACTAAATCTCTATACATACCTACTGGTGTACTTCCTGTAGCTAGTCCTAATATTGAATTTGGCTTTAAAACTATTTGAGCTGCTATCATCTCAGCTGCTTTTTTACTCATTCCATCGTAATCTTTACATACTAATACTCTCATTTTGTTCCTCCTAAATTTTAGCTAATACTTTAATTGATATAAATTCAATTTACTATTTTTTATGTTACTTTTATCTTCTTTAAAGTTTGTTTTTATATTACATATTTTTATATACTACTTCGCCTAAACAAAGAGTCATCTTACAATCTAAATTCTCATCAAATACAGCTATATCTGCATCCTTACCTATTTCTAAACTTCCTTTTTTGTAATTTATACCTAAAGATGTTGCAGGATTTAAAGATGCTAAATTAATTGCTTCATTTACTTTAAGGTTTGTATTATCAAAGAAGTTAAGTACCATTTTATTTAAAGATAATACACTTCCAGCTAGTGCTCCATTTTCAAGTCTAGCTTCATTCCCCTTAACTACGACTTTCTGACCTCCAAGAGCATAATTTCCATCTTCAAGCCCACCAGCTTCTATAGAGTCTGTTATTAAAATAAGTCTTTCTTTTCCTTTATTATTCAATATAAATTGAAATAAATCTTTATTTATATGGATTGTATCTGCTATTAATTCACTATATACATTAGTTGTAAGCGCTGCACCAACAACACCTGGGTCTCTATGATTTAAACCAGTCATAGCATTAAACATATGAGTCACATTTGTTACGCCTAAGTTTATAGCTTCTTTAGCTTGCTCATAATTTGCATTACTATGACCAATAGATAATACTATATCTGTACATCTTTTTATTTCTCTAGTAAAATCAAAATCAATATCCTTCTCTGGAGCATAAGTTATGACTTTTATAACATCTTTATATTCTTTAATAAATTCATATTTTGAATTTATTATAAATTTTTCGTTTTGTGCTCCTTTATAATTTTCATTTATAAAAGGTCCTTCTAAGTGTGCACCTAATACCTGTGCTCCTTTAAGTTTTCTATTTTGGGCTTTTTTTATAACTTCAAGCGCATCATAAACATGTTCTTTATCCATAGTCATTGTAGTTGGAAGAAAAGAAGTTACTCCATGTCTCATTATTGATTTTGAAATTGTCTCAATAGATTCATCTGTAGAGTCCATTGTGTCTTTACCCATATTTCCATGTATATGAATATCAATAAGCCCTGGAGATATATACTTTCCATCAACATCTATAACTTCACAATCATTTGGTATACTATCAGCTATATCAATTATTTTTTCATCAAATACGAGTACTTTATTTTCCAAGATTTGATTTTTTAATATTATCTTTCCATTAATTAAACATTTCATATTATTCACCTACTCACTCAATACTATTTCATATTGATATTTATCTGTTCTAAATATTGATATGGTATATTCTATAGGATTACCTTCTCTATTATAAGAATTTCTATGAAGCTTAAGAGCCAAAGCACCTTCTTCTGTCTCCAAAAGTTTACTTTCTTCATCAGAAAGTATTATTGGCTCCATTACTTGCTCAGCTTTTTGTATCTTATAACCATATTTTTCATTTAACACTCTATATAATGAAGAATTATCTAATATCCCTTTTGTAAGACCCTTACACATTTCTTCTGATAAATATACTATTTCCAATCCAAATGGCTCTCCATCAGTATATCTAAGTCTAACAATCTTATATATATTTGTGGTATTATCACTTATTCCAAGCTTTCTTTTAACTAAATCATCAGGTAGTTCCATCTCAAAGGATAATATATCCGTTTTTATATTTACTCCCTTTTCTTTCATAACATCAGTAAAACCTTTTACATTTGAAAACTGATACTTCTTTTTTTGCTTTGCAACAAATGTCCCTTTGCCTTGTACTCTATAAAGAAGACCTTCTGTAACTAATCCAACAATCGTTTTATTTACTGTCATACGACTTACATTTTGTATGTTGCAAAGTTCTCTTTCTGGCATTATTGCATCGCCTTCTTTAAGTTCATCAGTTTCTATCATATCTCTTATTATTGAACTTAATTGAGTATGCAATGGTATATTACTAGATTTATCTACTATTTTCATATAGTCACCACTTTTCGATATGGTATATACCAATTTTGGTATATACCAATTATACTTTAAAAGAAATTTTATTTCAATAGTTTTTAACTTATTTTGTAAAAATTTTAGTAAAATGTAAAGACAAAAAAGAAATTGGAGTTTATACTATATAAGAAGCTAGAGAATTGCAAAATACATAGATAAATACATTATTTATTACAAATTTCACTAATACTAATACATATACTGTGAAAAACTACTACATAAGTATATTATGGCTAAATTATAAATATAAAATGAGAGGATGATTTTAATTTGATAAACATAGGTGATTTTAATAAACTTACAGTAAAAAGAAAAACTGAATTTGGGTATTTTTTGGATGGACAGACTGATAATACAAAAGACGATATACTTCTTCATAATAGATTAATTGGAAAAAATGAAATAAATATAGGTGATGAGGTAGATGTTTTTATATTTAAAGATTCTGATGACAGAACTGCTGCAACTTTAATCCCTCCTTTAGCTAAAGTTGGAGATGTAGCACACTTGAAAGTAGTTGACAATACAGATATTGGAACTTTCATAGATATGGGGCTTTCTAAGGACATACTAGTTCCTTTTAAAGCTAAAACTTATCCATTATTTAGAGACGAAAAATATTTATTTTATATATATTTGGATAAAAGTAAAAGAATTGCTGCTACTACAGATATAGATTCATATTTATCAACAGACCATACTTACAATGTTGGAGATGTTGTAACTGGAATTGTGTATGGATTCCAAACTAATAACTCTGCCATGATATGTGTAGATAATAAATATGCAGGTGTAATACTTCATAATGAATACTTTACTGAATTAAAAACTGGCGATGTTCTTGAAAATTTACATGTTATAAAGGTATATGAAGATGGAAAACTAGGTCTTTCTCCTAGAGGAAATAGAAAAGATGAACTTGATACTTTAGAAAATAAAATCTTAAGTTATTTAGAAGGTTCTGATGGATATATGAGATTTAATGATAAATCTGACCCTAAAGATATTTCTATATTATTTAATTCAAGTAAAAAGAATTTTAAAAGAGCTCTTGGAGTACTTATGAAAAAAGGATTAATCTATCAAGATGAAGAAGGAACTTATTTAAAGTAAAATATTTAGGAGAAATACACATGGATTTAGTCCAGTTAAAAATTAAAAAAGATAATTCTTTGGTAAAGTACATTAAGATTATCAGAAAATTTGATAACTCTTTATATGTTAATGTTATTAAGCAACGAATAGAAAATGATGATTTTGTGGTGGGATTTGATTTAGAATATTATGATGTGCTAGAAGAACTCAACGCAATTGATAGAAAAGAAGTTTTTCTTAATATGATAAGTGAACTTTTAGATGTCGGAGCCAGTATTACAATATACGAAAATGGTAACTTATCTTCATTGGAATTCTTGGATAATTGGTTAAAAACTCTTAAGCAGATAAATCTTGAGATAGAAAAAGATATGTGTAGAGAAATAGAATAGAAAAAATATATTTTAGACTTTGCAGTTTCAGGATAATATATATTTAACCATATAACTCATAACTAACAAATAGTGGTATGCTATAAAGCATACCACTTGTTATTAATATTACATTTCATACTTTTCTACATATACTTTCTTATAAACTAGCCTAACATATTATTCAAATAAATATAATCATTATACAGAATCAATATATTTATTATCAATTTTTATAAATTTTATGCCATCTGCTAAATTTATAGAAAATTACTTCCAACGCTTCAATGTTGGAAAGAAATTATTCATCACTGTTCTTGCTTCATCTTCAGTCATACCTTTATTACTTTCAAGCATATGAGGTACACAAATCTCTATCATCTCTTCCATACTTACATCAGCTGTAAATTCACCATCTTTGAAACAATAACTACAATAATCAGTACTTTTACTTCCATCTTTATTTATCCCATATAATTCATTAGTTTGTCCCATTGGCATTGCACAACATTGGCAAAATTTAGTTTCTTCCATTTTAAATCACTCCTTATATTTTTCTTTGGCTCTTAACCATATTTAGATTATAGCAATACTAATATGACATTATTATGTCATATTAAAAATAAAAAATATCGATTTTATCACAAATTCACTATTACTAAAAAAATATTGATATGATATAAGAAATAAAATTATTACACCAAAAGGTTGTCCTTTTAGTATTATTAAAAACTGGAAGTTTAATAACTATATTTTCTTTTTTATTGTGTAGGATTGCAAACTTTTTTTGCATCCATTTTTTTCGTAGAACTCTTCTACTCCTGGCTGAGCACCAAAATACAACATGGTTGGAGTATTGTCTTTTGCAAGTTGTAGAAGATTACTGCCAATGCTTTGTTTTTGATACTCTGGAAGAACAAGCAATTCTGTAATTGTTCCAAAATAATATCCATCTGAAAGAACCCTCAAACAACCCACAAGCACTTTATCATCATAAGCAGTTATATTCAATGTTTTCGATAATGCAATCTGTGTTTTATCCATATCATAATCACCTGGCCATATCCTGTTAACGAATGGTATAAAAATTGAGGCATCAAGTTCTTGGTCATTAACTTTATATTTCATTATTTCTTACACCTCCATAAATTCAAATTTGTTACTTTATTATATCATTCCAATATAGGCACAACAATGAAAATCAGTACATATACATTTTTTTAAAAAAGAAAAAATACTTTCAAGAAACTACCATCAAATGAGATATGTAATATTATTGATTAAATTTTTTTTATGAAGCTTTACAACTATGTACCTGTTGAGGAAATAAGAGTAGAAATGCCCATATATCCAAAAAGATAAGGATGTATGAGCATATAAAGATTTATATTCTATTTACTTTAGTTTTTATTGCTGCTTCTTTAACTGCTTCAGCAACATTTTTTACAACATTTTTATTAAATACATCTGGTAATATATACTCTGGACATATCTCTTCATCGCTTATAGTATTAGCAATTGCATATGCAGCAGCTATTTTCATTTCTTCATTAATTTCTTTAGACTTAACATCAAGTGCCCCTCTAAATATTCCAGGGAAAGCCAAAACATTATTGACTTGATTAGGGAAATCTGAACGACCTGTTCCTATTATGAATGCTCCTCCTAGCTTTGCTTCTTCTGGCATTATCTCTGGAGTAGGATTTGCCATTGCTAGTATTATTGGCTTTTCAGACATACTTTCAACCATTTCCTTTGTAATAGCTCCTGGACCTGAAACCCCTATAAATACATCTTTTCCTTTTATAATATCTTTTAAAGAACCTTTTTCATTTCTTATATTGGTTACTTCTAACATTTCTTTTTGAACATAATTTAGATTTTCTATATCAGCCTCTAATGCACCACTTCTATCACATAATATTATATTTTTAACATTCATATTAAGTAATATTTTTGCTATAGCTATACCAGCAGCACCTGCTCCATTTATTACTATTTCTAAATCTTCTATTCTTTTATTTTCAATTAATTTTATTGAATTTATTATAGCTGCTGCAACTATTATTGCTGTTCCATGTTGGTCATCATGAAATACAGGTATACCTAAAGATTTTTTTAGTCTCTCTTCTATCTCAAAACATCTTGGAGAAGAAATATCTTCCAAATTTATTCCCCCAAATACTGGTTCCATCAATTCAACAGTTTTAACTATCTCATCTACATCATTAGTCTTTAGACATATTGGAAAGGCATCTACATTTGCAAATTGTTTAAATAATATAGCCTTACCTTCCATGACAGGTATAGATGCTTCTGCTCCAATATTACCCAATCCAAGCACAGCACTTCCATCACTAACTACTGCAACCAGATTCCCTTTAGAAGTATATCTATAAACATCTTCTTTATTTTCGTGTATTTTTAAACAAGGTTCTGCAACTCCTGGTGTATATGCTGTTGATAAGTCATCCTTAGTTTTAATTTCTACCTTACTTTCTACACTTATTTTTCCTTTATTTATTTCATGCATTTCTAATGCCAATTTTGCATAATCCTTAGACATTGATTTTCCTCCTTAAAGTATATACAACTATTTTTTAACTTTGATATTTATATAAATTTATAAACTTTATTTACATTCATAAAGTGCTCTACCTTGTTCGTATATATTATTTCCATAGCTGTCTATAGCCACTGTAAGCTTAAGGTCTTCTACTACAATCTTTCTTATAGCTTCAGCTCCTAAATCTTCATATGCAATTATTTCACATGATTTTATTGAATTTGAAATATATGCTCCAGCTCCACCTATTGCAGCAAGGTAAACTGCTCCATATTTTTGCATACCTTCTATAACCTCATCACTTCTTTTTCCTTTACCTATCATAAGTCTAAGACCTCTTTCTAAAAGAGGTATAGTCAAGTCATCCATTCTATAACTTGTAGTTGGACCAGCAGCACCTATAACTTCTCCTGGCTTTGTAGGAGTAGGTCCCACATAATATATTCCTTGACCATATACATCAAATGGTAATTCCTCACCTTTATTTATACAATCTATCAATCTTTTATGAGCGGCATCTCTTGCTGTATAAAGTATACCACTCAAACTAATTGTATCTCCACAATTTAATTTAGCTATATCAATTTCACTTACAGGTGTAGTCATTTTTATCATTTTATTTCCCCCCTAAATTACTACCTTTTTATGTCTTGATGCATGGCAGTTTATATTTACAACAACAGGAAGACCTGCTATGTGAGTAGGAAAAGTCTCTATATTTAAACCTAAAGCTGTTGTAGTTCCACCCAAACCTTGAGGTCCTATACCAAGCTTATTAATAGATGCTAATAATTCACTCTCAAGTTTAGCTATATTTTCATCTTTATTAAATTCTCCTAATTCTCTAAAAAGTGCCTTTTTAGCTATCTGAGCACATTTATCCACAGTTCCGCCTATACCAACTCCAATTACCATAGGAGGGCATGGGTTAGGTCCAGCTTCTGAAACTGTATCTATTATGAATTTTTTAATACCTTCCAAACCATCTGATGGTTTTAACATTTTCATTTTGCTCATATTTTCGCTTCCAAATCCTTTGGCTGCAAATTCTATTTTAACCTTATCGCCTTTTACCATATCATAATGAATAATAGCTGGTGTATTATCTTTTGTGTTCACTCTGCTAATAGGGCTTACAACAGATTTTCTTAAGTATCCTTCTTCATACCCTTGTCTTACGCCCTCATTTATAGCATCGGTAAGTGTATCTCCTTCAATTACAACATCTTGTCCTAATTCAACAAAAAATACAGCCATACCAGTATCTTGACATATTGGTATATTTTTTTCTTTTGCTATTTTAGCATTTTCAACTAATATATTTAATATATTTTTTCCAACTTCACTCTTCTCACTTTTAGCTTTTTCTTTTATACAACTTAGAACATCTTCTCCTAAATATAGACTTGCTTCTATACAAAGTTTTTTTACATGTTCAACAATTTGTTCAGATTTTATTTTCCTCAATCGAACATCCCTCCATTACTTTATAAAAAATATTCGTGATTACACTTACACTTTACCATTATTCTTAAAATTTCTCAATATTTTTGTATAATTATATATAAGTAACTGAATATTTACTTCAGAGTTATTATTAATGTTATAAATAATATATCTTCTATCATTAAACATATAATATCTGTTTTTTATATGTAACACTTATTGTTTTATTACATCTACAAATTCTACTTGTATAAGCTTTTGTAAATCAAATGGTGACAACTCTATTTGATAGCCTATTTTTCCTGCACTCACAATAATTGTATCTAAATTTTTTGCACTTTCATTTACAAAAGTTCTATAAAGCTTTTTCATACCTATAGGAGAGCATCCTCCTCTAATATATCCTGTAAGCTTATTTATATCTTTTACATGAATCATTTCCACACTTTTCTCTTTAGCCACCTTTGCAGCTTTTTTTAAGTCCAAATTTTCATGTACTGGTATTACATATACATATATATTCTTACTGACCCCTTGAGTTACTAAAGTCTTATACACTTCATTCACATCTCGTCCTATATCATGTGCTACCTCAACACCATCTACATGTTCACTTTTCACTTCATAAGACATTACTTTATAATCAATCTTATTTGAATCTAATATTCTCATAGCATTAGTCTTAATCATACATTCACTTCCTTTTTATAAAATACGAACATTATACATATTTTCGAATATTCTGTACTATTTTAATGTAATCTTATAGATTTTAAATAAGTATATTTTAAAACAACAATATTATTATAACTCTATATCAACTTCAAGACTTCATTTTTTTCCAATTCATTAGAATTTTTTAATATTTTTTTTATTCTAATTGGAGAATCTCCTAAAATAAATATTCTATCTGCTAGAGAAAAAGCTTCCTCAATATTATGAGTTACAAATAGCACAGTTCTCTTTTCTTTTTTTAGTATTTCTCTAAAATTATCCATTATAATTTGTGTATTCTTTACATCGATAGATTTAAAAGGCTCATCCATTATAATATTTCTTGATGGATATATAAAAGCTCTAGCTATATTTACTCTTTGTCTAAGTCCCCCACTAAGCATTTGAGGATAGAACTTTTTATATTCACTAATTCCAACCAAGCTTAAATACTCATCACAAATTTTATTTAGCTGAGTTTTATCATAGTATCTATTTACAACTATCTTTATATTTTCTTCAACTGTTAACCAGTCAATAAGTCTATCATCTTGAAATATATAACTTGTATCTAATTTACTTTCTACTTTATTCAATTCTTCTTTGATATTAAGATTGTCAGTATCATTTTTAATAATCCCACTTATTATATTCAAAAGTGTAGTTTTTCCACATCCAGATTTTCCAAGAATACAATTAACCTCATTCACATAAAAATCAATATTAAAATTTTTAAATATGATATGGTCATCGTATCTTTTATTTATATTTTCAATACTCAACTTTATCTTTTCCATAAAAAAGCTCTCCTTGCTAAAGACTTTTGAGCTATTTGCAAAATGGCAGAAATTAAAAGAACAATAATTATCCATGCAAATATTCCAGATGTATTAAAATTGATTTTTTCAGTCTGTATCATAGTTCCAATACCATATGTAGGTTGACTATAGACCTCTCCTGCTATAGCAACTTTCAAGCTTAAAGAAAATGTCGATACTAATATAGATATAATTTGAAATTTTATCGCTGGCAAATAAATTTTTAATACCCTATCTACAAATCTTATTTTATATATACTTGCCATTTCTAATAAATTCTTGTCTATATTCAATATAGCACCTAAAACGTTATCATATAATATAGGAAAAACTATAGCAAATCCAACTATAAAAGGTGTACTATCTTTTTCAAACCAAATAAGTGCAAGTACTACCAATATCATAGTTGGTATTGAACGTGCTAAAGCATTAATTGGTTTTAATAAATTTCTAAAAAATCTACTTAAATAGGACATTACTGACAATATGATAGCAAAAATCATAGCGAATAAAAAACTAAAAAAACATCTTCCCATAGAGTAAAGTATGTCTATATAAAAATTAGAATTAAGTATGATTTCCTTAATACTGTTAAATACTTGAACTACTGTTGGTAAAAATATGTCATTATCAATTTTCAAAGCAATAATTTGCCATAAAAATAAGAGGATAACACAAGAAAGTGTTACCTCTAATTTATCTATAAATTGTTCTTTATTTTTTTTATTTTTCAACCGAGTATATGGCTTCATCAGGTACTTTGCCTCCTAATGTCTTATCATCAAAATCAGCCAATTTATCATAGTAGTTTTTGTAGTCATTAAGCATATCTTTAACTGGAATATATTTTAAATTGGCTCTTTCAAGAGCTTTTTCTATTATCTTAGATTCAGTAGATATTTTTATTTTTTCAGAATATGCACCTAATTCTTCAGGATTCTTATTTGCCCAATCTATACTATTTGATAATTGACCTACAAAAGAATCAACAAAATCTTTATTATCTCTCAAAAACTCAGATTTCACAATTAATGTAGATTGTGGATAGCCATCTTTTGAACCACTCATTTCCTTCCATGAGTCATTTAAACTTTTTATGATTTTTATATCTGGGTTTTTAGACATCAAAGCACTAAGTGCAGGTTCTGGAACAATACCTGTTGTGATTTTGCCAGTGGCCAATAATGGTACTAATTCACTTGCTGAATTCACATAATTAAACTTTATATCTGAAGCACTTATACCCTTTTGCAATAAAATACTCTTCATAGTTATATCTGGAGTAAGTCCTTTACCAGTACATCCAACTTCTTTACCAAGTAAATCAGAATAGTCTTTTATATTTTCTGTTGATACTAAATAAAGTGAACCCATTCCCACAGTACCAACGATATTATATGATGAAGTTTTATTATATGCTATTGCAGCCATGTTTGATGGAACTATAGCTATATCTGCATCTTTTTTCATCACTCTTGTAGAAATCGCCTCTGGTGTCTTTTCAATACTATACTCTGTCTCATAACCCTCTTTAATTTCTGGATTTTCATTTGCAAGCTTAGCTATTGCCATTGCTGGCAATCCATCTGGAACAGCTACTTTTACTTCTTTAACCACTGATAACTCTTTTTTTGGAGATTTATTCTGCTCTGATGAGCATCCTACCAAAAAAGTCACACTGAATACTACTAACAATATTATAGAAATATACTTTTTCATCTTTTCCTCCCAAAGCTAACATCTTATAAAATAATTATATTTATTTATATTAATTTCTGTTAATTTATCGAATAATCCTTCTTATTTAAATATTTTTATTCATATTTCACCCTAGTACTTTTTCTTTTTCTTAGTTGAACTTTTTTGTTGATTTTTATTAGTTCTGTTATTTGCATTAGTTTTTTGGTTTTTATTTACACCTTTAGATGTATTTTTCTTAGAATTATTTCTATTAAAATAAGGCTTCTCATCTCTTGGCTTTATTAGACATCTGTGTCCAAAACCAATTAAGTCTTCTCTTCCAGCTTCTACTAATGCAGAATACACTAAATCATAATTTCTAGGTGCTCTATATTGTAATAAAGCTCTCTGCATTGCCTTATCACGTTTTGCTTTAGGTACATAAACTGGTTTCATTGTAAGTGGGTCTATACCTGTATAAAACATTGTCGTAGATAGAGTACCAGGAGTTGGATAAAAATCCTGAACCTGCTCTGGTTGATAATGAGTATCTCTTAAATACTCAGCTAACTCTATAGCACTATTTAATGTAGAGCCAGGATGACTAGACATTAAGTATGGTATTAAATATTGTTTTTTACCCAATTCTTCATTTATAGCAAAAAACTTCTGTCTAAACTTATCATAAGTTTTTCCTGCTGGTTTTTGCATATATTCTAAAACCTCTTCTGATATATGCTCTGGTGCTACTTTTAATTGTCCACTTACATGATGCTCTATCAATTCCCTAAGAAACTTATTATTTTTGTCTGCCATTACATAATCGTATCTAATACCAGAACGCACAAATACTTTTTTTATTTTTGGTAATTTTCTTACCGCTCTAAGTAAATGCAGATACTCACTATGGTCTGCATCTAAATTTTTACATGGTGATGGTGATAGACATTGTCTATTTTTACAAGCGCCTTTAGTAATTTGTTTATTACATGCTGGTCTTCTAAAATTAGCTGTTGGACCTCCAACATCATGTATATATCCTTTAAAATCATCTAAATTTGTTATTCCTATTGCTTCATCAATAATTGATTTTTCACTTCTACTTTGTACTGCTCTCCCTTGATGAAATGTTATTGCACAAAAGGAACAGCTACCAAAACATCCTCTTGAGCTTACTATACTAAATTTAACTTCTTCTATAGCTGGTACCCCACCAGATTTTTCATACACAGGATGATATGTCTTTTGATATGGTAATCCATATACTTCATCTAATTCTTCTCTGCTAAGTGGCTTTTCTGGCTTATTTTGTACTAAATACTTACTTCCTTGAGGTTGAACAATTACACTTCCTCTAAATGGGTCTTGCTCATCGTACTGAATTTTAAAAGCCTCTACATACTTCATTTTGTCTTCACATATTTCCTTATATGATGGAATTAATATATATTTATCATATATTTCATCTAATGTATCTGCGATATAACATGTCCCATCAATATGTCTAATATATTTTGGGTCATATCCATCATTAAGTGCATTTGCTACCTCTACAATCTGCTTTTCACTCATACCATAAACTAATAAATCAGCTCCACTATCTATCAGCATAGATTTTCTTACCTTATCACTCCAATAATCATAGTGTGCAAATCTTCTTAAACTGGCCTCAATACCGCCTATTATTATTGCTACATCACTATATGCTTCTCTTATTTTATTACAATAAACTATAGTTGCTCTATCTGGTCTATAACCCATTTTCCCACCTGGAGAATACATATCCTTATCTCTGTGTTTTTTACTAACAGAATAATGGTTTACCATTGAATCCATATTTCCTGCATTGACTAAGAATCCAAGTCTAGGCTTTCCTAACCTCATAAAATCTTCTGTAGTTTTCCAATCTGGCTGTGCTATTATCCCAACCTTATATCCAGCATTCTCTAAAACCCTAGATATTATTGCTGTCCCAAAACTATGATGGTCTACATAAGCGTCTCCTGTAACTAGAACAAAATCTAGTTCTTCCCATCCTCTATCTATCATATCTTGTTTACTTATTGGTAAAAACTTATTTTCCATATTATCACCTGCTCAATATATATTTAACAAATATTTTTTCATACAAAAGTATCTTTTTATTTTGTTCTTAACGCTTAATTATATCACAAAAAATACTTAAAACCACAACTTAAATAATTTATATAGACATTTTAAGTCCAATAAATTTAAATTGTGATTTTAAGTAAATTAATAATACAGTATTTTAAACATTTTCTTCAACCTCAAAACTACTTACTTCATTTCCAAATATTAAACATGCCTCTTTGCCATCAAACCATTTCAAAGTAGTTGTAGTTATATTTGCATTTATATCAAACTTTTTATTACGCATAAATGATTTGCAAGTATCATCACTATCTTTTAGATGTCTCATAGGACATTTTCCACAGGGTTTGTTTTGATTGTTCAAGATTGTCTTATAACACAAATCACCTAAATGAGTATTTGGTGCTGACTCAAGCATTTTTTTATTTACAAATAACAGTTCATAAGTATTCCTATCAACAACATACGCCCATATGTCCATATTGTCCATTACAGACTTTTGAATCTTTAAAGACTCTTCTAGCTTGTTCTGAATACGCATTTTTAATAAGAACATACTAAGTGTTTTAGATATAAAGGTTAGTGTATTTACTTCGTCACTAGTCCACATGCGATTATATAAACATTCATCAAAACCTACAAACCCTCTAAATTCATTGCCTTCTAAAATTTTACATTGTAATATTGAACGTATATCTTGAGGTTTAAGTATTTTTTTCTCATCACTACCTAAACTATCAATATCATTACAATAAAATAATCCATCTGCATTAAAGTTTAAAAGATAATTACCTAAATCATCATAATAAATATTTTTAAGATTATTAATTTCTGAACGTATCCCTTCATTACACCATTCAAATGTATTTTTACAAGATAAATTATCATCTGAGTTTTCGAATATATATACACGACTTACATTAAAATGCCTACCTACAATATCTAGAATTAAATTTACTGCCAGTTCTATATCATTTGATTCATATAGTATATCAAATATATAATTTGTTATATGTTCTTTAAAAGACCTCTCTATATTGGTATTTTCATCTGTATTTCTTGTATTAGTTATATATTGTGTTTTATCAATTCTTTTATCATATAATGTGTAACAATTTTTACCTTTTCCTTTAGCTGAGTAAAGGGCTATATCTGCATTTCTAAATAACTGCATATAGTCCATACCATCTTGTGGGAATCTAGCAATTCCTACACTCAAGGATATTTTATAATTGTTACCTGACCCCATAAAAGACCTTTCAAAGGCTTTTACCAATTCATCTGCTTTATTTATAATATCTCTTATTTCAGAAATATCTTTCATAAAAACAATAAACTCATCTCCACCAATTCTTCCTACTATATCAGATGCTCTAAATAAGTTAATTAAATCACTCGCAATTTCACTTAACACAGCATCTCCATATAAATGACCTAAGTTATCATTTATTCCTTTAAAGTCATCAATATCAATAATCATTAAAGCACCTTTTCTTTTTTTATCTAGTGTTATATATTCTTCTATAAGTGATTGAGATGCTTTTTTATTATATAAGTCTGTCAAAGGGTCCTTTTCTGCTCTTTCTTTCAATTTCTCCGCCTCTCGCTTTGACTCATCAATATCAGTCAAACTAGCTACAACTTTATAAGGTATTCCATTATCATCAAAAAGTGTTGTTGCCTTTATGCTAAACCAAGCATAAGTGGTATCTCTAATTCTAAGTCTAATTTCACACTCCTCATATTCACTACCTTCAGAAGTAAGTTTAATCAATGAAACAAACTTATTCATATCATCCTGATATATATCTACTGATTTAATCAAGCTTTTTGTTGCATTCTCAGTTATAGGGTCATAACCAAACTTATTATACCAATTTGGTGAAATATTCATTTGGTCTTTTTCTATATCCCATTCTACTATGATATTTTGAGTCTGTTTTATAATAATCTCATGACGTTCTTCACTTTTCTTAAGCTGTTGTTCTAATAGTTTAGCAGAAGTAATATCTACAATAACACTACATAATACAGATTTGCCATCTTCATAAACTATTTTTCTCCCTTTTAATAAAATCCATATGATAGTTCCATCCCTTTTCTCAATTCTTTGTTCACTCGCAAATGTATCACTTACTTTGAGTTGTTCATTGATACTATCAATAAGTCCTATTCTATCGTCTTTAAAAATCAGTTTTATTAATTTATTATTTAGTTCATCTTTCAGTTGTTTACGTGTATATCCAATCATACTTAAATATCCTTCATTTAAATATATACTGTCAAAATCATCATTTATCTCAGTTATAACTATCCCACCAACAATACTATTGTTAATAGCTTCTATTTCAAATCTTTTTGAATTTAGCTCTTCTTGTATTTTTTTAAGTTCTGTTATATCAGTTAAAACTCCCTGAATGCACTCATTTCCTTTGTTATCCTTTATAGACTTACTTCTCTCTAAAATCCAAATTATACTTCCATCTTTTTTTACAATTCTATATTCAACTTCAATTTTATATTGTTTTTCTAATTGATTTAGAATAGTACAATTAAACTTGTCTATATCTTCTTTGTAAATCATATCTTTAAATTTATTTTTAAATATTTTATTTAAATCTTCATCAGAATAACCTGTAAGTTCTAGAAACCCTTGACTTACATATGTCATAGTCATATATTCATCTTTCAGACAGTTCTTAACACCCCCTAATATATTATCCGTAAGTGCTTTAAATTTTTCTTTTTCATTTATAATAACCTTAGTATTGTTATTTATAATGCAGGCTATATATACTATAAAAATCAATATAACTAGTAGTATTTCCAAAGCAAATACATATACATCATAAGATATGTTTTCTGACTGAATATACACTATTTCGTTTGGAACAACAGAAAAAATATACCAATCATTAATTCCAAGTGGCTTATAATTTAACATAAATTTTTCATTATCTAAATTATAATTAGAATATCCCGATTTATCATTTTTCATATTTTCTTTTATAGTTTTTATACAATCTACTTCATTACAATTGTCTTTATCAAAAAGCTTAAATATATATGATAACATTTTGCTATTTGTATTTTGAGCAATTATATCTCCATTTTTTTTGGCAATAAAAACATCTGCTTTTCCATTAAATGCAGATAATCCTAACAATTCATTTAACTTTGTTGAATCATAAGTTCCACTTAAAACACCCACTATTTTCCCACTTTTATAAATAGGTGTTGATAAAACTATTATTTCTTTTTTATTAATAATAGATTTTAAAGGCTCTGATATATTCCTTTCTCCATTTTTAGCTTTTTTAAAATAATCTATATCTTGAATATTGCTGATGACCCCATCATTAGAATAACTTTTCCCATTTAATGTAGAGACTGTCATGCTAATTAAAGAGCTTCGATTTACACTAGAATTCATTAAATCAATCACCATTTCATCATTTATATTATTAAAATTACCAATAAAATTAGCAATAGATTCAATCATGTCAAATTGACCACTAAGTTTTGTCTTGAGATTAATAATATTATCTTCTGTAAACTCAGACAGATATGTATGTGTGGTTTCCTTTAACTTATTATCTAATTTAAATTTAAACTTAAAAATAGCCCCACCAGTTAAAATAATTATAATAATAAACAAGATACTAATACCTAAGATTCTTGGCTTTAGTCTGTTAATCATACTCACATCCTCATTATATATAATTATATTGTTTAATTCTTCAGTAGGAAATTATTTTAAATCAAAAGAAATACTTAAAAGACTAGTAATCTTTACTCACATTGCAAACATTTGCATTTATTCCTATTATTAAGATTTTTCAATAAATATTTTCTTTCTTCCTATATTAGAATTAAACAGCATACATTCAGATTTATTTATAAAACCTTCATTCATACTTCACACTTAATAAATATTAGAAACTCTAACTCTACTTTTAATTTACCAAAACTGATAATGTAATATATTCATTATTATTCATTCCTTTTCTAATTAATTACTATCCCCTTAATTTCATACAAAAAAAAGAATATGTATTTTCTCACATAAAATACATTTTTATACTTATTACTATATAACTTGATTATCAAATCAATCTCTATTTTATAAAACTTAAACTCTATTTAAAACTATACAACTTTACATTCATGATTAGAATTTAGGTTTTCGGATAATAATTCTAGCATAACATTATAATGTCCTTTTATTTTTTCATGTTTATAAATGTGAAAATATAATTTATTATTATAAAATATAAATTTTCATTCTAAATTATAACATAGAACACTACTATCTATATGTTAAAATTATCCGTTTTCAAAAAAGGTAACTATTATTAAAAATATTATCTTCTGGTATTTTAATATATAGCTATAAACAAAAATAAGGGCTAAAAAGTGTAAATCTCACTTTTTAGCCCTTTATTAATTATTCATTTATTTCATGTAGAAATAGCCCACATCTTACTTTAGGTTCAAACCATGTTGATTTGGCTGGCATTATCTTGCCTGCATCTGCCACTCTTATCAAGTCCTCAATACTAGTTGGATACATTGCAAACGCTACCTTCATATCTTCATTCACTCTTTTTTCTAATTCTTCAAGACCTCTGATACCACCAATAAAATCGATTCTTTTATCTACTCTTGGATTCTCAATTCCCAAAATAGCATCAATAACATAATCTTGTAATATAGAAATATCTAATGAATCAACAGGGTCTTCTATTTCTAATAAATTTTTATTAGCCTCCATTTTGTACCATTTATTACCTAGATACATCCCGAAAGTTCCTTTTTTGTCAGGTTTATATTTTTCTTTTTCTTCTATTTCTTCTAGTTCAAAATTTTCTTTTATTTTATTTATAAATTCTTCCTCACTTAAACCATTTAAGTCTTTGATAACTCTATTATAATCCAAAACCATTAAATTCTCATCTGGTGCTATCATAGCTATAAAATAATTAAATTCTTCTTTTCCAGTATAGTTCGGATTTTTAGCTCTCATTTCTTTGGCTACATTTTCTGCTGAAGCTGTTCTATGATGACCATCTGCAATATATAGATAATCCAATTTCCCAAATTCATCTACTAAATTACATATTATATCATCATTTTCAATTTTCCATACTGTATGCTCTATCTTGTCATCTGTTACAAAATCATATAAAGGGTCATTATTATCCATAAAATCATTGATTATATCATCTATCAATCTTTGATGTTTATAAGTTACAAGTATAGTTCCCGTATTAGCATCACAGTATTTTATATGCTTAGTTCTATCAACTTCCTTTTCTGGTCGAGTGTATTCATGTTTTTTTATTGTTCCATTTAAGCTTTCATCAACTGATATACATGCTACTATACCAACTTGAGCTCTACCATCCATGATTTGTTTATATATATATATACACTCTTTATCATCTTTTACTAGAATTTCTTGTTGTCGAAACTCATCTAAATTTTCTCGCGCTTTTAAATAAACTTTTTCATCATATAAATCAATATTTTCATCTAAATCAATTTCTGATTTATCTATATGCAAAAATGAATATGGATTCCCTTCTGCAATTTTTCTAGCTTCTTTACTGTTCATAACATCGTAAGGAAGTGCTGCTACTTTATCTACTATATATTTATTTGGTCTAATCGCCTTAAATGGTTTAATAGTTGCCATTACTCATTTCCCCCTAATTATATAAATATTTTATAATGCTACCTCTATTAGATTATTGAAGTCAAGAAAGAAATCTTGAATCACATTTACTATTTCTTCTCCTATTCTTTCTTGAGCTTCTACTGTAGATGCCCCAATATGAGGTGTAGGAGAAACTCTTGGATGATTTACTAAGTCTAGGTTTAATGTAGGTTCTTGTTCATAAACGTCTATAGCTGCTGCTGATAATTTACCTTCGTCTAATGCCTTTAGTAAATCTTTCTCATCAACTAAACCGCCTCTTGCACAGTTTATTAGATAAGCACCATCTTTCATCTTGTTTATTTCTTTTTCAGTTATTACTGCCCCCTTATTCTTATCAAATGGTATGTGTAAAGATAAGAAATCTGCCTTTTCTAAAACTTCTTCCATATCACAGAATCTATATTTGTTAAAGCCTTTTGCTTCACCCATTATGTCAGTATATATAACATCCATACCTAATAGTTCAGCTCTCTTTGCAACTTCTTTTGCAATTCTTCCAAAACCGATAAGTCCAAGTGTCTTTCCATTAATTTCTGTACCTTTATATTTTTTCTTCTCCCATTTTCCATCTCTCATAGTTACATTTGCAGTATTTATGAATCTTGCAAGCACAAATAATTGACCTATTGTAAGCTCTGCAACAGATATACTACTTGCATTTGGAGTATTCATAACTTTTATGCCATTAGCTTCTGCATATTTAACATCTATGTTATCTAATCCTACTCCACCTCTTACTATTAACTTCAATTTTTTGCCCTCTAATGCTTTATCTATTACATCCTTAGTAACTTTAGTAGCTGAACGTACTACAAGTACATCAACATCTTTAAGTTTATCTCCTAAAACATCTTTTTCATAAAACTGCTCTATCACATTAAAATTTAACTCTCTCAATTTTCTCGCTGCATCTTTCTCTATTCCATCAGTAATTAATATATTATACATAACAAACTCCTCCAATTTTTATTCACTTAATTTTCCCAATTTTTATTTTTTAAAGTATTTTTATCCATAAAACACTTTATTTAGTTTAACTTTCTGTTTATATAATTTTCAAAATATTTTTTTATTAAAGTCATATCAAATTTTCCTATTCTTTGTTAAAAATTTAATATGTAATTTTTATAAAATATATTCTACTATATATTCTAAATTTCTATTAAAAATACATAAATTTATAATATTATTTATTAAAACCTAATATATCATCAATATTATCTAATAATTCTTGTACATCTTCGACAGTATAGTCACCCATATGTGAAATTCTAAAAGTTTTTTCTTTTAAATCGCCATAGCCATTTGCTATCTGGAATCCTCGTTCTTGTAATTTTGAATTTAAATTTGATACACTAATACCTTGAGTATTTTCTATAACAGTAAGTGTATTGGATAAGTGATTTTCATTGGTAAAAATTTGGAAGTGTTTTTTAGCCCAGTTTCTAACTAAGTTTGCCATGTCTTCATGTCTGTTAAACCTGTTATCTAAGCCTTCATCTAATATATTATCTAATTGGAAATCTAAAGCGAACATGTGAGAAAGAGATGGTGTTGAAGGGTATTGGTAGTTTTTCTTGATTAAGTATTCATATATTGCTAACAAATCAAGATATACTCCTCTAAAAGGTACTTGCTTAGCTCTATCGATTGCTTTTTGAGAAAATGTGCAAATAGACATTCCTGGTGGTAATCCCAGTGCTTTTTGTACTGATGTTATACAAATATCTATTCCAATCTTATCAACCTCGACTTTTATTCCACCGGCTGAACTTACAGTGTCTACACAGTAGACCACATCTTTATACTTTTTAACAACTTCTCCAATTTCTTCTATTGGATTTCTTATTCCAGTTGAAGTTTCATTGTGAGTTACAGTTATTAAATCGTATTCTCCGGTAGAAAGCACCTTATCAACCATTTCTGGTGTTGTTGCCTCTCCTAATTCAACTTTAAATATATCCGCTGGGACATTATTAGCCACTGCCATTTTGTACCATCTATCACCAAAGGATCCACAGGAAAATACTGCTGCCTTTTTGGATGTACAGGAACGAATGGAGCCTTCCATTAAACCAGTTCCGGATGACGTGGATAAAAGTATCGTGTTGTTTGTATAGAATAGTTTTTGCATTTTTTCACTTATACTCTTTTGGAGTACAGATGCATCTTTTCCTCTATGTCCTATCATTGGTGTAGCCATCTTTTGCAAGACTTCTTCTTTAACATCAATAGGACCAGGAATAAATAATTTCTTACTCATTATAATTCCCCCCTTTTTTAGTTTGTAATATGGATAGCGTTTTTACTGTCCTTATTTTTAATAACTATAATATCAAGCTGAATTAACTATGTCAACATAAAATTTATTTTTTATATATAATTTATTTTATATATTTTATGAAATCATTCATTTTGCACCTCATCACAAGTCTGAATATTCTGAAATATTCCCTCAAAAAAAATAGACTTTTTAGCTATATAAATTAATTTTTTTGATATGTAAATTTAACACTATTAAGAGCAATCTTTTTAGTATAACTAATTTATTTTTATCTTATATTTTTTATAGTATTTTTAAATTTCATATTTTTTAGATATAAATTTTTTTTTAACTAAAGTTCAATATATTCTATGTTTTCTTTTGATTCTTCAAAAAACCATTCTTCATCAGAAAAGTCCCCTTCTGAAATTTGACCAATAGGCATTTTCATATACTTCCCAGTTGCTGTCACTGCTACATCTCCATTTGGTAGAATTATTTCACCTGTACCTTCAAACAATTTCCTATTTTCTTTAGTTATTCTTCCAACAACTTTTATAGTCGCATCTGTTGGCACTGGTTTTTTATATTTTAATTCTAAAGACACTGTCACTCCCCAAATTTGGTCATCATTTATACTCACAGCTCTTCCGATAGTCTCATCCAATATTGCAGCAGACATGCCTCCATGTACTCTTCCTGGATAACTTTGATGCCAATCTTTTGTATTACAAATTGATACAAGTTCTCCATTCTCAAGTTCATAAAAATCTGCTTTAAGCCCTAGTTCATTTTGTGTCCCACAAACTAAACAAGATTTGCTACTATTTTGCTTCTTTAAAACCTTATACTTTGCCAAAAACTCCATCTCCTAACCTACATTAATAGTTGCTTAATATTAAATAATTCTAAAATATATTATATAATATTAATTAAATGCCTGCAAATTTCTAATGATAAAATAGACTATTTCAATATATAACTTTAATTTTACGTATTGCTTTCTAAAAAAAACAATATGGTTTTTTGTAATTAAAATTACTCAAAACCATATTGTGCTCTAAAAATAAACTCTATTCTAATAGATTTTTTACTAATTTCCTAGATTATACATTCAACTTATATTATACAAATTAAATTATAATTCTAAATTTCATTTACTATTAATTCGCCCATTTTCTTAGTTCCTACAACAGTTCCCATACCATTATAAATATCACTAGTTCTATAGCCTTTATTAAGTACATTTTGCACAGCATCTTCAATACACTTAGCTTCCTCTTCTAAATTAAAACTATGTCTTAACATCATGCTTACAGATAGAATAGTTGCAATTGGATTCACAATATCTTTACCTGCTATATCAGGTGCACTTCCATGTATTGGCTCATACATACCAAAACTGTCTTCTCTAAGTGATGCTGATGGTAACATACCTATAGAACCTGTAATCATAGATGCTTCATCAGATATTATATCTCCAAATATATTATTGGTTACTATTACATCAAACTGACTAGGCTCTCTTACAACTTGCATGGCAGCATTGTCAACATACATATGGGATAACTCTACATCATCAAACTCTTTAGCTAGTTCTTCCATTATACTTCTCCAAAGCCTTGAGCTCTCAAGCACATTTGCCTTATCCACACTTATAAGTTTTCTTTTTCTACCTCTAGCTATTTCAAAAGCTCTTTTTCCAATTCTTCTTATTTCATTCTCGTTATATGTCTCTACATCATAAGCATTTTCAATGCCATCAATAATTTTTCTTCCACGTTCTCCAAAATAAATGCCCCCTGTTAACTCTCTTACAACAACAAAATCAATACCTTTCTCAACTATATCTGCTCTGAGTGGTGAAGCTTCTTTTATACTTTCATACATTGTGGCTGGTCTTAAGTTTGCAAATAATCCCATTGACTCTCTCAACTTTAAAAGACCTGCTTCTGGTCTTATATCTCCTTTACATTTATCCCACTTTGGACCTCCTACAGCACCAAGTAGTATAGCTCTATTTTTTCGACAAATTTCAACAGTTTTATTTGGTAAAGCCTCTCCAGTTTCATCAATAGCACATCCTCCAGCTAATACATATTCACAATCGAATCTATGATTAAATTTAAAGCAAATTTTATTTAGAACCTTTATGCCTTCTTCTATTATTTCTGGTCCAACACCATCACCTTTTATGACTGCTATATTATAATTCATACTCCACTACCCCCTGTTTGCTTTTATTGAATTTATTAAGCCTTCATTTAGTATAATATTTTGCATAAACTCAGGAAATGGTTCTGCCTTATACTCTTTTCCTTTTGTTATATTTTTTATCACACCTGTAGAAAAATCTACTTCTATATTATCTCCTTCTTCTATATTATTAGCAGCCTCTTCACATTCAAGTATAGGAAGCCCTATATTTATAGAGTTTCTAAAAAATATTCTAGCAAAAGTAGAAGCAATCACACAGGATACTCCACTTTCTTTTATTACAATTGGAGCATGCTCTCTTGATGAACCACAGCCAAAGTTTTTAGTTGCAACTATAATGTCTCCTTTTTTTACCTTAGAAACAAACTTATCATCAATATCCTCCATACAATGCATAGCTAATTCCTTGTAATCAGCTATATTTAAATATCTAGCTGGTATTATTACATCTGTATCTATATTATCACCGAATTTAAAAACACTTCCATTAGCAATCATAAACTTTACCTCCTTTAAATTATCTCTGATGGTTTCGATATTTTACCAGTTATAGCTGATGCTGCTGCTACAGCTGGGCTTGAAAGATATACTTCTGAATCAACATGACCCATTCTTCCTACAAAGTTCCTATTTGTTGTTGAAATTGATTTTTCTCCTGATGCAAGTATTCCCATGTGACCTCCTAAACAAGGTCCACAAGTTGGAGTAGAAACTGCTGCTCCTGCTTCTATAAATGTAGTGATATAACCCCTTTCTATAGCTTCAAGATATACTTGTTGAGTTCCAGGGAATATCATCACTCTGACTCCATCTGCTACTTTTTTACCTTTCATGATTTCAGCTGCTACTTCAAGGTCTGATATTCTTCCATTTGTACAAGAACCTATTACAACTTGATCTATCTTTATATCTGTATCAATCTCATCTACTGTTTTAGTGTTTTCAGGAA
Organism: Clostridioides difficile; assembly: GCA_012955965.1. GTDB lineage: Bacteria > Bacillota > Clostridia > Peptostreptococcales > Peptostreptococcaceae > Clostridioides > Clostridioides difficile_G. Next base: position 54,873 of record JABBZI010000019.1, read on the forward strand.
GATGAGGAAAAGCTACTGTTTCTCTTAGTTCAGCTAAGTCGATTTCATATACTTCATCATAAACAGCATCTTCATCTGCTTCATATACATTTACATCTTTTGTTATTGTTGTACATTTATGTGAATTTATATATTCCATAGTTTTATCATCTACTGAAAAAATTCCATTTTTAGCACCTGCTTCTATTGCCATATTACAAATAGTAAATCTATCATCCATAGATAAATACTCTACTCCATCTCCACAAAATTCCATTGACTTGTAAAGTGCACCATCAACGCCTATCTTACCTATTATATGAAGTATTACATCTTTACCACTTATCCACTTATTCGGTTTATTCTTCAAGACAAATTTTATTGCTCCAGGTACCTTAAACCAACATTTTCCTGTAGCCATGCCTGCTCCCATGTCAGTTGAGCCTACTCCAGTGGAAAATGCTCCTAAAGCTCCATATGTGCAAGTATGGGAATCTGCTCCTATAATTACATCTCCAGCTGTTACTATACCTTTTTCAGGAAGAAGAACATGTTCTATTCCCATCTCTCCTACATCAAAGAAATTTATAACACCTTTTGATTTCGCAAAACTTCTTGTAAACTTACATTGTTCTGCACTCTTTATATCTTTGTTGGGTGCAAAGTGGTCTAAGACCATTACTACTTTAGTCTTATCATAAACATCTCCAATACCTAATTTTTCGAATTCTCTAATAGCTACTGGTGATGTTATATCATTTCCTAAAACTATATCTAAATTTGCTTCAATTAATTGCCCTTTCTTAACCTCATTTAAATTAGCATGTTTTGCTAAGATTTTCTGCGTCATAGTCATCCCCATCTTTTACTTCCTCCTCAATATAACTTTTATTTATTGCGTTCATAAGTGCATTAATAGCTGCTGTATTTATGTTTTCTGATATACTTACACCAAAATAGACTTTATCATTGTGTTCTATCCCTACATAAGCTACACCTCTTGAATGTGAACCTTCTTCTAATGCATGTTCCCAATAGTATCTAAATTTATAATCTTTCATTCCACATTCTTTTAACGCATTATTAAACGAATCTACAGGTCCATTTCCTATACCAACAATCCTTTGTTCATTTCCCATGTAAGTTACTCTTGCAGTCATCTCAATCATATTAGTATCATTAGAATCATCATTTTCATAGTTTAGTTCATCCATTGATTTTATTTTATATTTTTTAATCTTGTAAGGGCTCTCAACATCAATGTATTCCTTCTTAAATAAGTTAAATATTGCTTCACTACTAAGCTCTTCCCCTATTCTATCAGATTCCATTTTTATTACATTTCCAAAATCAGAATGCATATTCTTAGGTATCATAAATCCATAATCTGTTTCCATTATATAAACAGCTCCACCTTTTCCAGATTGGCTATTTATTCTAATAATCTCTTTGTATTCCCTTCCTATATCATGAGGGTCTATTGGTAGATATGGAACTTCCCAGTAATTATTATCTTTATTTTTCATTGCTATCATGCCTTTTCTAATAGCATCTTGATGTGAGCCTGAAAAAGCACAATGTACAAGATTTCCTGCATATGGATGTCTATCATGTACTATAATTTTTGTACATTCCTCATATATTTCTCTTATACTATCGATATTACTAAAATCTAACTCTGGGTCTATCCCTTGTGTATAAAGATTAAGTCCAACATTTACTATATCCATATTCCCAGTTCTTTCACCATTTCCAAATAAAGTACCTTCAAGTCTATCTGCTCCAGCTAATAGTCCAAGTTCACTTGCTGCTGTACAAGTTCCTCTATCATTGTGAGTATGCAAACTTAGTATTATAGAATCTCTACAACTTACATTTTCACAAAACCATTCTATTTGGTCTGCATATACATTTGGTGTTGCCATTTCCACTGTTGATGGAAGATTTATTATCACTTTTTTTTGCGGAGTTGGCTTCCAAACATCTATCACTGCCTCACATATTTCAAGTGCATACTCCATCTCTGTTCCTGTAAAGCTTTCAGGTGAATATTCAAAAGTAAACTCTGTCTCTGGATATTTTTTCACCTCTTCATTAAACAATTTTGCCCCTTCAACTGCTATATCTGTTATTTCTTGTTTACTCATATTAAAGACCACATTCCTTTGAAGAACTGATGTAGAATTATACAAATGTATAATTGCTTTCTTACATCCTTTTATTGCTTCAAAAGTCTTTTCTATAAGATGTGCTCTAGATTGTGTAAGAACTTGTATAGTTACATCATCTGGAATCATATTCTCATCTATTAATTTTCTTAAAAATGTGTATTCTGTATTTGATGCTGATGGAAATCCTACTTCTATTTCCTTAAATCCCGTATCCAAAAGCATTTTGAACATTCTGACTTTTTCATTTACACTCATAGGAGTTGGTAGTGATTGATTTCCATCCCTTAAATCAACACTACACCAAATTGGAGCTTTAAATATCTCTTTGTCTGGCCATTTACGATTTTCTATTTGCATTTTGCCATACTTTTTATACTTTTCGTATTTCATGTTATTTCCCCCTTTTTTGTTTTTTGTATCCAGTATACCTTATATCGACGCAATCCTACCCTATTTAATTCATAAGAATAAATGTTAATTTTATCATTAGAATAAAAATAACCCCATCTCTAGTAAAATTAGAGACGAGGTTTTGCTCGCGGTACCACTCTATTTAGCTTTCTAAAAAGCTCCCTTAGTAATAGACACTATATGATTATAATGACTATATTTCCTATAACGTGGAATTACTCCGATTATTCTAAGACCTAAGTCTCAGAAAACAGCTCCTAGACAAGTTCAGAACTATCAACTACTAAATCACACCATACTTTAGCTCTCTGAAAGTTTCATTGTTCTTACTGCTTCTATTCATCGCTTTTTTAATCATTTAAATTTTCTAAATATTTTGATTTAATAGTTATTATATACACATTAAAATACATTGTCAACACAAAAAAATAATTATCTGTGTTTTTTTATTTTTTATTTTTGATAAGTAATTTTACAAACCATGCTAACTATTGAAAACAGTATAGTGTTATCCCTTAAACTTTTTCATCTTTTCATCTATGATATTTAATAATTTTTTTTCATCTTCTAAACTCAGTGCACTCAATCTGATTTTATAAATAGACTCTTCAGTATATATATTTAATACTTTTTTTACAACTTCTATTTTTTCTATTATTTTATAGTTAAACTTTTGATTTTTTTTAGATTTTATACTGAATATACATTGATTATTTATTAATATTGAATGATTATCGAGAGTAAGATATTCTTTTCCCTCATATTGGTTTAAAAAATCACGACCTTGTTTAAAAAGAAAAACTGCTGTTACTATACATAAAAGATATAAGATTTTCGTTGAATATATAAAAATTGTAGCTAAAATTATAAGTGCTAAGACCATATATATAGCCATTCCTTTTTTAAAATAACCATTGTCATAATAATTCATATAGATAAACTTATTTTTACTCAAAATTTTTCACTCCCACGATTCTAAAAATTTATATCAAAAAACTCTATAATTTCATCTTCATGATAATTTATGACCAATTCGTCGGGAAAATCTACTGATTTTAAAACATTCTCTGCATTTTCAAATTCACCTATAGAATAGCATATATGAGAGTCTGTACCAAGAATTACTCTTACTCCATATGTTTTACATAACATTAGCATGTGACTTGCATTTTCCCAAGTTCCAGTTCTATGAGAGTTTGAACTTAATGAAGAATTATTTATTTCTAAAAGAATATTTTTTTCTTTAGCTTTCTTTACTATAGATTCATAATCTAAAGGATATCTACTATCATCTGGATGACCAATTATTTTTACTTTAGGTTTATCCATTACATTCAAAATAGCATTTGTATTTTCTTCTTTTGTTCCTGAAGTTATACAAGGTCTATGCAGACTTGCAATTACATAGTCAAGATGCTGTAACATATCTTCTTGAACATCTAAATTTCCGTCATAATCCATTATATTTCCTTCTATCCCTCTAAGAACTCTTACATCTTTTACTTTTCGTGGTAGTAGATGTAAATTATAAAAATAAAATGGATGTGGTCCTCCTGGCATATTAGGTCCATGGTCTGATATTCCTAGATATTTTATATTTTTCTGAACTGCTTCTTCAACATTTTCTTTAAAGGTACTATGTGCATGTCCACTTATCAGGGTGTGACAATGTACATCTATAATAGACTTTTTCATTAAATTTCCTCCTACATTTTATATAATTTTTTTAGATAGCTAAAGGGCTATTTCAAAACTAAAGCTGTCATAATAGACAGAGTAATGTTTTAAAACAGCCCCATTTTCAATTACTTTATACTTCTAAATCTTTAAATTTATCTTTAAATAATTCTCCAATGCTTCCTAAAGATTCTTCTACTTCTAAGTACTCTGTTATATCTTCTTCTGGCTCTCTAGTTGCTTCTTTTATTGAAACTAGCATTCTTTTAGTCTTTGGTTTAAAGTCAAGAATTTTAACTTTAACTTCATCTCCAATATTAACAACATTAGTAACTTTAGCAACTCTAGTATCACTCAATTCAGATATTGGTAAATAAGCATCTACACCTTCTTTAATTTGAACAAAAGCTCCTTTTTCTATTATTCTAAGAACTTTAGCACCAACAACATCATCAATTTTTACTTCTTTTGCTATTAAATCCCATGGGTCATTATTTATGTCTTTTAATGCTAATGCAATTTTTTTAGTATCTTTATTTACATCTAACACATAAACTTCTACTTCTTGACCTTCTGAAACAACATCTTCAACATTTTCAACTCTTGCCCAAGCTAAATTATTTATATGTGCTAATCCTTCAATTCCGCCAATATCAACAAATGCTCCATAAGGCATTATCTTTGTTACTTTACCATCTCTTTTTTGCCCAACTTCAAGAGAATTAAATAATTCTTCTTTTGCTACTTTAATGCGAGCCTTTTCTTCTTCTCTTTCTTGTTTGATTCTAGCTCTTTCAGCTTCTTTTTCTGCTTTAATTTGAGCTCTTCTTTCTTCTTTTTCTTTATTTATACGTTCTTGTAATACGTCTCTATGAGATGCTACAAGTCTATTCTTTCTAATATCAAAGTCTCTTATATAAACTTCTAAATTAAGACCAACAAATTTAGATGTATCTGTAATAAACTTTGTATCAAGTTGAGAAATTGGTATAAAAAATGTATATGTATTGTAATTAGCAAATACACCTTTGTCTATATTTTTTTCAACATTTACAGTTATTATTCTATGTTCATCATAAGCTTTTTGTAATTCTGCAAAATCATTTCTTTTATCAAGTTGTAATTTAGATAAAGTCATTGTCCCATCTTTTTGAGATACTTTTGTTATTACAGCAGTTATTTCATCACCTATATGATATAAATCTTCTATATATTGATTTTTTTCTATGTTTAATTCACTTATAGGTATTATCCCATCAAATCCATAGTCTAATCCTAATTGTACTTCATCATTTCTCACTGCAATTATTTTTCCAGTTATTAATTCTCCAACTTTCACTTTGCTGAATACTTGTTCTTGCTGGTCAAGTAATTCTTGCATTGTTAAATCATTTTCCATTATATAAACATCCTTTCCACTTATTAATTATCATATCTGTAAATATTATACCATTAATATTGCAAATACTTACATTTTTCTTATTGTAATTTTAAAAATTAATTCAACTTTCTATCTTTATACATTATAGAAAATATCTTATTAAATTAAAATACAAATTCTAATTTTTATCTATTAAAATATTTTCATGAAAATTTTATATTATATATATTATTCTTCTGTCGTTTTAGATTTTGATAGAGAGCTTTTATAAAATATAAAGAAACAGATTGCTGTTATAGTAGCTGCTGTTATATCTGCAATTGGCTCTGCTAAAAGTACTGCAAAAAGTTTTTCATCAAAAAATGCTGGAAGTATAAATATTAAAGGTATTAAGAGTACAACTTTTCTAAGAAGAGCTAAAATCAAAGATATTTTTGCTTTTCCAAGTGCTAAAAATGTCTGTTGACAAGCTAGTTGAATTCCAAACATAAAAGAACCTGCAAAATATATTTTTATACTCCAACTTGTCATGCTAAGTAACTGTGGATTCTTATTAAATATACCAACAAAAAATGCAGGGAACATCATCAGTAAAATCCACAAAATAGTAGAATATGTAAAACATGACAATAGACATAATTTAAATGTCTTTTTCACTCTATCAAGTTGTCCTGAACCATAATTGTAACTTATTATTGGTTGTGCTCCTTGTGTAAATCCCATATTAGGAAGCATAAGAATTTGCATTATACTACTCATTATAGCCATTGAACCTACTGCTAAATCGCCTCCATACATTTGCAACTTACTATTTAACGCTATAAGTACTAAACTTTCTGTAGATTGCATTATAAATGGAGATATTCCTAACGCCAAGACTGGTAAAATAATACTTGCTTTAGGAATCATATACTTCTTTTTTATCTTAAGTATACTTTTCTTCCCAAATAGGAACACCAACACCCAAATAGCAGAAACACCTTGTGCAATTATAGTAGCTAATGCAGCTCCTTTTACACCCATATTAAGACCAAATATAAAAATTGGGTCAAGTATTATGTTTATCAAAGCACCTATAGCAACTGTAATCATACCAGTTGTAGCAAATCCTTGAGTATTTATAAAAGTGTTCATTCCCAATGAGATTTGAACAAATACTGTACCTATTAAATAAATTTTTAAATAATCCATTGAATATCCAATAGTAGATTCACTTGCCCCAAACATCCAAAGCAAAGGCTCTTTTCCAATTTGAAAACCTATAGTTAAAAGTATTGCTAAAATCACTAATACAGAAAAACTATTACTCATTATTTTCTCTGCACCATCATTATCTTGTTCACCCATTTTTATAGCAGCTAAAGGTCCCCCTCCCATACCAATTAAATAACTACATGAAGTTATTATAATTATTATCGGAAATGCTACTCCAACACCTGCCATAGCAACTTCTCCACTTTCCATTCTTCCAATGAAAATCCTATCTACTATGTTGTATAAAACATTTACAATTTGTGCGATAATAGCTGGTGTAGCAAGTTTAAATAACAATTTTCCTACACTTTCATTGCCTAAATTAGTGCTTGAATTTTCCACTTTAAAACCTCCTTAGTCTATTAATTAAAATTTATTGTTATTAAAATTTTATTCTATATAAAAAATTTATTTTATTAGTAGGAAAATTTTTAGTACTTTCCTCACAAATAATACTATACTATATTTCTTTAGCCCTAGTAAACATTTTAGAGCAAAATGAATTTAAATGATATCATAAAAAAACTATCCAAACATATTGCTTGGATAGTTTTATATTATATGTAGAGAAAGGGCTGAAACTATAACTCCTGATAACAAATTACCAATAAATACTCCTATAAAGGCATCTTTTATTCTCATTTTTAATATAGAAGCTATAGCAGATGCAGTCCATGTTCCTGTAGTTGGAAGTGGTATCCCTACAAATAGTATTATACCTATCATTGAAACACTTTTTAATTTTTTCATTCTTGAATTTATCTTTCTATCAATTGTATCTGCAATACCTTTAAATAGTTTTTTCCCTCTTAAAAATTGCAATACATGCCTAAATGTTAATATTAAGGGAATCGATACCAATGTAGAACCAATTACACTAAATACATAAACCCACATAGGATTTAAGCCCATTGCAATACCTATAGGAATGGCTCCTCTTAATTCTGTTACAGGAACCATAGATAAAATTAATATGTGTAAATATCCCAAACTATTCCCTCCTATTCTAAGTGACATTAAGTTATGAATTTACTTGTTCTATAACCTCACCATTCTTTTTACTAACCAAAAACGCATTTTTAGCTAATGAAAGCATAGGTAAATCACTCTTAGAGTCCGAATATGCATATGAATTTTCATAATCAATCTCTATCCCAAGCTTATCTAATACAGTCTTTATTCTATGTATCTTTTCAATTCCCTTACAGTTTTCTCCAATAAACTGATTTTTATATCTTGAATTTTCACAAAATAGCTCAGTGCCTATGACCTCATCTGCAAAACCATAATGTTTAAAGTATTTCATATACGCATATGGAGATGCTGTTATCATAATTATAATATTATGTTCTTTTTTGTTTTTGTAAATAACTTTTTTCATAGACTCGTTAATTCTTTTTATAATGCAATCATCAAAAAATCTTTTTAAATCTTCTTCACTAAAATCTACTATTGGATGAAAGATTGCCTCTTTTGCTCTTTTCAAAGGTACTATTCTAAGTAAGTACATAGCTAGAGTAAAGATAATATATGGCAACTTTATAATAGTTTTAAATGTTTTATTTTTTAAAGAATAAATAAAAAAATCTAACATGCTATCAGTATTTATAACAGTGTAATCTACATCGAGTAATAATACACTTTTTTTCATAAGTATTTCCCCACCCTATCACTAAAAAATTAATATTATTAAACATGTAATTATCCATAATATTACATTTATTTTTAAAGCAGAATCTTTCAACACAATATCAGTAGGATTTCCTTCATTTGTAGTGTTAATTATATAATTATATCTAAGTACACCATAAACTACAAATATTGTTGTAAATATCATATGTGGCTTTTCTGGATTACTTGTGGAATACAACGCATAACACACTATTGTAGAACTTAACATGACCACCATCATTTGGTTTAGATTTTCTATATCATAGTCCTCTAATATCTTTCTATGTTCAATTGCATCATCTCTTAAAGTTACTATTTCTTTTTTACGTTTTCCAAAAGCTAAATACAAAGATAAGAAAAATGTACATAATATTATCCAATTTGATAAACTTACATTTATGGCTACACACCCTGCATAGACCCTAAGTATAAATCCAAGAGATATTGAAAACACATCTAATAGTATTATATTCTTTAATTTAAGAGAATATAATATATTATTTATCAAATAAAGAACAAGAATTATAGTCAATCTTAAATTAACAACTATTGATAAACTAATTGAAATCAAAGCTAATATTACAAATAGTATATTAGCATTTCTTTTACTTATTCTCCCACTTGCAACTGGTCTATTACGTTTTTTAGGATGTTTTTTATCTTTATCCATATCTATAGCATCATTCAATGCGTATACTGATGATGATATAATACAAAAACATACAAATGCAATAAATGTCTTTAATAGCAAATTTGTATTTAGTATGTTATTTGAAAAAATTAGGGCAGAAAATACAAAGAAATTCTTTATATATTGCTTTATTCTCATTAGTTTTATATAATCTGAAATTTTAGTAAGAAGCTTTACATTTGTATTTGTCTGTTTCATAAACTTACTACCCTTTCAATATTATTTTTTAAACAGGATATAATTTTATCCCTATATTTAAAATTTCTATAAATCCATTTACATTGCTAATTATTATAGTAACCAGTAACAATGATAGAAATATATTGTACATACTTTTTTCATTTTTTCTAAGTGCCTTAGTAAAATAAGCCAATAAAACTATAACTGCGAAACTAAAGTTTATAGCCATAATACTTGAATTAACTAGATTATATCCTATTATTCCATGTAAAACTAAGTTGAATACAATTATTCCCATACATAATTTAGGAACTCTTTTTTCTGAGTTCTCAATAACTGACAAAACACAAAAGCAAAATGCTAATAAAGTTAGAATCACTGGTATCGTTGCAACTTCTCCATTTTGCAAAAACAAACCTTTTTTAATCTCTGCTCCAGGAAAATAAAAAACTGAATATAACAATCTTTCTATAATCATTGCAATTTTTTCTAAAATCGGCCCACTTCTTATAAATTTCGTATCATACTGTATTACATTACCAAGATTCATGAAGCTCTCATAAGATTTCGTTGAAACTACACAAATATATGCTATTAAGATAAATGTAGCTAAATGTTTTAATATTTTTCCTATTTTTAACTTAAATTCAAATATAATATTAAAAAAATACAAATATATATTACTAATAGTTATCCCAAACAGAGGAATCGCAGCTAATTCTACCAAATAAGAATTTTTTCCCTTCATCTTGTTTGCAATAAATATAAAAAATATTAAAGAAAACTGACTATATATAAATCTCTCTACATTCAAAGTCATAAATAGTTGTGGAAATGAAAATATCATTATCATAGTAAGTAAAATTAAAGTTAATCTCTGCATTTTTATCTTTTTAATATGATTAAAAACTAAGGTTATAGACATTGCACTAGTTATTATTTGTAGACAAATCAATCCAAATCCATAAGCACTATTAAAATCGGCTGTTCCTGGATTTGCTATTGACGTACAAAATAAGTATATTGGATATGCAAAAATTGATATAATTGCTGAAAATAATATGTGTTTACTATTATCTTGATTTATAGCAAATACATTTAAATTGAATAAAACACCAGTATCTGTATCTAACAATACATCATAAGTATTGTTCAAATCATAAAATATAGTAGTCTTGGAAAAAAATATCTTAGTTATTATTAGATATGTTATTACAACTAATATAAATAACAACATCTCATTTTTGTATTTTAATATTTTACTCATCAATATATATCACCATCCATTCATTATATAGGATTTGTTACTACCTATAATTTATTCCTTCAATTTTAATAGTTACCTTTATAATATCCTTACTTGTTTTATTTTAATTGAATAAGTCTTTATTTACAACCACAATATTCACTTTATTAATGCTATATTTAAGTAAATGCTATATATATAGTATCTATTTATAAGATACAAAAACATAATTTAAGGAGACAATATTATGGCTTGTCTCCTTAAATATTAAAATTATATTTTAAAATACTACTAATAATTTTCTAACATAATATAGATTAATTACACTGTAACATTATTAACTCCATCTTCTTCCCATTTTTTAATCTCTTTTAATCTATTAATTATAGGTAAATGCTGAGTACATTCAACTTCACATTTTCCGCAAGATATACATTCTTCTGCTTTTGCATCACTATTCATTGTATAATTCCAATGTCCTAATCCATAAACTAACTTTGTCATCTCTTCATCACTCTTTTTAAACATCTGCTTTTCATTATAAAAAAGCATATAAGCTGGAGTATTAATACCTTTTGGACACACCTTACAATACCCACATCCTGTACATATTTCATTCATATTTTGATTTAATCTAGTTTCAATGTCATGTATGTCTTCATCTGAATAAATTCTATTTTCATCTGCAATCTTACATGCATCATCTATATCTTGCTTTTTATTAAATCCTATTAAAGATACGCTTATTTGTGGAATTCCTATATTGAATCTTAAGGCAGCTTCTATAGTGCTTTCATCATCTTTAGCTAAAAAAGAAAGCTCTTTATTGTATTTTGGAATAGTTCCACCACTTAATGGATTCATAGCTACAACACCATATCCATTATCAACAGCATATTTAGCACCTTTTAGCCTATATGGAAAGTTTAATATATTGATTCCCATAGTTACACCTTCAAATTTATTTTCATCAAGAATCTCTATAACTTCGTCTCCTGGCTGATGTGATGAAAATACTATATGGTCTATCAATCCTTCTTCTTTGCATTTTAATAATCCTTCATATTGTCCTCCAGGTCTCATAGCTAGTTCATAATGCTCCATCTTTCTAATATTCCATACATGATAAAAATTTATTTTAGATACGCCTAATCGCTCTATTGATTTTTTTACAGCAGCTATTGCTTTTTCTGATGTATCACACACTTTTGGTTTTTCTTTAGTTGATACATAAAAATCTGTTTTACCTTCCTTTATCATTTGTCTAAAAGCCAGTCCAAATATATCTTCACTTCTGTCATCACAATAGCCTGGTGCTGTATCAAAATAATTAATACCTTTTTCATATGCATATTTAACTAAATCAGCATTTTCTTGATTACTTTTCTCCAAATCAAACCTTAAGCCACCATAACCAACTACTGAAACCATTTTCCCAGTCTTCCCATATTCAACGTATCTCATCATAAATTCCTCCTTAGATATATTAAGACTTCTTTTCTTTATAAAAAATATTATACCATAAATATTTTTTATAAATTATTTATGGTATAATATTTTTTTTATAAATTATAAATTTTTACAATTGACATTTTATAGCTAAATTAAAAGCTATAAAAAGGTTCAATATGAACTATTACTTGAGCATTTTCATTAATCTCTTCTTGGATTTGTTTCTCAATTTTATGTGTTAAATCATGAGATTGCTCTATACTTATAAAAGGGTCTACCATGACATGCATATCAATATAAATAGAGCTTTTACTTCCTCTACTTCTGATATTGTGAACATCTCTTACTTCATTAAATTCAAACACAATTTCTCTTATATAATCCTCATATACAGCTACGCTATCCACTAAAATTCCAATAGATGGCCTAAATATTCCATAAGCTGAATAAATTATAAATGCAGAGATTATAATAGGCACTATAGATTCTATTATCACTGGAAATCCTAATTTTACACCAATTAAAGTAATCAATACTCCTAATGATACAAAAATATCACTTCTTGTATGCAATGAATCTGAAATCAAGACATAGCTATTCAGTTTAGTTCCAATCCTATATTCATACATACAGACAAAAATATTTATAAAAAGTGTAATTACTAAAGCAATTAGACTTTCTATAGTTATAGAAGGTGTAATTGGATTGGATATTCTCGATACTGCACTAAGAATTATCTTAATTGCTATAACAAACAACATACCACTAATGAATAAGCTGGTTATAATTTCAAATTTTTTATGTCCATAAGGATGATTTTTATCTTTTGGCTTAGACGCAAAGAAAATCCCTATTAGCCCTACTATATTTGATGCTCCATCTGATAGAGAATGGAATCCATCAGCTGTCATACTATAACTTTTGATTTGATTACCAATAATGATTTTTAATAAAGCTACTGCAAAATTAGCAAATAAAATTATCCATAATACTTGCTTCACTTTCTTATAATTATCCATAATAATCTACCTCCTCCCTTCGATTTAATCGAAAAAAGACTATGTATCAATATTAATTAACTAGACAAGAAAATTGTATATAAGTACATTTACTATATTTATATTCAAAATTGGTTGTACTTGTTCATTCAATTTGAAACTTAATTCTAAATAAAAAGTTAAATTATAGCTTTGATATACATAAAAATAAGTTATAGATAATATATAAAATATCATCTATAACTTAAATTTTTGATAGGAACTATTAATTTTTTATACTAAACCTTCTTTAACTAAGAATGAATGAGCAACATCTTCTGGTGATTTACCAAGCTCATCAACTTGATAGTTAAGTTCTCTCATAGTTTCTTCATTTATTTTACCTGAAAGCATATTCATCACTTTTTCTAACTCTGGATATTTCTTTAAAGTATCTTCTCTTACTAATGGAGCTGCATAATATGGTACAAAGAAGTTCTTATCGTCTTCTAATATCTTAAGATTGAACTTTTTAATAAGACCATCAGTTAAGAATGCATCTATAACCTGAGATTCATTATTACCTAGTGCTGTATATCTTAAACTTCCATTCATAGCTTTTACATCTTTAAAATTCAAGCCATAATCTTTAGAAATTCCTATAAAACCATCCTGTCTATTTTCAAATTCTAAAGTTGGTGAGAAAGTAAAGTCTTTACTATATTTAGTCAAATCGGAAATAGTGTTTATTCCATACTTTTCAGCAGTTTTAGGCATCATTGCTAATGTATAAGTATTATTAAATCCAAGAGGGTCAAGTAAAGTTAACTGATTTTCTTTTTCCATAGTGTCTTTTACAACCTTATATGCTTCATCAGCATCTTTAATTGGAGTATGTTTCATCACATTTACCAAAAGTGTACCTGTATAATCTACATACATATCTAGTTCTCCAGATTTAATTGCATTAAATGCAACGGATGAACCACCTAGATTTAAATTTTTCTTAACATTAAGAGTTGTATTTTTTTCTATTAATTCTGCATAAACATTACCAAGTATAAGTTGTTCTGTATAATCTTTAGAACCAATAGTTATTGTATCTTTCTTACTTGAAAAACTTGAACTAAAGACAACAAACAACATTGAAACAACAACTACAACAGATATTACTTTAAGTGCTATATAGTTTTTCTTTGGTGCTTTTGGATTTAATCCTTTTGGAGTAACTGCGATTTCAATTTTACTAAATAAATAATCAACTAGTAGTGCAATTATACATGATGGAATTGCTCCTGCTAAAATCATATTATTGTTTACAGTTTGAACACCTGAAAATACTAAATAACCTAGACCACCTGCGCCTATAAATGCAGCAAGAGTCATTAGACCAACAGCTGTAACTGCAGAAATTCTAACCCCACCCATTATTATAGGTAGTGCTAAAGGAAATTGTATTTTAAATAAGGTCTGATTTCTTGTAAGACCAATACCTTTAGCAGATTCTAATACTACTGGGTCAATACTAGTTATACCTATATACGTATTTTTTACAATTGGCAGTAATGAATAGACTACTACCATAAATATGGCTGGTTTACTTCCTATCCCAAGTATGGGTACAAGAAGACCCAAAAGTGCCATAGACGGAACTGCTTGGACTAAGTTTACAAATCCAAGTATGATTTTTCTAAGAGATGAGATTCTTGAAATAATTATTCCAAGAGGAACTCCAACTATTATAGCTATCAAAATAGATGTAACAGTTAAACTCATATGTTGTATTAAAAGTTCTATAATCTTATCCTTTTGTAATAGTATAAAGTTAAAAAAATTATCCAAGGACACTCACCTCCATTTCTAGGAATTGTTCACTTAAAACAGAAAGTAAACTACTTCTAGTAATTAGCCCCACAAGTTTATTTTCATCAGAAATAACTGGAATATATCCAACCGAATTACGGTTCATTACATTCAGTATCTCAACTAAATTATCTCCTTCATTTACATGTAAAGGCTCTTTTGACATAATGTCAGCAAGTAATATTGATTTGTCATTAATATCTTTCATATCCTTTACTGTAACAATACCTTTTAATGTTTTAGCTCTGTCTATAATTAGTAAACTGTCAACCTTACTTGTTCTCATAATTTCTATCCCTTGAGTTACAGTTCTCGTTGAAGTAACAGCAATAGGATTTTTTATCATAATATCCCTTGCTTTTATATATTCTGGATTATCCCAAACTCTATCTTCTCCAATAAAATCTTTTACAAAATCATTTGCAGGTTTTCTAAGTATATTTTCTGGAGTATCATATTGTGCTATTCTCCCATCCTTCATAATACAAATTTTATCAGCTATCTTTAAAGCCTCATCCATATCATGAGTTACAAATATTATAGTTTTTTTCAATTCATCTTGAAGAGAAAATAATTGCTCTTGTAAAGATGTTCTTGTTATTGGGTCCAAGGCACTAAAAGGCTCATCCATTAATATTATTTCAGCATCAGTCGCGATGGCTCTTGCAACACCAATTCTTTGTTGTTGACCACCACTAAGTTCTGAAGGATACTTATTTAAAAAATCATCACTATTAAGGCCTACCATCTCTAGTAGTTGTAATGTTCTTTTCTCAATTTCTTCAATGGATTTTTCCTTTTTTAGGCGTGGAATTAACTCTATATTTTCTTTTATTGTAAGGTGAGGAAATAGGCCTGTGTTCTGTATAACATATCCTATTTTTCTTCGAAGCTCTATTTCATTTTCTTGAGAAATTGGTTTGCCATTAATATATATTTCACCAGATGTAGGTTTTATTAATTTGTTTATAAGCTTCAAAGTTGTAGTCTTCCCACAACCACTTGAACCAATCAAAACCACCAATGTACCTGTTTCTACAACTAGAGAAATATCATCTAATATAACATTGTTTCCTATCTTTTTGGTTACATTTCTTATTTCTATCATAATCTATCATCCCCTTTATTAACAAGCAACCTCCGCTAATATTATAAGTTGTTTTTATAATTATATCATACTATTCTCTTTATGTAAACAAAGTAGGTCTTTTAGGTCAATTTTTGTCTGAATATTGCTACAAATATAAAGTATATATATATAGTATACAATGTGTAATATCAAAAAACAAAAAATAATAATAATATTCACAAAATAACACTAGTATCATTTATATAGCATTGAGACTAGTGTTATTTTATTTAAATAAAAACTATAGTTGAATACTATCCATGTACTCAAATAAAGTAATATCTTTGTAGGTTTCTTTTTTATCACTTAGGTTCGATATTGTAACTCCCAATAGCCTTATTTGTTTTCTATTCATCTCAACATTTCTTAATAAATTGTCTACACCACTTCTTATATCATTATATTCATCAATATAATGGTCTAAGCTAAGGCTTCTAGTTATCTTTGTAAAATCCTCATATTTAATTTTTAGTGTAAGTGTCTTTCCAAATTTCTCAGAGTTTTTTAACCTATGGCATACCTCTTCACAAAGTTCATCAAGAATGTTGCGTGTTTCTTCTTCGTCAATATCCAAATTATGACTTAATGTAGTCTCTGCCCCAACAGATTTTCTAACTCTATTTGGCTCTACAGGTCTATCATCTATCCCTCTTGCAAATTTATACAATTCATAACCTTTTTTCTTGAATATATTTTCAAGTTCAAATAAATTTAAGCACCTTAAATCATATCCTGTTTTTATACCTAAATTGTTAAGAGTGTTTGAAGTAACTTTTCCAACACCAAAGAATTTATTTACAGGTAATTTATCTAAAAGTTCTTGGGCATTTTTTTCATTTATTACAGTCAAACCATTGGGCTTTTTTAAATCTGATGCAATTTTAGCTAAAAACTTATTGTATGACACACCAGCTGAAGAAGTAAGACCAACTTCTCTAAATATATCTCTTTTTATTTGCTTTGCTATCTCAATTGATGAATCCATATTTTTTTTATTTTTTGTTACATCTAAGTAAGCTTCATCTAAAGACAACGGTTCAACTAAATCGGTATATCTATAAAATATATCTCTTATTTGACTTGATATACTCTTATACACCTCAAATCTAGGTCTTACAAAAACTGCATAGGGACACCTATTATAAGCTATAGCTGATGGCATAGCCGAATGTATGCCAAATTTTCTAGCTTCATAAGAACAAGTTGCAACTACACCTCTACTTTGTGGATTTCCTCCAACAATAACAGGTCTTCCTTTTAATTTTTTATTATCTCTTTGCTCTATAGACGCATAAAAAGCATCCATATCTATATGAATTATTTTTCTATGAAGTTCCATCCTTATCACCTTTTAAAATATAAACAGATTTAGTTTATTTAGATTACCTTTTAATTATACCAAACTTATGTTTCTTTATGCTCTTTTTTTTAATTCTATTTATATGTTGATATTTTCCATATATAAAACATCTTATAATCAACTAATTTAATATAATTTATAAAAAATCCTTAAAAACACTTGCAAAAACTACATAAAAGCTTTACAATAGGTATTCCAAGGAACTAAATTCAAAATTCCTTATGGATAACAGTATATATATTAATTTAAATGGGATGTTTTAAAAACAAAAGACTGCCTTATGCAAGGCAGCCTACTGATTTTATTATAATTGTAATGGACTGCTCAAACTATTACTTTAAAACAGCCCATATTTTTTTATATAATTTTAACTGTAGTAAAGATTTTGTGAAGGATATTCTGGGTCACAAGTTACATCTATACCAAGTTTTCTAAATGTTTGTTCGTCATCTCTATTTAGTATAGTAGTAGAATGAGCTTGACACCCCTTTAATAATGCCAATTTTTCCATAGCAAATTGTGCAGTTGGATTAGTTACAGCACAAATACTAAGCGCAGTTAAAACCTCTTGGCAACTAAGTGAAACATTTCTACTAGCTAAAGTTTTTGTTTTTAAATTTATAATAGGCTCCAATATTACAGGTGATATTAAGTGCATATCATCAGATATATTAGCTAAATGTTTAATTGCATTTAATACTGCTGCTGCTGTCCCATTCATTAAATCAGAACCCTTACCAGTTAATATTGTACCATCTTCTAGCTCTAATGCTACTACAGGGCAAGTATCATTCTTATCAGCATTTTCTTTTAATTTATTGCTGTAATTTCTAGCAGGTAAGACAACTTTTCTATCTTCTGGTTTTAAGTTAAGTTCTTCCATAATCATTTTCATTCTATCATAAGCACCTTTATCAACTTGTCCTTTTTTATATTCACAGGCAGTTTTAAAGTATCTTCTTATTATTTCTTCTATTGAAGCTCTTCTTATTACTTCATCATCTATTATTCCAAATCCAACTCTATTAACACCCATATCAGTTGGAGATTGGAAAATTGATTCTTTTCCAGTTATCTTCTCTATTATTTTCTTAAGTACTGGGAATAACTCTAAATCTCTATTGTAGTTTACTGACATTTCGCCATAAGTTTCAAGATGGAATGAGTCTATCATATTTACATCTTTTAAATCAACTGTAGCTGCTTCATAAGCTATATTTAAAGGATGCTTCACAGGTACATTCCAAACGGGGAATGTCTCAAACTTAGAATATCCAACTACATTTCCTCTTTTATTTTCATGATATAATTGACTTAAACAAGTACCAAGTTTTCCACTATTAGGACCTGGTGCTGTTACTACTACTATTGGTTTCGTAGTTTCTATATACTCATTTGCTCCATATCCTTCATCACTAACTATAGTCTCAACATCTGATGGATATCCTTTTGTAGGATAATGCTTATAAACTTTAATTCCTCTACGTTCTAATTTATTTATAAATACAGTTGTGGCAGGTTGTCCTTCAAATCTAGTAATTACTACACTATTTACATCTAACTCATAACCTCTTAAATCATCTATTAACCTTAAAACTTCCATATCATAAGTGATACCAAAGTCTCCTCTTATTTTATTTCTTTCTATATCTCCTGCATATACACAAATTACAACTTCAACTTTCTCTTTCATATGTTGTAATACTTTTATTTTTGCATTTTCATCAAATCCTGGAAGTACTCTTTTTGCATGAAGGTCTCCCATCAATTTTCCTCCAAACTCTAAATAAAGCTTGTCAAAATTATTTACTCTTTCTAAGATATATTTAGACTGCTCTTCTAAATATTTTTTGTGGTCAAATCCTACTTTCATCTTAACACCTCACTAAATTAAATTTCTTATTGATAACAGTATATTTATATATATTTTTTTAGTAAAACATCTTATAAAAAAATGTTAATACTTTTTCACTCAAAGTAATATTATACAATTAAGATTAATTTTTTTCAAGATAGTTTTATGGTAAATTAGATATACTCATATAACTAATAAAATAAGAATATTATATTTTATATGTTTAAATATAATATTCTCACCTTAGCATTAATTTATTTCAATATTCTCATATATCTTTTACTCCAAGTTCAATACTTTTCTAATATCTTCTATTCCTTGATAGACTTCTTTTTTAGAAAAGTTCATAGCTTCTAATTCTTCATCAGTTTTTTCCATAAGCATAGTATAAAATTCTATTGCTATATACTGCATATTTTCAGTATTTACAGTGTTAGATTTATCAAATAAAATCTCTTCTGCTTCATTCACCTTTCCTTGAAAAACTAGACGTTTCAAGGTAATAAGTATAACTTCTTCTTCTGTATTATACACTAAATCTTTTTCTTCATATTCACTGTATTTCTTTCCTAATAAAAGTCTTGCGACCATAAGTTTTATCTCATTGAAAATCTTATCCACTATAGCCATTTTTACATCTCCTATAAATAAAGTTTATTTTCTTTTTAATTATATCAGACTTTATAGTAAAAATTATTATATGTAAATGAAATAATTCAAAAATAGATTTTGAACATTAAAAAAAAGAAGGTAGCGGGGGATTTCCGACTACCTTCAAACACTAGATTGTGATTGGTTTGGTATTTTACTTATACCCACCATAAGCTTTGTTAAACCATCTAAATTGATTTTTCTAGCATCCACATCCTCCATCAAAAACGTCACCGCATTCACAAAGTATTAATAATACTATTAAGAAAGGTATCCATGCACATAAGTCCATCTCAGCCCAACAGTCTTGGAATGCTAAGAATAAGAAGAATAATATTATTATCCACCAAGCACATCCGCCAAATCCGCCTTCACCAAAAAATCTATCCAACATAATATGTTACCTCCTAGTTATTTTGTATGTGGAGTTTCAGCTCCTAAAATATACTATGTTTAAGGGATAATATTTGCTAATGATTTTTTAAAAATTTTTTTAGAGATTTTCTCAAAAAAATTACTGGCTCACACTCAACGTCTTACCATCACTATTGATAACTACATCTCCATCAGAAGTCAAAAATGTTTTTACATTCAGTTTTTGTAATATTTTTAAGACCTCTTCCCCTGGAGCTTTTTTATCTGAACAAGTAATAATAGCATATTTTGGAGAAATGGATTCTAAAAATGCTTCAGTTAATTTGTCATACCTTCCATGATGAGGGATTTTAACAAAGTCATATTTTAAATTATTTTCACTTATAAACTCTTCCAATCTTTTTTCCTCTGCATCTCCAGCAAATAAAAATTTGTGTTCTCCATAATTTATACTAGTCATGATTGAATAATCATTTGAAAGCTCATACTCACTTTTTGAAGCTGGTTGTATGCTTATTTCTGCATTATTGATTACAATATTCATCTTTTCCTTCAATACTATTGGTTCTACATTAGCTTTTTTAAGTGAATCCATATATTCATCATATTGTTTACTGTCTTTCTTATAATTTGCTTGTATCAGATTCTTTACTTTGACACTAGATAGTACACTATCAACTCCACCTATATGGTCCTTATCCAAATGAGTCAAAATCAAATAATCAAGTTCATTTATTCCTTTTTCTTTTAATTTATCGACTATTTGTTCTCCATTTTTATCTTCTCCTGTATCAATCATTATGACTTTATCACCTATCTCAATTAATATACAGTCTGACTTTCCAGTGCTTAGTATAGTAGTCTTAAATGCAGTATTTTTTGTGTTGCCTTGAATATTATTTTGACTTACACTATTTTTTTCACTCTTTAAATAAGATTCACTTGTTGATTTTATCTTACCATTAGTAGTTATATTTACTACAATCAATAATATTGCAATTACAGACAATGTAGTAACAAAAAACATGATGTCTCTTAATATTATTCTCTTCATCCAAAATCTCCTATAAATTTTATTTATTACATATTTATAGTATAACAATCCTGACTTAGTAAAATACACATATAAACAGGGCAAATTCTAGGCATATTTGTGGCATAAAAAAAACGGGGTTGTCACGCTAGAAAATAGCGCTACGCCCTTTTTTATACAAAAAAGTAAATCCCAAGTTCAAAAGAGCTTGGGATTCTTGTATAATACTTGTATTAAAAAACAAAATACTATACAAATTAATTATGCTACTTATTGTGATAATTATCAATTTAAATTACCACTAAATATGGATTATATGGTTCCAAAAGATGATTCTGTAAGGTTATTAAGTCAAATTATTGAGGAGATGAAGTTAGAAAAATTATATAAGACTTATTCTCGAATTAGAGGAAATAAAGTAACCCCTATACAACTTTTGAAATTCGAGAAATATTCTGAAAGTTAAACAGTTGGCAGTATATTCTATTTTTCTATTGAAAATGATATAATATAGCTATTAAGAGGGAGGGGGACAAAATTTTGAAGTTAAAAACCTTTCAACTGATTCTGATTGTTTGTATGATTTTTCTTTCTTTTCCAATAGAACTTGACTCTGCTTCAGATAAGGTTCCAATTAAAGTCGGATATTATGATGATGGTGATTATATGAGTCGAAATGAAAATGGTGAGTATATAGGGTTTAATTTTGAATATTTGCAGGAAATTAATAAATACACTAACTGGAAATATGAAATAGTAGATTGTAAAAGTTGGGAAAATGCTTTTGAAATGTTAAAATCAGGTGAGATAGATGTTCTTCCTAGTGTCTATTATACAAAAGAGCGTACAAAAGAAATGCTTTTTCCAACACTGCCAATGTGTAATATTTATACAACTTTAAATGTAAGAGTGGATGATACTCGTTATGATTATGAGGATTTTGATTCTTTTCAAGATATGAAAGTGGGTGTTATTAGTAATAGTAAAGATGCTGAAAACTTTAAAAAATATTGTAAAACAAATGATTTTAAAGTTCAAATTGTATCTTATAAAGAAACACATGATTTGTTAAGAGATTTAGAAAATGGAAACTTAGATGGTGTTGCTATAACACATCTTGGTCGGACTAGTACATTTAAAAGTGTAGCACAATTTTCTCCAGAGCCACTTTACACTGTGGTTTCAAACCATAAGCCAGATTTATTATCTCAACTAAATTCTGCTTTGAATACATTGACACTTAGGAATTCTAGTTATGAAACAAAATTATACAATAAGTATTTTTCTATAAGTACTGCTCAGAAGCCAGTATTTACAAAAGATGAGCAAGAATATATACAACAATCTGGTGAAATTTCAGCTGTTTATGATGTTACAAAGATTCCACTAGAATATAGTGATTCTAAAACAGGAGAGTTTTCTGGTGTGGTTGCTGATTTATTCAAGGCAATTACAAATAACACTGGTTTGAAATTTAGATTTGTTTCTGCAAAGAATTATAATGAAGCACTTCAATTATCAAAAGATTCTAGCATATCTGTAGTTTGTGGTATGGAAAACGATTATATCAATAACAAAAAAAACAATATAAGAACAACACAGTATTATTTGCATGCTCCAGTAGTTTTAGTTAGTGGAGAAAAAGAAAATGAAATTAAAAAAGTGGCAGCTGTAAATGGTTCTTTGATTGGAGAAAATATTACTAAAGATGGGAAACTGGATAGAACCATAGAATATTATAATTCTCCAAAAGAATGTTTTGATGCTGTATTAAAGAATAAAGTTGATGCTGTTTATGTAAATACTTATATTGCAGATTATCTATTATCCAATTCTCGTTATGAAAAATTTTCTGTTTCAACTTTAACAAACTATGCAGAAGAAATAAGTATTGGTATTTCTGATTCTGCAGATTCAAGGTTGTTTTCTATACTAGATAAATGTATTCAATACATGTCAACAGAAGAAATGGACAGAATAATTTTAAAAAATACAATAGATCAATATGATATAACTTGGCAAGATATTATTCATCAGCATCCGATGGCAATTATTGGAGGAATTATTATAATATCAGTTATTATTATTATACTTTTGAGTTTTCTGCTTTTATTAAAGTCAAAAAATAACAAGCGTATCGAGAGTTTGTTATACCGAGATAGTCTTACAGGGATTTGGAATTTAAATAAATTTTCTAAAGAAGCTATTGAGAGTTTAAGAAATGCAGAAGGTGGTTTATATGTGATTGTTTATTTAGATATAAAACAATTTCGAATGATTAATGATACTTTAGGATTTTCAGAAGGAGATGAAATACTTTGTGCATTAGCTAAAGTTTTACAAAACACTGTCTCTTCTGAAGAATCTTGTGCTCGCGTTTCTGCAGACCAATTTGTTATGTTATTAAAATACAATAGTTGGGATTGCTTAAAAGAACGTCTCTTTAAGATTGACACTCAACTAAATGATTGGATAGAAAAAATGAGAAAAGCTTACCAACTTATTCTTGTATTTGGCGTATACATAGTAAATGAAGTTGAAAAACATGATATATCTCTCATGCTTGACCTAGCAAATTATGCGAGAAGAAATACAGAAATAACACACAGAAGTTGTATTGTGCTTTATGATATGGCTATGAGAGAGGAAGGATTACACCAAAGAAACTTAACAGATAGGATGCAAATAGCATTAGAACATGGAGAGTTTATTCCATACTTTCAACCAAAGGTAGACATGAATACAAATAGATTGGTAGGAAGTGAAGCACTAGTAAGATGGAATTATCCAGATAAAGGTATAATAAGTCCTGGAGAATTCATTCCTTATTTTGAAAAAAACGGATTTGTGGTAGAAATTGACTTTTATATCTATGAGGAAGTTTGCAAAATGTTAAAGAGATGGATGGATTTAGGATTAAATATTAGTCCAGTATCTTGTAATTTTTCCAGAATTCATTTTAATAATGAGGGTTTCTCAGAAAGATTGATAGAAATAGCAGATTCATATAAAATACCTCATAAATACCTTGAAATAGAAGTCACAGAAAGCATTTTTATTGAAAATCTTAATCAGATTTCGAGTCATTTTAATCAACTAAAAGAATCAGGATTTCCTATTTCTATAGATGATTTTGGTTCTGGATATTCATCTCTTGGTTTATTACAACAATTTTCTATTGATATAATTAAGTTAGACCGTACATTTATACAAACAGGAATGCATGGTAGTCGTGAACAAGCTGTTGTGTGTGGGGTGGTAAATATAGCAAAAGAATTAAATATGAAAGTTATATGTGAAGGGGTAGAAAGTATAGAACAAGTGAGGATACTAAAAGAAATTGGATGTTATTTAGCACAAGGATATTTTTATGCAAAGCCAATGCCACAGGATGATTTTGAGCAATTATTAAAAAATCCTGTACTGGAAATTAAATCAAATGTTTAAGGTGTACGTTTATTATAAATAAAGTTTATGTTCTAAGTAAAATTATGCATGATAAATAAAGGTATAAAAATAGCATTTTTTCAGATAATATTTTATTATAAATAATAAATTTAGAATACTTTTTTAGTATATCTATTGGAAGATGACTCTATCTTTGTACCATCAATAAATAGAGTGTTCTTTGAAATCCCTTTATTATTTTCAAGAAAGTTTGTAAACTGAATTATATTATACAAGAATCTCAAGTTCTTTTGAACTTGGGATTTGCTTTTTTGTACAAAAAAGGGCGTAGCACTATTTTCTAGTGCGACAGCCCCATTCTTTTTATAAAAATTAAGTCTATCTTTCTAAAGTCACATCTTCAAATTCTTTAATTTTATCATTAGATAAAACACTCTTTTTAGTCGATTGTCCATTTTTTCTATCAAAGGTATTCTTAGCTTTTGCACCTGATAAAAACTTACCAGCTCCATTAATACATCCTTCTTCACACATCATTCCTTCTATAAAGTTACCCTCTAATCTACCCAATTTAGCCATTGTCATTGCTTTTTTAATTTGTCTTGGACCAGATACTTTTATAGGCTCAAAATCAAAACTAATTCCCTTCTCAGCAATATAGTTTTGTATTGATTTAGTTAGACCTCCAGATGCTCCAAATCCTCTTCCAAAAATTGACCCATCATTTATATCTTCATTTGAACATTTTGATAAATCTATATTAAATGATTCAAACAATGCCATTAACTCTTCAAAGGTAAGCACATAGTCTACTGCATCTTTTAGACATTCATCTGTTGCTTCACTCTTCTTGGCTGTACATGGACCTATAAATACAATTTTAGCATCAGAATCAATTTTTTTTACCAATCTTCCTGTTGCTACCATAGGAGATACTGTAGATGATATTTTATCTTTTTCATCTGGATACATCTTCTCTATGTACTTAAAAAATCCAGGACAACATGAATTTGTCATGTAATCATCTCCAGATTTTATTCTCTCAATAAATTCATTACTTTCATGAACTGTAACTGCATCTGCCCCACAAGAAGCTTCTATCATATCCACAAATCCCAATGACTTTATAGCATTTTTTAATTGTCCATATGTAATATTACTATCAATTTGACCTGTTATAGCTGGAGCTACTATTGCATACATTTTTTCCTTCTTTGCAAGTTTTTTTGCAACAGGTGCTATCAAGCTTTTATCAGATATTGCTCCAAATGGACATGCTGACATACATGCTCCACAATTTATACAATCACCTTCATGTATCATCGCTTTCATAGTATTTCTATTAAAATCCAATGCCCCTGTTGGACAGACGCTCTTGCAAGGTCTTACAACTTCAGATATAGCATCATATTGACAGGAACTTTTGCACATTCCACAAGCTTTACATAAATCATGATTTATATATGCTCTTCCGTTTATGTAAGAAATTGCCCCAAATTTACATGCTTCTTTACATCTATGTGCTAGACAACCTCTACAAAGTTCTGTAACTGTAAATTCATTTATTGGGCATCTATCACAGGCTGCTTCCACTATATATATAATTTGCTCATCTGTATCTAAATTTACTAAATCTGGATTTATATCTCCATATTTACTATTTGGTGTTAAACTTAATGCAAGTTGTGCTCTTTCAAGAACTACCTCTCTCTCCTTATAAACACAACATCTATATCTTGCCTTTTCTCCTTTGATTATTTCATATGGAATTTTTTCTATATTTTCTTTTGTTAAATTTTCTTCAATCGATAATCTTGCTACTGCTGTTAAAACTTCATGCTTCAACCTTTTTAGTTGCGTTTCAAACTCAAACATAAGTAATCCTCCCTATAATTCACATCTTTTTTACTATATTTCTACTATTATATACATTGTATTTTCATTTATTTCCATAAATTATTATAACACAGGCGTATACTTTGTTAAGTTATATACAAAATATTATATATGTAATTTTTATTTTAGATATATATAATTTTTATTTTAAATTACTAAATAGTCAAAAATAAAAATAGAGTTGTCCAAAAGTCAAACCGCAACTTAGAACAACTCTATACAATATGTATTTTATATTCTTTTTATTTTTCTAAATTTATATTACTAAAATCTTTTATCTTAGTATTTGCTAAGACACTCTTCTTAGTTGATTGAGAATTTTTTCTATCAAAAGTGGCTTTAACCTTTGCACCTGATAAGAACTTACCAGAACCGTTTATACATCCGCCTTCACACATCATTCCCTCTATAAAGTTACCTTCTAATTTTCCTAAATTAGCCATAGTCATAGTTTTCTTGATTTCTCTTGCACCAGAAATCTTTACAGGTTCAAAGTTAACACCTATACCTTTTTCAGCAAGATAATTCTCTATAGCTTTTGTAAGACCTCCAGCAGCTCCAAAACCTCTTCCAAATATTGATGCGTCATCTATATCTTCATTTGAACACTTAGCTAAGTCTATATCAAATGCCTCAAATAATGCCATTATTTCTTCAAAAGTCAGTACATAATCCACTGCACCCTTTAATTCTTTCTTGGCTGCCTCACTCTTTTTAGCTGTACATGGTCCTATAAATACAACCTTAGCATCTGGCTCATAACTTTTTATAAATCTTCCACTAGCTATCATAGGAGATACTGTAGATGATATTTTTCCTACATGATTTGGGAATGTCTTTTCTATGTAACCAACAAATCCTGGGCAACAAGAATTTGTCATAAAAGATTCTCCTTTTTCCATTCTTTCAGCAAACTCTAAGCTTTCATGCACTGTAACTGCATCTGCTCCACAAGCAGCTTCTAGTACATCTACAAATCCTAATGATTTTATAGCATTCTTTATTTGACCATATGTAACATTTGCCTCAACTTGACCTGTTATAGCAGGGGCTACTACTGCATACATTTTTTCATTTTGAACTAATTGTCTTGCTACAGGAGCTATCAAACTCTTATCAGATATTGCTCCAAATGGGCAGGCTGACATACATGCACCACAGTTTAAACACTTATCTTCATGTATCATAGCTTTCATATTCTCTCTATCAAATCCTAAGGCATTAGTTGGGCATACACTCTTGCATGGTCTAACAACCTCTGAGATGGCATCATATTGACAAGCTTTTTTACACATTCCACAAGCCTTACATAATTCATGATTTATATAAGCCATTCCTCCGACATGTGTTATAGCACCAAATTTACAGGCTTCTTTACATCTATGTGCTAGGCATCCTCTACAAATATCAGTTACTGTAAATTCATTTATTGGACAACTATCACATGCAGCCTCCAAAATATATATAATTTGTTCATCTTCTCCTATATCCATTGTATCTAAATCTATTTTATCTTGACCTGGTTCTAAACCCATACTTACATTTACTCTCTCAGATATTATGGCTCTTTCTTTATAAACACAACATCTGTATGTAGGTTTCTCACCTTTTATTATTTCATATTGAATATTATCCATTGCTTCTCTTGTAAGGTTATCTTCTTTTCCAAGTCTAGCTATTGCCGTTAAAACATCATGTCTTAATTTGTGTATTTGTGTTTCAAATTGAAACATTTTAATACCACCCCCGTAAATGATTTTATACGATACCATTATAACACAATATTTCCTTTTATTAATATATACATAAAATATTATATGTTTAAATTTTATTTTATCGAATATATATAGTATTTTTCTATTTTATTATATAATAATATTGATATTTCTGAAATTTCACTATTTTTATTTTGAATTTTTAATCGAATATATAATTTTTTTTATTATAATTTTTAATTTTGTTTTTTATTCTCATTCCTTTTTGTTACATTTTTTGATATTAAATTCATTTTTCATATTCATAATTTTATTCTATTTGTTAT